>DASXQM010000246.1:0-79376 GCA_036507195.1 Pyrinomonadaceae bacterium | reverse complement strand
GAAGCCGTTTGGTTCGTCTCGATGAATTGAAATCGATTCCAACATTTATCAGAGTTAAGTAGATCAAATCCAACCAGATACGAACATTGAATTGGTCAACGTTGGGACAGTAGTGATGGCAAATGAGAAATGGAAAATCTTACTGGTCAAGTCATAATAACCAGGCTTGTAATTTGACAGTTAGCCGTTCCCATTCCTAATATGCACTGTTAGTGGGGCAGTAGCTCAGTTGGCAGAGCGCCGCGTTCGCAATGCGGAGGCCAGGAGTTCGACCCTCCTCTGCTCCACCAGTAAACCTACCTACTTCAAATAGTTACAGCAGCAAGATCAATAGCCCTCTTTTTTGCTTGTGACGCCGTTGTGACGTTGCGTTCGGAAAAATCCACTTAACCGACATGCACTCCTTATCAACAAGTGCGCAAAACGGCCTAAATTCGCTACCTTCATCAGACAGGATCCAGCAAGTTGGGCAACTGTGAATACCGTGCCCCGTGAACGAACTTTCGATAACTATGTCATTTGGCATAATTTAGAACCGTGCGCACGTGGTCGCCGCGGTGCAATGTGGAGGTCCTGATTCGATTCAGAATCGATCACCGATAAGATCCCGATGCAACGCTACGTCTGTAGACTTGAGCGTTGGGCCAACGCCTACTGTTGAAAACCTCTCATGTCGCTGTTAACAGAAACCTCCGGCGTGTGTATATTCGAAGTGTCTCTAATGATTACCGAGGAACTCTTCCGCATTTGCAGTGCGGGAGGAGATCGCGCAGGAGATTTCCGAGAAGGGTCCGACGGAAGTTGTGGATATTCTGAAGTGAGTTCCGGAAATGGCGATTAACGGCGGCACAAAACTCGGTCGGTATGAAATCCGCTCGAAGCTTGGTGCAGGCGGAATGGGTGAGGTGTACCTGGCGGAGGATACTGAGCTTCATCGCAGAGTTGCTTTAAAGATTTTGCCCGCCGATGTTGTCACCAATAACGATCGGATCCAGATCTTCTGGTTTGACTTCTCGCGCGACGGCAAGCAGCTCGCCCTGTCACGCGGCACCCAGACAAGCGATGTGATTCTGATCCGCGACTTCAAATGACGCTTGCCTCCGGCACAAAACTCGGCCGCTATGAGATCCGCTCGAAGCTTGGTGCAGGCGGAATGGGTGAGGTGTTTTTAGCACATGATGCGATGCTCGACCGTAAAGTTGCGTTGAAGATTCTGCCACCAGAGCTAGCAAGTAATCAAAATCGGATGCGTCGATTCACACAGGAAGCAAAGGCAGCCGCCGCACTAAATCATCCAAACATCGCGCACATTTATGAGATTGGCGAGCACGAAGGGATGCACTTCATCGCCATGGAATACGTGGACGGCTCAACGCTTCGCGAGGCGATTCATCGCGAACGGATCGGGATCCCGAAACTGCTTCGCTATCTTCAGCAGGTAGCCGAGGGTTTGACGAAAGCTCATGCTGCGGGAATCGTGCACCGCGATCTCAAACCGGACAACGTAATGATCACTCGTGATGGCTATCCAAAGATTCTCGACTTTGGATTGGCCAAACTCACTGAACCATTAACGCCCAAACCTATGACCTCGCATGCGGAAGCAACGACTGAGGTGTTGTCTCGACCACTGTCTAGACCAGGACTCGTGATGGGTACTGTTGGGTACATGTCTCCTGAACAAGTGCAGGGCCATCCGGTTGATCACCGCTCCGATATTTTCGCGTTTGGCTGTCTGCTTTATGAAGCAGCGACGGGGCAACGCGCCTTCGAAAGTGAATCGACTATCGACACGCTACACAAGATCGTTCACACGCCAGCCCGATTGGTGAGAGATCTAAATCCTTCAGCGCCGGCTGATCTTACCCGTATCGTGCGCCGTTGCCTGGCGAAAGATCCGGACGACCGCTATCAATCAATCAGAGAAGCCGCCATTGAGCTGCGCGACGTGCGGCGCGACCTTGAGGGCGCCGTGGAAGTCGAAACGTCAGTTCCATTAGCAACTGTTACATCGACGGAACGCAACGCGGCTACGGTCGCCGGAACGCCACGTTCGACATCGCCATCAAGCGCCGAATACATCTTTGCCGGAATCAAGCATCACAAGCTCGCGACAGCTGTGGTATTGGCAACAATCGTTCTGGGAAGCATCGCAATCGCAGCTTATCTGTACTTACGCTCCACGGCAGTCGCCATTGACTCGATTGCAGTCTTACCGTTCGTGAATCAGAATCGCGATCCAAACACCGAGTATCTTTCCGACGGCTTAACCGAAAGTATTACCAACAGTCTTTCTCAGCTCTCTAACTTGCGCGTGATTCCAAGTCCGTCTATCGCTCGTTACAAAACAAAGGAAATCGATGCAATTACGGCGGGGAACGAATTAGGCGTTCGCGCGATCCTTACAGGCAGAATTCTGCAACGCGGGGACAGCCTGACGGTCAATGCTGCGCTGATAGACGTGCGCGACAATAAACAGCTGTGGGGAGAACAGTACAACCGTAAAGTCGCCGACGCGCTGGCTGTCCAACAGGAGATTTCGCGCGAGATATCCGAGCGTCTTCGTACCAGGCTTAGCGGCGAAGAGCAGAAGCAGCTAAAGAAGCGCGATACCAGCAATCCTGAAGCTTATCAGGCGTATATAAGAGGCCGGTATTACTGGAACAAGCGGACCGCGGAAAATGTGAAGAAAGCCATTGAGCAGTTTCAGCAAGCGGCGGAAAAGGACCCGAATTACGCCTTGGCTTACGTCGGCCTGGCCGATTGCTACGTATTGCTGATCGAATACGCGGGGGCTTCTACAACTGACACTGTACCCAAATCCATCGCTTTAGCAGAGCGTGCTCTCCAACTCGATCCTTCATTAGGCGAAGCCCACACGTCGCTCGGTTGGTGTTATGGCGCTGGTTTGTGGCAATGGGGAAAAGCTGAGAGCGAGTTTAAACGGGCCATCGAGCTAAGTCCGAACTATCCCACAGCGCATCAATGGTACAGTCTTGTCCTTCGTGACCAGGGCCGATTTGATGAGGCAAAGTTCGAGATCAAACGCGCTCAAGAGCTCGATCCTCTGTCCCTCATTATCGGCCAGAGCGTCGCCCAGAGTTATCTCTTCCTTGAAGGTGATAGCACTCGCGCACTCGAGGAAGCCAAAAGAGTCGTGGATCTGGATCCAAACTATCCAAGAGGTCTTGAGGTATTGGGTTGGATCTATCTCAAGCAAGGACGCAACTCTGAAGCAATCGCAGCGTTACAGAAAGCTGTAGCCGCTGGTGGGGATCGGAGGATTTTCAGCAGTCTGGGATACGTACTGGCAATTTCTGGAAAAAAGGCTGAAGCGTTGAAATTGCTCAAAGAAGTTCAGGCGAAATACGAGAGGCACGAGGCGCTTGGGAAGGATGTCGCTGGTATTTACGCGGGACTCGGGGACAAGGACCAGGTCTTTATCTGGCTTGAAAAAGACTTTCAGGCGCGCGTCGGTCCGTTGTCCAGAATCAGATGGGAGCCGCCTTTCGAATCCGTACGCAGCGACCCACGTTTCGCCGACCTGCTGCGGCGCATGGGTCTACAACCATGACGTTTGCGAAATGGTCCAACGAGCTTCCTGTCACCATCAGATGATCGATGACGATTGAAACAGGTGCAAAACTCGGACGTTACGAAATCCGCTCGAAGCTTGGCGCAGGCGGCATGGGAGAAGTGTACCAGGGTCGCGATACGCAATTGGGTCGCGACGTGGCGGTGAAGGTTCTGCCCACGATCGTTTCTACCGATCCTGATCGCTTGCGCAGGTTCGAACAGGAAGCCTGTGCCGCGAGCGCACTCAACCATCCAAACATACTCATCGTTCACGACATCGGCGCCCATGATGGGACGACTTACGTGGTCTCTGAACTCTTAGAGGGCGCAACACTGCGCAAGCGCATTGGTGGAACTCCCCTGGGCCAACGGCGCGCTATTGATTACGCACTACAGATTGCAAATGGTCTGGCTGCAGCCCACGAAAAAGGAATCATCCATCGCGATCTGAAGCCCGACAACATCTTCGTCACCAACGACGGACGAGTGAAGATTCTCGATTTTGGTTTGGCGAAGCTCACGCAACTGGACGGCAGTCAGTCGCAAACAGATGTTCCCACGCGTCGTGTCGATACTGATCCGGGGGTGGTGATGGGAACAGTCGGTTACATGTCGCCTGAGCAATTGAAAGGACGCGCTGTCGATCAGCGTTCTGACATCTTTTCGTTCGGCGCGATCCTTTACGAGATGCTCTCCGGAAGACGTGCGTTTCATGGTGAATCGGCTGCTGAAACAATGAGCGCGATCCTAAAAGAAGATCCACCTGAGTTGTCAGACATGAACAAGAGCGTCTCACCTGGGTTGGAACGTTTGGTGAATCACTGTCTGGAGAAGAACCCCGAAGCACGTTTTCATTCAGCGCGCGACGTCGCGTTTGCGCTGGAAGCACTCTCGGGCTCTTCCGCTGTAGCAAACGAGACAACGACCGCTCAATCATTCGTCCCCCCCGCTTTCCGCCAGTGGTTGCCGTGGGCGCTGGCAGCAATAGGGCTTCTGATAGCAGCAATTACTCTCGCCTGGACATACTTTCGCCGTGAGCGGACGGATGCGAGGCCGATCGAGGCCATGCGTTTCATCATACCGACCCCCGAGAAGGCGTCAATTCCCGGTCTTCCTACGATCTCCCCGGACGGCCGGTACGTGGTCTTTCGGGTCAATACTGATGACGGCAAAGAGCTTCTCTGGATGCGTGCGCTCGGATCTTTCGAAGCACGCCCTATAGTCGGAACCGATGGCGGATTTCAGCCATTCTGGTCGCCTGACAGTCGCGCGGTAGGGTTTTTCGCCAAAGGTAAGCTCAAATGGATCGACGTTTCGGGCGGATCGGTGCAAACAGTCTGCGACGCGCCTTCGAATTACAGCGGTGCATGGAGTCACGATGGGACGATTATTTTCTCGCGGGGAGTTGCGAGCGGAATTTACCGTGTGCCAGCCACCGGAGGGACGCCGATCCAACTAACAACGGTTGATGCATCCCGCAATGAGATCGAGCACATCTGGCCATACTTTCTGCCAGATGGTCGCCACTTTCTTTTTTTAGCGAGGAACGCGCAGCCGGAGAACAGTGCCATTTACGTCGGCACACTCGACTCCAAGGAGACCACGCGGCTACTGCAAGCACATTCAAGCATGGCGTACGCGTCGCCGGGCTACCTGCTTTTCGTTCGTGAGAGCACCCTTATGGCGCAAGGTTTTGACGCCGACACGCTCCAACTCAAAGGCGACGCGTTTCCCGTCGCCGAACACACTGTACGAAACTCTATCAGCGGTCGCGCTATGTTCTCCGTCTCCGAAAACGGTGTACTCGTCTTTCGCGCGGGCGGGGGCATGGTAAACAACCAACTTGTCTGGTTTGACCGGTCGGGTAAACAACTCAGTCTCCTCACGCCGCCGGGCGCCTACAACGCGCCGGCCTTATCACCCGATGAGAAGAAGGTCGCGGTCAGCCGACTAGACCTACAGACTGGGATACCCTCTGACATCTGGTTGATAGATCTTGAGCGCGGCAGTCAGATACGGCTAACCACTGATCCTACCAGCGATTTGTTGCCTTCCTGGTCGCCCAATGGGGATCACGTCACCTTCGTCTCGACGCGCAACGGGGTGACGAGCATTTATCAAAAGCTATCGAACGCCGCTTCGCCGGAGGAGCCGCTTGTTTCGTCCGCAGAGCTGAAGTTCAACCCTCAGTGGGCGCCCGATGGGCAATCCATCATCTACTCTCAACTCAACCCGAAAACGAACGTTGATCTGTACTTGCTCTCCTTGTCAGGCGAGAAAAAATCGACGAGTTGGCTGCAAACTAATTTTATTGAAGCTCAGCCGCGGCTGTCGCCAAATGGGCGATGGATCGCGTACATATCGAATGAGACGGAACAGTTTGAGGTTTACGTCGACAGCTTTCCAGTTAGCGGCGCCAAAGTGGCGATCTCAATCGGTGGTGGGTCACAACCGCAATGGCGCGCAGATGGGCGGGAACTTTATTACTACGCCGCCGATCGAAAACTAGTGGCGGTGGAAGTGAACGGGGATGGCCCGACATTCAAAGTCGGAGAAGCCCGGTCACTTTTCGAGATTCGTGTCGCTTCGATCGATCAGAGCTTCCCTGGCAACGGATATTACACGGTAACGCACGACGGCAAACGCTTCCTCGTATCTTCTTTGCCCGAAGCGCCGCAGCGTCAACAGATTAACGTGATCGTAAACTGGGCGGCGGACATCAAGAAGTAACCTTCAAGGTCATCACTACAGCCGCCGTTGGAAATTGGACAGCAGACTTGAAGCGAAAAAATATCGAGATCCGATCACATTGCAGGCGTCACCAAGTCGCCGCGCCCGCCAGTCTGCTGCGCGGCGCACCTTGAACTACATAGACACGATTAACGGCGTCTCTAACATCTGGTCGCTGCCCTTGGACGGCGGGCGGCCGAAACAGTTGACCGATTTCAAGACCGACCAGATCTTTTGGTTCGACTTCTCGCGCGACGGCAAGCAGCTCGCCCTCTCGCGCGGCACGCAGACGAGCGACGTGATTCTGATCCGCGACTTCAAATGACGCTTCCCTCCGACACAAAACTGGGCCGCTATGAAATCCGCTCGAAGCTTGGAGCAGGCGGAATGGGAGAAGTCTACCAAGGTCGCGATACTCAATTGGGCCGCGACGTTGCCGTGAAGGTTCTGCCGAGTTTGCTGGTTCGGAATTATTCCTTTTGGACATCGCCAGTACGCGATTTAACAATTACTCAACGCGACTTTTATGACTTTTGCTTAAGTATCCTGTAATTTGCTTGGGCGAGGTTCAATGTTCAGATCTCTTAACGTTTTGAAAGGCGAGGTGTGGCATGTTTATAGGTCTGCTTTTTTGGTTCTTAACTCTCGCTGTTCCTTTTGGTTCGTTTAGTGGTGACACTACCGTTGTGCCAGCCGCGGACGGCGTTCCGATTTATTATTCTGTCCAAGGCAAGGGCGAGCCTGCCTTGGTCTTCATTCACTGTGGGGGCTGCAACCGGCACCTCTGGGATAACCAGGTTTCCGTATTTGCCAAAAACCATAAAGTCGTCACCATTGACCTACCCGGTCATGGCGAGTCTGGCCAGGCACGGAAGAACTGGTCTGTCGAGGGCTTTGCCGGTGATGTCAATACGGTCATCACAAAACTGAAACTCAAACGCGTGATACTGGTAGGTAGCTCAATGGGTGGACCTATCGCGCTGGAGGCGACCCGGCGTATGCCCCAGCGCGTGGTGGCAATTGTCCCGGTTGACGCTCTGCAAAACGTCGAAAACAAATTGGCTCCGGAACAACTCGAGCAAGTGTTTAATCAACTTAGAGCAGACTATAAAGGGGCCATGACGGGTTTCTTGAATCAATTCCTCTTCTCTCCCAGCACGCCAGCCGCTGTAAAAAGTCGCATTATTTCCGAAGTCACCTCGCGTCCACCTGAGCTTGCGATTGCGATCCTTCAAGGGATCTTGGCCTACGATTCAGTTCCGGCGTTGCGAGAAGTCAAGGTACCAATACGAGCGATCAACACGGACATGAATCCCACTAACCTGGAGATCAATCGCAAGTACGCGCCGCAATTCGATGTCGTAATTATTAAAGGCAGCGGACACTATCCGATGCTCGAGGATCCGGCCCGCTTCAATGAATTATTGGCGGATTCCTTGCGACAGTTAATGAAACCCTCGGGCAACTAAGTACACGAGAAATCGAGGATAACGGGCCGCGCGGGCGGAATGGGTGAAGTCTATCGTGCTCGCGTGAAGTCTATCGTGCTCGCGATACCCGTTTGGGGCGGGTCTCACTACATCTGACTTTAGAAATCACTATGTGGTCACTGCTGACGGACAGCGGTTTCTGATTAACTCTTTAATGGAAGAAAGAGGAGCGACACCAATCGACGTCGTGAAGAACTGGACCACGTTACTAAAGCGATGACGATTCCTGTTCAGTAGCCCGAGCAAGCATCCGCAAATGGTTAAGTGTTTAGGTCGATCAAGACCTGACGTGAACGTCTGAAGTGGCGACGTTCGCTTCGAGTTGGCTTCTGCTCAATGGAAGCAGGGAGTGTTCTTCGCGAAAGACCAGATTCAGGGGAACTATGCAAAGCAGCATGGTGAAACTCTTTCCGCTCCTTCTGGCGGTGACGGTCACGCTACTGATCACGCATGGTCTCGCGCATGCGCAGGTTACCCGGACAGTGACGCTAACCGCGGGGCAAGCCGGCCGCATCGCGTTCGAGACCACCACGATGACAGACGCACAGTTCCTCAAGGGAGAAAAGAAGGGTAGCCCGGCAAGAATATGGGGGGATCTGCAATTTCCCGATCGCCTGACGAGTCGCGCGCCGGCTGTGGTGCTCCTGCATGGAACTGTGGGCGCCGGCCCGCGTGAAGAGCGGTGGGCGGCGGAACTAAACCGTCTGGGCGTCGCCACGTTCGTGCTCGATAGCTTCGGCGGACGCGGTCTCGCGCCGCCGTTCGAGTCGGGCGCAGTGCCGAGCCCGTTGACCATCATCGTTGATGCCTACCGCGCCCTCAGCTTGCTGGCGACGCATCCGCAAATTGACCCGAAGCGCATCGCGGTCATGGGCTTCTCGCGCGGTGCTGTAGCGTCGCTATATTCCGGCCTTCGGCGCTTCCAGCGCTTGCATGGCCCGGCGGGTTTGGAATTTGCCGCGCATCTTGCCTTCTATCCGAATTGCACGGTCACCTACATCGACGACGAACGCATGACGGACCGGCCTGTGCGGATCTATCACGGGACGGCCGACGAGAACCTGCCGATCGAAGCGTGCCGGCAGTACGTGAAGCGGTTGCGCCGGGCCGGCAAGGACGTTCAGCTGACGGAGTACCTGGGAGCGCGCCACTCCTTTGACAACTCGGACCTGCCGCCGGCGGTAGTGCAAAGCCGAGGGCTCAACTGGACACGTTGCCGGTTTGCCGAACGAGCGGCCGGCGAGATAGTGAACGCCGGAACCAATCAAGCCTTCAGCCTGAGTGACTCGTGCTTTTCGCGAGGGCCGACGGTCGGGTTTTTGCGGAGTGCGCACGCTGAGTCTGTTCTAGCAGTGAAGACCCTGCTCGCAGCCGCCTTCAAGTTGCATCCGCATTGAGAGGTGGCGAGGATGCGCACTTATCAGTTCAGAGCACCGTGATTTGATTATGGAGAAGCATAACTATGGCATGGAACCGCACAACAGCAATCCGGTAGCCGGACGACACTCCCCTTTCCAGTGGATACGCTTAGCCCGTAGCCGCAACCTAATAACGGCATGCGCCCGACGCTCCATCACGGAGTCTCTCATGCAGCTTGAATCCGTTGTTCGATTTACCTTGGCGTAATGATTTTCGCTTGTGACGCCGTTGTGACGTGAGCGCGGATAGATCGAAGCGGGTGGCATCAAGCTCCGTGTAGAAACATATAAAACCCTCAGAAAATCGCCGTGGCTGCAACCTCTGTCATGTCAGTGAGTTAATAAAAAGAGCAGAGCCGGGTTCGCAATGCGGAGGTCAGGGGTTCGTTCCCCCTCTGCTCCACCAATTACCCACCCATTTTCAAATACTTACATCGGCAAGTTTTTCGGATCTCTTTTTCACTTGTGACGCCGTTGTGACGTCGCTACAGGAAATCTGTTTAGCGAAGAGACTCAAGTCAGTGTGGCAGCCTGCAAAATCCCAGTAAAGTCGCAGTCATTCAAGGGATCCGATTCTTTAACATTCCCGACGTAAGAGCTGTTTATTCGGGGCTCGAGCAAACAAAGCGAACTGAAGCCTTGGATAGTAAAAGGGGCCGACCACTGTCCATCGCTCCAGATCGAAACGGCGGCGCGCACCGCAGGCTACACACGTTCGGTAACTTTCATTGTCACGGCTAAACGGAAGACTCATATCACGGTGCCAACATCCAAAGATTCGCTTCACGGCGCTGTCCGTCCTAACGAAGACATTAGACGTAATGGCGGATACATCAGTGCCAGCTTGTTCAACCGCCGCTTCCATCACTTAACACCTCCCAAACTCTCCCCTTCTATTCATCGACATTCCTCTCTCTCATTACGGATTTACGTATGGCTGTGTCAGAGCTGCATAATAGAGAACCCCTGCCAGCAGAGCGATCGCGGGCCGTGACAATGCCGGCCAGGACAACGATCGGCCACTGGAGTTCCGGCTCTCTAATCAATATTGAACCTTGATAAGACATACTGCTCACTTTCTCAATAGATAATATTTACTATCCCTAACGCAGCCTGCACGAGTCACAGAAGCGGATTACTCTTCGGCGCAATTGAACGACTGATGGAGAAACTGTGCCCACAATCCTTGCAGACGTATCGATCTTCTTCGTGGGCGCCTACCACCAATCGGACCTCAGAGCACTGCGGGCATTGCACGAGCCATTGCCTTAGCATTTCAAGCCAGCCTTCACCAGCGGCTTCTCTAGTCCTGGTGTCCGTTAGAGCAAGGTAATCGCTCCGTCCTAGTCCCATGTCCTGGTCGCTCCTTCTGTCAGTCCCGTCGGCTATTGCGATTAGTACAATGCTTACATTAGCCGGGAAAGCGAATGCGAAATACCGTATTAACACCTAAATGTTGCAGGTATTTACACCTAACATTTACTAGGAACGCCGGGGTGGCTTTGGCTTCTCCGCCTGCATGACAAATTCTGATAAACGACGGATTAGAGTGATGAGATTTAAGGAAAAGAAGGATCAGCCTGGCTGGCTAAAAGATAGTGAGGTGGGATCCTCTCAATCGGGTTGCCGGCCTCGCACGTGGAGGGCCAATTCCACTCGGTTGCTCAGATTCTTTTTGTCGAGGATGCGACTGATGTGACCCTCAATGGTTCTTAGACTGAGCTTTAGTTCGGAGGCGATCTCCTTGTTTGCGAGTCCGCGCGCAACGGCTTCGGCCACGCGCCACTCCGCATCTGTTAAGTCTTCATCGCGTATTAAATCCGTGTCGTCGCCCTCTTGATCACCGAACATGCGCGCGAGGTCGGCGTGAGTGCGCTGAACTCGTTCGAGGATGCTCTTGACGATGGCCACCAATTCCTCGGGCTCGAAAGGCTTTGTGACGTAGGCATCTACGCCGGTGCGAAATCCTGTGATGCGGTCAACGGTCTCATCTTTGGCCGTGAGGAAGATAATAGGTACGAGTCGGCTGCGCGGCGACGCGCGCAGATTTCGCACCAGCGCGTACCCATCCATGCCGGGCATACGAATGTCACTGATGATTAGATCAGGAAGCGCTTCGGCAACGCGGACCATCGCCTCAGCTCCCCTGCGAGCCGTCTGCACGTCGTAACCTTCCGCCCGCAACGTTTCGGATACTGCAAGCAGAAGACCTGGGTCGTCATCAACGACCAGCAACTGTTTGGCCATGCCTAATCCTCGCTACTCCGGTTTATTGCATCCTCCGTCACTCCACAACGGCAAGTGCAATTTGAATGTGCTGCCGCGTCCAACTTCGCTGTCTACGCTGATGCGCCCTCCCATTTGCTCCATAACGTTGCGCCCAAGATAAAGACCAAGGCCAACTCCTGACACGTCGGCATCCTCCAGAAACTCAACGTTAGTCGTGCCGTTGGCCATCGCAGCGGAGTGAGGTGCCGGACGACCCCTGTGAAATTTGTCGAACAGAATAGGCATGTCCTCCGCTGGTATGCCTCGACCATTGTCTGTCACGCTTATAGCTACCTGCGAGTCTTCCTGACGAGCGGATAGGATGATGCGTCCGCCGTCTGGTGTGTACTTAATAGCGTTCTCAACGATGTTCGAAAGGACACGGCGAAGCTCCTTCGGGTCCCCGCAAACTGGCGGAACCTCAGGCTTGGGCTCGACTCGAAGTTCGTGACGCCTCTTCTCAGCAGATCGCGCCTCTGATTTGACGACGGACGAGATCACTTCGTCCACATCAACGCGTTGGTGCGTGACGCGCAGCACACCACCTTCGATACGAGATAGATCGAGAAGGTTGAGAACAAAGTCAATCTGACGATCGCATTCGACCGAAATTGTTTCTACATACTCGCGTCGTTTTGTTTCATCGAGTCCCTCACGCATTAGAAGTCGCGTCAACGCTTTGATTGTAGTCAAAGGTGTGCGCAACTCGTGCGAGACAGTTGAGACAAACTCAGATTTGAGTCGGTCGAGTTCGGCCAATCTCGCTTCCCTTTTTTGTAGTCGCTCTGCCATCGCGTTAAAGTTCATGCCAAGGCGTGACATTTCGTCTTTTCCCTCGGTCGGCGCTCGTACCGAAAAATTCCCTCCTCCGAACTCCTCCGCGGCGAAGTTCAGGAGCCGCACTGGCCGAGCGATACTCCTTGCAATCAGGAGAGCCCCTGTCATGGTACAGAACACGACTATCAAGCCAATGACGGCATACCCCATCAGCTGTCGCCATGCGGACGCATAAAGGATCGAGCTCGGAACACCCACCATTACAATGTAGCCAGTTTTGCCTACACGCCCGAGCCCATAAACACGCTCCACGCCATCTATGGAACTCTTCACAACCACGACCGATGTATTTTGAGTTTTGAGGGTTGATAGCATGCCGGAATCAGTGAGATCGATTCCTATTGTAGATTCGGGCGTTTGGCTGCGATATACGACGCGGTGCCGCTGATCAATCAGCGTGATCACCGCGCGATCCGGCAAGCTCATCCCGCGGAATGGCTCTTTTGACGCCGCGCCATCGATCCGTGCGACAACCGCGCCTGCGCCTTCAACTGGGACTGCGATGGCGAGCAAGTAACGTCCTTCCCCGCGGGACCAATCTGTCTCAACATCCTGGACGCCGCGTCGCATCTCACCTAGCAACTTATCTGCGACGCTAGCTGGTAGATTTTCGGCACCGGCGGGATAGATAGCCACAACTTTTCCACTTGCGTCCAGAACGCGCAGATCGATCCAGTGTGTGCGGTGGATTAGCGCGGCCTGTAGGTTTTCTTCGAGGGCGGACTTGTCCTTCAGGTGATCGGGCGGATACGAGGCTATCGTTTGTAGAGGCTGGTACTGAGCGTCAAGCCAGCGATCAAAAACAACGCCCGCCAACTCTGCCTGTTGCTCCAGACCTTCATTAAGCTGGTTTTGCTTTTCAGTCCAAACTATCCCAAGAACCGTGAGTCCGACGATCAGCAGCGGAAGAACTCCGCCTATTGCCAACGCTAGTAAACGCCCACGGATACTCATTCTCGCCTCTCAATTAGATAGATTGGTGAGGAGTATAACAAACCGCGCGTGTGCGCCCACATGAGAGAAAACTCCTATTGCTACAGGTGATAACACTCTCGCTCTCGAACTGACTTCGCAAATAGGATATGACTAAATGATTTTTCGAAGCAAAGGCGTGAACTATAGCGGCAGGTCTGCGATCGACCTCGTAAGGGACTTGGAGCGGCATGACAAGGATTACCGATATTGTGGAGGTCCAATTCGGCAATATCTGACTTGGTCTCTTGAGCAACTAAGTAGCCGTGTGTCGCCGCGTGACCTCGATCTGAGCGAGAGATTGGAAGATGAAACGCTCGCATTAGGGTACCTTCTCTTACTCGATGAATATGGCGTAGGTCAATTTATGGTTCCAACTAATATACAAAGTGACTAAACGCACGCCCCATCGCTGTCTCCGTCGTTGGTGGAAGGGGGCCTTAAGGAAAGGAATATGGAAAGCTTACAGCGCATACAAGAAACAACATTGTCTGATAATGGCCTCTACGAAGTCATCGAAGTGGAGCGTACCGCAGAGTTGGATCCCGAGATCGTCCGGCTTAAGGAGGAATTGGATACTGAACGAGAACGAGGTCTTCGAATGTTGGCTGAATTTGATAACTACCGGCGGCGCACGAAGCAGGAACGTGCCCTTGCCGAACAGGACGGGAAACGCGAAGTCCTTCTCGCGCTTCTGGACGTAATGGACGACTTCGACCGCGCGCTCTTGCATGTCGGCGACGCATCCGATGCGGTTGCCGGCGGTCTCAGGCTGATTCATCAGCGATTTAACGACGTGCTGCAATCGAACGGTATCACACCATTTGACAGTGAAGGCAAGCCATTCGATCCAACAGTGCACGAGGCGATGACCGTGATTGATAGTGACGGAGAAGAGTCCGGAACGGTCTATACCGAACATCGACGCGGCTACTTCATAAACGGCGAACTGCTTCGGCCGGCGCGCGTCGCCGTGCTGAAGTGAAGGTAGGATCCAACAAAAGTTCTAATTATCGGAGAGTGAGCACGTCACGGAAAATTATTAAAGGGTATAAGGAATGAAAACGAACCAGGTCGCAATTATTCTTGCGGAACGGGCTGCCGACTACGGCAGACTGCGCTCAGTCTTACGTGAAAGGGGTTACAGGGAGAGCGAGATTCAACGCTTACTCAAGGAACCCAGGGTAGACCAGAAACTGGAAATGCGACGCAATAAGACTGATGATCAATCTGGCAAAATCGCGCATATCGTGTCTTGACTGCATCCTTTGAATGTTGCGCGGCCTGCGTAGGACCATATCCGCGCAGGACTCAGTTTCCCTTTTACTTACTGCCGAAATCGCCACTGTCGCCTTCTCACCGCGGCCACTCAGAGGGGAAGCACTCCTCGCACTGTAGCTCAATGAATTCCAGCCACTCGCGAACCTCGGCTTCCACCGGCAGATCGTGATCGATTTTTATACTTTTGGTGCTAAAGACTGCACCCCACCGGTCCGTAACAAAAATCGCTACATCGAGAGTCTTGTCTGCAATCTGTTCCGGATGCTTGAGGTATAGATCCGTTACCTTTCCGTCGCTATCAGACAAAACCGGGAACGGCAGTGCCAAATCCTGCGCCAGCTGACGCAAACGATCTAATTCATCAGTCGAGATCGCAAGTACTTCAGCCTCCTTCTGTTCATAGTCGCCGTAGTGTTCCGCGATCTTCCGGAGCAACTGCTTACATTTTTGACACTCAGCCGAACGGAAGAAGATGAGCACCAGATTCCGATGCTGCTTGTAGTCCCATGGGCCAACCTGACCATCGCGGTTAGCTGCCGATAAACGGAAGTTGGGGACGAGCTGCCCCGTCCTTAACTTGGCCGTCGTTGTTTCAGTTGCCACTCTCATTACCTCAGCTGTAGTTTTTCCGCTTTGACGACTCCTGAGGAATCCAAGTGAGTATAGTTGCGAAGCCAACCGCCGGAAAACGCAGCTCGGCGAAGCCCGGTGACGATGTAAGGGCAGTTTCGCATCAACCTCCAGATGAAGCCTGAACGATAATTCTCGATCATCAAAACTATCGGACCCTGATCCAGACCGTAGTATCCCTTTGAAATCCATCCTTTGCCAGTTCCGGAAAACGTAGGATTGAAACTGCACTTGAATCCATACTTGCTGGTCATCTCAGGAAAGGTTTCGTCGAAGTAACGAATCGACGGCAATACAATCTGGGGCGCGAACGGAAGTGAAGCGATGACGGCCCATGGCGCCAAGGTGCCATCATCCGGCCCATTAGGAATACCGCGGTTTATATAGTCGTAGAATTGACGAGTCCTGCCGTCGATCTTTTCGGTTGCTGGTCCAGGACCATCGCTCGCTGTCAGACCCCAAATGAATTCACCATAACCTTTGAAGGCTTTTGGGTTATGAATTGCGTACTGCTGCTGAATGTAAGTCGCGCGCCGGCTGTTCTCGAAATAATCGATTCCGATCTGGCGCATGTACTCGTCCTGAATACCCCGAAAGTCGATCCACATGTGGGAAAGTTGATGGATGAAGAGCGGACCCGCGTAGAGGAATTCGTATCCGTAAAGACTTCTCCACTCATAAGTGCTGGTCCAAGCTTGGTAGCTCGCGTTGGGTAAGGGGTGCGTTGGCGAGGCTAAGCCGAGAACGTAAAGAATCAAAGCTTCGCAATAGCCTTCCCAACGATACTTGATGATCCCATGTTCAGGTGTCCAACCGTGCGTTACCGTCTCTTCGCCATTTTGCGCCCATTGCCAGTCCGTCCGTCTATAGAGGGCCTCCGCCAAGTTGCGGATTTCACGCTCATCTTCAGTGTCGCGATTAAAATACTCCGCCGCCGTCAGTGCACCCGCGATTACGTAGGTCGAATCGATGGTTGACAGTTCGCAATCTAGCGTACGCCGGCCGGTCTTCATGTTAAGAAAGTGATAATAGAAACCCTGGTATCCCGTGGCGTCCGGTTCCGGACCATGCGGGCTATTCCAGAAGAAACGAAGGCTCGTGAGAGTTCGCTTAATCGCATCATCGCGCGTAATAAATCCCCGTTCGACACCAACGGGATAAGCAGCTAAGGCAAATCCGGTTGGGGCGATGCTGCAAGCCGATCCTTGGCGGGTGCTGTCAGGTACCAGGCCATTCTCAGGATTTGTTTCCTTCAGAAAATAGTCAAAGGTAAGGCGCTGCAGCTCTTCAAGCTCGCGATCAGAAAAAGGCTCCTCTTTCGACTTCGCCCCAATTCTGTGTTCGGAATCTGTCATGGTGACCAACGACTACATTGCCTTGCGCACCGCGCGTCGCACTACCTCCGCTGTCAACCCAAAAAAGATATGTGATGAGAGCGCATAGGCGTGGATGGAGAGCGGGTATGCCGTCGGTCCTTCTGAGAGGCGGAGCAATGGCACAGCGCCCTCATCCACAACGAGCCAGAACACGGCGCCGAAAGGCACGCCCGTTCCGGCCGTGACTTTCGGCGCAATCTCGGCTGCTGCACCATATAGGCCACCTACTCCCGTACCGAGAATGTAGTGAACCGCCGGGCCTGCAATCTTCTTCTCACTTTGCGTCAACTTGTGATTAAAGAGTCCCTCCAAGACTGCCGAGGCGGCTCTTACAGTGGTGTCATCCTGCACTTCAGTGTTCGGGTCTGACTTCGAAACTTGAGAACCGGGCGACTCCTTGAGACCCTCGGCAAAATCGCCCCATACATGTTGAAAGGGGTCATTCGGCCAATCCTCGATTCGCTTAGTAAGTTTGCTCCATACATCCTGATATCGGTTCATCGTCCAGGATGCCACTAGCCCCCCAATGAGACCCGCCGCGAGACCCTTCCACACATTGTTGGCATCGCATCCCTTTACTCGTCGTATATCTTCCATGTCCGAACTTCATTCCCGATTCGAGGTTTCTCTAAAGCAGTCAAACGCCACTTCAACCAAGTTCACGACCTGTGGCAGAGCGCGCAACTAGGCCCCGTTTCAGTCGCTCGTCGCAAACGTTCCAAGCTATGTTGGAGAAGAATGCCTCAATATACTTTGGTCGCTCAGCCGGTTTGTAGTCGAGCAGGAACGCATGCTCCCACACGTCCATGACCAGCACTGGATTGAAGCCCGCCACGTTACCCGTCTCATGAAGCGTAATCCAGTGATTGGAGAGTCGTCCATTGGCCGGATTCTCGTAACAGATGGCCCAACCAACCCCGCGCATCTTGCCGATTCCCACAAAATCCGCCTTCCAGATGTCGTAGCTACCGAAGCTCTCTGATGCCGCACGGAAGAAACCAGAGGTTCGTTCCGGGTCACCCGGACCACCTTGTTTCATGTTGCCGAAATAGTATTCATGCAGGACCATGCCGTTGTATTCGAATCCCAGGCGGCGCGTGAGTTCGGAGTAGGCGGGCATTTCCTCCTGATCCACTTTTCCGTCGCTCAGAAACTCGGAAATTTTTTCCGTCAGCTTATTCGTCTCCTTGACGTAGCCCTCGTAGAGTTTGAAGTGCATCTCCAGCGTTCGATCGGAGATGCCATTCAAGCCACTCAGATTGAATTGTTTGGCCTGGTATGAATTCGTATTTATCATTTGATCGCTCCTCCTCAGTTGTGGGCTCTAAGTTTCGTAGTGCCCCCAGTTCAATTTGTCGCGGAAAGGACCTTAGACCGTTCGCGCCTTCCTAAGTTGGATGGAAGCTTTTCTGGCTTCACTGGTGTTGATTGGCCCATAGCCCTTTTGAGCAATTCACCGATGGCTTGGTAGCCGTGTTCTATGGCCACAACCAGGGCAGTTTTGCCTGGCCGGCAAATCTTTCTTGCATCAGCACCGCGATTTAACAAAGCCTGAGTGATTCCGATGTCGCCACTACATGCCGCAAGCATTAAGGGCGTACAACCACAATTGGCCTGGACATTCACATCGGCTCCAAACTGCAACAACGTTTTCACGGTGGCGGTCCGGAGGTTAATGACAGCGAACATTAGTGCCGTTCGGCCTTCAAGATTTTGTGCATTCACGTCGGCACCATTGCGGAGCAGGCCTTTCACGATCTCAGTTTGACCATCGAGGGCAGCACTCATCAAAGAAGTGTTGCCTCCCTCATCCCTTACATCAGCAGGTATTCGTGTGTGCGACATTAAGTTTCTCCTATAGCTGTATCCTTCGCCTTGTCTTATCTCGCGGCGCCAAAGTCTCATCTCGCGCTGCCAAAGTCGTCTTCAAGTGGTAGGGGCAAATCCGATTACTCCTGCGAGCCAGAACGATGGTCGCCATAATGGCTGTGATGTTGATGACCTGGACGAATGTGAACAGGGTGTCGTTTCGAAATACGCAGTAGCTCAGAAGCAATGCCCCGGCAACCAGCCAGATTAGCCACGTTGAAATGCTGATTCCCCATGCGCATTTCTCAACATAGAGGTGTTGTATTTGCGGTACATAGGCGACTATGACGAGCGCTGTCCCAACCCAACCCAGCATTTCCATCTTCAAAGTCACTTCGCATCCCCTTTGAACCAACACGAAGATTGCCACTGTCCAATCGTGATCACAGCAACGTCTTCCATTCCACGAGAAGACCGTTTAGTTCCGCCGTCCTATCACGATTCAACAAGGAGACTCTCACCCTCCATCTGGACTAGCCGTGAACGCACAGCCTGCTGCGCTGGTCCCCGTAGAACCTTTCCGGTCGTGACGTCGAACCGACTGCCGTGGCAGGGGCACGTCACAGTCGTACCGTCCAGCTTGCCCTTCGCGAGCGAGCACGCCTTGTGTGTACATGTGTCGTCGAAGGCATGAAGCTGTCCACCAACACTCGCAATGTTCACCTTGGTACCCGCAACATCGAAGACGCGCATCTCTCCCGAGGCGATGTCTCTTGCGTTTTCAATTCGTACCAACATAGCTTCACCTCACTTTATACTTATCAGCCGGGACCCTTTCCGTTCTGCCGCTCGAACCTCAAGTATGTTGTGGCCGTTCAGTCAACATGTCCCGAATGGAACCTAGAGCGCCTTTAGGTATTCGACCAAGTCTTTCTTCTCCTGCTCAGTCAAGTTCAATTTTTTGAAACTGTTGTAATGGTTGACGACGTCGAGCAGAGTCGCGAAGCGCCCGTCGTGGTAGAACCCGCCCTTATGAATCTTCTGAGTGTCGAACAAAGCTCGCAATGGCGTCGTTACATACATTCTCCCTGGGCCGCGATTGGCCTGGAAGCTGTCAATGCCAATATCTTCAGCTTTGTGAAGGTTCTGCCCGGGCTCCGTGAAAATCGGAGGCACGTGGCAGGTAGAGCACTTCGCCTTGCTGTTGAATAGAGCCTCTCCGCGCTGCGCGACCGCCGCGTCGTAACTGCCTGCAGGCGCTTTGGGCGCAGGCATCGCAAGTTGGTAAAAATGCAATGCGGGCAACTTAGCCGTGATCAAGTCCTTTGCGTCACGCTTATGTCCCCAACCGGCCTTTGCCGCAACTGGATATTGATCGGCGTTCTCCAAACGCTGATCAAAGAAAGTACCCTGGCCGTACATCTGCGTGTTGGCGACGTAAGCATTCCAATACGTCACAGTGCCCCATCCGCCGGTCCACGTGTGCTGGTTGACACCCGCCAGGCCAAACGCTGAAGGCATCATCGTCGCAGCGCTCTTGCCATTGGGACTCTTGACCTGTCCATCCATATTCAGTTCGGCGTCGTAGCGACCCGGACCCCAACTATTCAGCACTGCCTTTACGGTCTCAGCGTTCACACCTAGCATATCGCTAAAGGGCTTAAGATTCGGTGCCGTGGCCACGATCGCGCCGACATTCAGGTCGCGATTTCCCCAGCCGTCGAGCCGCTTGCCGATTCCAGGCGCGAAAGAGTCGTCAACGGTTGAATGACACATCGCGCACTGGATGCCGATGGACCGGAGTTGCCCTGTCGTGTTGAAAAAACCGGTCACACCGACAACAGCATTTAGTTTGAGCAGTGCAACTGTTGTGGCTGGATCGTCGAGATCGACCTTGCCAGCCTTGATCTGCGCAACCAGGTCTGCCGGAAGCGCCTCGGCATCAACTTTTAGACCCAGTGCCAGCGCCGTCTTCGGACTCACTCCGTTCCCCACTCCGCCCAGCTTCTGGCCGGCAATTGCCTCGTGCAGGCGCAGCTTGCCACCCCAGAAATCCTCAGAGCCAAATGTGTCGTAGCGGAAGATCTGTTTTCCTTGCTCCATCATCCGCTTTGCGTTGTCGCTGATCTGCAGATCGTATGCTTTTTCATTTTGACCGCGACTCCGATCATCGCCTTGCTGGGCGCGGCTTCGAGTAGAAAGATAACCGACCGCGAGGGTAAGACTTGCCACCAACACCAGGACCTTGATTAGCATCATCAGTTTCCAGTTGCGGTTATTGGCTATATTTCCTTTTCGCACGGTGTCTTTCAGAACTTCCTTAACGTCAGTTTCCTGATGGCTACTATGTGACATAACGAACTCCTTTGAGAGAATGGTCGTGTGGTCCAACCTTTATCAGGCTGCCTTTCGCCAATCGGCGAGAAATTGTTCGAGCCCCTTGTCTGTAAGCGGATGATTAATGAGTTGGACCATCACCTTGAACGGCATTGTCGCCACGTCGGCACCAATGCGCGCCGCTTCAATAACATGAATGGGATGGCGAATGCTGGCCGCGAGTACTTCGGTTTTCCAATCGTAGTTGTTATAGATTTCGACGATGTCGCTGACGAGCTCCAGACCGTTCTGCCCGATGTCATCGAGTCGGCCCATAAACGGGCTGATGTAGGCGGCGCCCGCTTTCGCGGCCAGGATCGCCTGCGCGGCAGAAAAGCAGAGCGTGACGTTTACCCTAATCCCCTCCGACGTTAGCTGGCGCGTGACCTTCAATCCGTCAGTAGTAAGCGGACACTTGACGACCACGTTGGGTGCGATCGCTGCGTATTCGCGACCCTCGCGCAGCATGCCTTCGGTGTCAAGACTGGTGACTTCGGCAGAAACATCGCCCTTCACCAGCTCGCAGATGGCGGCCACGTGCTGCTTGAAATCAACGCCTCCCTCTTTTGCCACGAGGGAAGGGTTGGTTGTAACTCCATCAACCAGGCCGAGCGCGGAGCCTTCACGAATCTCATTCAAGTTTGCCGTGTCGAGAAAAAACTTCATCAGACTTTCCTTTTCCAGCCCATCGAGGGAACAATTGCGCTTCCTGGTTCCGGCCGTTGATTTCACATCCTAATCAATCAGCTAACGTTATTCCGGATTCATTTTAGGTGACGACGGTGTTACCACCTGTTCATGCGAGTGTTTCCACTTGCTTGTCTCGTTTAGCTCCATCATTTGTTCACCCCAGCTCCAGCAGATGGCCCATTTTTTCCTGCTTAGTGCGTAGGTAACTCCTGGCTGCATCCGTTGGCGGAGTTACGAGCGAGACGCGTTCGACAACTTTGAGCCCCATTTCTTCGAGCGCGCGGATTTTCTCGGGATTGTTTGACATCAACCGGACACTATTCACGCCCAGGTGGCCCAAGATCTCCGCGCATTGTTCGTAGCAACGCAGGTCGACTGCCAGTCCCAACTTTTCATTTGCTTCAATTGTGTCCGCGCCCTTATCTTGCAACGCGTAAGCACGAATCTTGTTAATGATGCCAATACCCCGGCCCTCCTGCTGTTGATAAACAATTGCGCCGCTCCCTTCTCGCTCGATCAACTCCATCGCCTTGCGAAGCTGCTGGCCGCAGTCGCATTTGGTTGATCCAAACACGTCGCCCGTCAGACATTGCGAGTGAATACGGACCAGACTCGGCTGGTCCTTCCGCAGTTCGCCCTGCACAAGCACGACGAATTCTTCGTTCGAATTAAGTGATCGGTATCCGATGATGCGGAACTCACCGAAGTCCGTCGGCAGGCGCGCCTCAGCCACGCGCTCGACCGTCCTCGAATTCATAAGCCTTCGTGAATTCTTTAGGTCGACCAGGGTAAGATTTCGTTTGCGACCGTAAGACGCTCGACAATTTCTTGCCGTTCTGATGGTTGACGTGGTTTGCTGCGCATTCGGTAACGTCATCTCGGCCCTTTCATTCAAAACAGGTATTTGACGAACAGAACTTCGTTACACTTTTCGCTTGATTGTTCCGCTGCAGCGAAGATGACCTTCTGTACCTGACAAACGGAGAGCGGCTGCCATTCCCATAGTTGCCGCAAAGTTCAGCGATCAAATTCCTGGCTCAGTCGCGCAAGGGCGAGAGCGCCCAAGGCCAGACCAAAATCCCGTAGCGCGATGTCGTAGTAGCCTGGGATCATCAGTAGGTTCACCACAATCATTAAGAGCCAAACCGAAACGACATAAGCAAAAAACTTCGGTTTAAACAGAACTCCGAGTCCGGCGATGATTTCGATCACGCCGGCGACGAGCATCAATTCGTGACCGTGACCGCCGACCATTTTGTTCACGAACGGAGGTAGGTACTGCTCCCAGTTCACCAGTAGATTGAAAAACTTGTCCAAGCCAGCGACTATCGGCGCGATTACAAAGCCAACGTGCAAGATTTGGTAAGCCTCATATGCTGGTCCGGAAACATCGGCTTCAGCATGCGGTTTAGTTCGAGAAGTGGTTCGGGCTGGGCTGTCTATAATGTGTTCCATCTTTCGTATCCTCCTAAGTGCTAAAGAATTTGGATTGTCGCTTGAGCGACTCTTCTTTTGAGCGAAGAATACACCCTTATTATAATAAGTCAAGGACTAACTTGATTTATTGTATTTATTGCAGAAGTATGCAATACTCCGCCTGAAATGAAGAGAACCAAGCTCGACAAACGATTTTTCGGCAGTACGAGAGGTCGCCTTGTCACCCTGTTGAGGGGAACCACGAAAACCGTTAATGAGTTAGCCGCAGAGCTCAAACTGACCGACAATGCCGTGCGAGCACACCTGCTTTCGTTGGAACGTGACGGCCTTATCAGGCAGAGCGGCATTCAGCGCGGGACACGTAAGCCGCATTTCGCGTACGAGTTGACGGATGAAGCGGAGCATCTCTTCCCTAAAGCGTACGACGTCCTACTCAATCAACTTATTGCCGTACTTAAAGGACGACTAACGCCTTTGGCGCTCGAGGAGGTGTTGCGCGAGGTAGGCCGTTCCTTAGCTGGTGCTCAAGCTGCAAGCCAAAAGAACGGCGACATGGAGAGCCGTATCGGTAGGGCACTCGCTGCCCTGGAAGCCATAGGCGGAGCTGCTCGTGTTGAGAAGGAGAACGAAAAGCTTGTCATCTGCAGCGAGAGTTGCCCACTGGCTACAGCTGTCGCTGCGCATCCGGAAGTTTGCAGGCTCGCAGAAACACTCCTGTCCGAAATAATTGGGGTTGAGGTCCGAGAGCAGTGCGATCGTGAAGGTTCTCCGCGTTGCCGTTTCGAAGTTATTGGAAGTGAAAACGGAACCGCGTGAGTTGTTAGTACGCGTCAGCCTTCCGGATTGGAGACAACTCGTCCGCCTCTGACCGTCGCGCCGATCACAAGCCCAGCACTCACGAGCACGATATTTTTGATGATGTACTGGCCTTCGAGCGTCGGTGCATAAGGCAGTACCGTGAAGACCTCCTTCGGAAACAGAAAGATGGGCGAGATCGTTCCCATCATCTGCACGAAGAGCAATAGAGCGTCGCGCGCATAAATAGATTCGTGATTAATCCGATTCCGATGGCACACTCCCATAAAGCAAGCACAGGAACGCTCACGCTGGAGGGCACCATTCCAAATGTCAAGATGCCGATTGTACGTGCCGCCAGGCTCTGCGCCGGACTCAGACCGGGAAAGAACTTCAGCATGCCAAACCACAAGAAAACTACGCCTAAGCTGACACGCAGGAGCGTAATTCCATGACGCGCCATCCATTCAGTGATGTGCCTATCTAATTGACTATAGACAGAGTGGCGAGACCGCATGATTTCGGACCTCAACCTCGTAAAGATAATCCTTCTTGTCTGATCGTGACGTCGTGGGCATCATGCGCCCTTCAATTCAAGATGGGTACTTAATAAAAAGCACTTCGTTATGCCGCTCGTTGTAGACCAAGTCGTCGACGATCTGACTGGCGAGCAGAATGCCGAACCCTCCCCCGCGCAGACCTTTCTGTTCACGCAGGAAGGCGTGGCGAACAGGATTGTCATTCGGGTTATTGATTGCTGCGTGGTCCAGGCTGGAAGGGTCGAAACCATCGCCCGGATCTTTTATTCGACAAATGAATGCGTGCTTGAGGCGCATGAGCCTCACCTCAACCAGCGCCGCCGGATCGAGATGGCCGCCGTATTCGACAGCGTTGCAAAGCATCTCATGGAAGGCGCAACTAATCGCCTCAGCGACCTCCGGCGAGAGGCCGGCCTCAAGTTGCGTGACTAATTCCTGAAGTGGAGAAATGACCGACAAGTCGCAAGGCACACGCAGTTCAACCCATTCCGGCAGCACCGAGACAACTTCGACCCCCGCTGACAAGCAAGCCGTAAGTGCGTTGGTAAGACCAGCATCTGCTTGGGCGCCGTTGGATCGCTTGGCAACGAAGTCGCCGAAGGCGATTTCGGGGAGACTGTTTGGTGGTTCCGCTGCAGCAATCATGACCTTCTCTTTGCCAACAATTGCAGGGAGAGGCGTGCCACTCCCTCAGTTTCTGCGAAGCTCAGCGATCGAATTCCTGGCTTAGACGCGCAAGGGCGAGAGCACCTAACGCCAGACCAAAATCCCGTAGCGCGATGTCGTAGTAGCCTGGGATCATCAGCAGGTTCACCACAATCATTAAGAGCCAGGCCGAAACGACATACGCAAAGAATTTCGGTTTGAACAAAACTCCGAGTCCCGCGATGATTTCGATAACGCCGGCGACGAGCATCAATTCGTGCCCGTGACCGCCGACCATTTTGTTGACGAACGAAGGTAGGTACTGCTCCCAGTTCACAAGTAGATTGAAAAACTTGTCGAGTCCAGCGACTATCGGCGCGACGACGAAGCCGACGTGCAAGATTTGATAAGCCTGATAGGCTGGGCCAGAAACGTCGGCGCTAGCCTGGGTCTTGGTTCGAGAAGTGGTTCGGGCTGGGTTGTCGAAAATGTGTTCCATCTTTCGTGTCCTCCCAATACTGAAGAATTGATATCAACTTAACTGAAGGTCCAGATGGTTCATAGCGTGAAAACACTTGTTCTGCACAAGTGTTCTCACGGTCATTCGTCATTCTTGTATGCTCCAATCTTCAGACAGGTAAGGACCCAGGTGCACCGAAACACCGAGTTTGGAATACGCGAATACGGGCAAAAGTGTAACCGGCCCTAAGTTGGCCGAGCAGCATCTTCCTGCTCTACGGCACGCGGAAACAGAATGTTATTTTCCAAATGGATATGCTGGTGCAGGTCAACTTCCAACGCTGTTAGCGCGCTGTACAAGGTCTTGTAGCTGATGCATCCATCCGACGGAACAGTGTAGTCGGAACTCGCCTCACGAATTCTTCCCAGAATGTAGCCGGCGGCCTCGTGCTCTGCCATCATCACGCGCACTGGATTCCTCACAGTTCCAAAAGGCAGCGCGGGCAGTGCTTGATTCCCTGCTACCGCTTCCTCCATTCGGACGATATAGGGAAAGAGCACGCTTTCTTCTTTCAACATGTGAGGCTCGAGATCCCGGCGGAGTTTCCCGAATTGATCCTGAATGTGAAAGAGTTCCGGATGGTTTTGCCCGTGCACCCCACGTACTTTTGCTAGTAGAGCCTCCAGTCGCTCCAACTCCTCTCGCGTAAACGCGTGATGTTTTTCAACAATGTGCGTGATTAGTTCCGCCTGCGACGTCGTATGCCATTGCTCATCGGCGATGTTTCCCTCGCCTGTCGCGTTAGTCTCAAGCGAACCGAGAACTTCATCCACAGCCACCCCGGCATTGGCGCAAGCGTCCGCCAAACTCTTGCTGCCCCCGCAGCAGTAATCAATCCCTAGTTTTTCGAAGATTCGAGTCGCTGCCGGTATCTCCAGCGCGTACTCTCTAACGGTTTTTGTAGGCTCAAACATGATTGCTCCTTGTTATGTACTATCCGCCGATAGGCTACGCCAGGATAAACGCCGCCGCAGTGACATAAATCACGGTTGGCCAAAAGAAACAGAGAGATCTACAAGGATTCCTTTTTAGTGTGACATGAGTCATATCGCTTCCTTCCTGCCGCGCTTATCCTTCAGTTTCTGATTGAGAACACTTGTAGCAACTGTCAGCCGGGGTTTCTGAAGGAGGAGAGATGGGTAGTGTACTGACGATGACCGGCCCAGGTGCGAGCTCCAGTCAACGGAATATGCCGGGTCACTGGGTGCTGGCGCAGTTGGGGAAACGTGTGTTGCGACCTGGCGGGATGGAGCTGACTCGGCGAATGCTCGCCGCGCTGACCATTGTGTCCGCCGATGATGTGGTGGAGTTCGCGCCGGGACTGGGAAAGACTGCACAACTTGCACTGAAGCGGCGTCCGGCTTCATATACGGCGGTCGAGCGCGAGCCGGCTGCAGCTGCGATAGTGAGCAGTTATTTGAACAACTCCACGCAAAAATGCGTGAGCGGAAGCGCCGATCAGACCGGCCTGCCCAGCGAGGTTGCCACTGTCGTCTACGGGGAGGCCATGCTCACCATGCAGACACCGGAGATGAAGAGCCGAATCGTCCGTGAAGCGCGCCGGCTGCTAAAGCGCGGGGGCCGTTACGCAATACATGAGATGTGTCTGGTTGGGGATGACCTTGATGAGGGGAGTAAGAAGGAGATAAATCAAGCTCTGTCTCGCGCGATACACGTGGGCGTGCGCCCCCTCTCTGTCTCAGAGTGGCGCAGACTAATGGAAGCGGAAGGATTTGAAGTTGAAGTAGAGGCGCGCGCCCCAATGCATTTGCTCGAACCGAGCCGCTTGTTGAGTGATGAAGGACTGCGCTTCGTCTGGAATGTTATGCGTCACCGCGAATCTCGCGAACGAGTATTGACGATGCGAAAGGTATTTAGCCGTTATCAATCGAACCTCGCAGCCGTCATGATGATCTGTGTTAAGCGATAGAATCGTGATTCACTACAGACATAAGAAACCAAGAATACTCTTCGTGGGTATCAATCCTCATTTTGGCTCATTCAATCGAGGTGTGCCATTCTCCAATAACAAGATGTTTTGGTATCTACTCTCGGATGCTGGAATCCTCAAGGAAGAGAGAGACGAGCTTCGTAATGATGAGGACTTAAGACGAATCTACAATGAGAAGTTCAATGTTGTTTACGGATTGGGCTTCGTTAATATCATCAATAGACCAACCCGCGACATTACAGGGCTTAAGAAGGGAGAAGAGTTACCCGGCCGTAGAAGAATTTCGCGTATCATCAAGAAGGAGAACCCGCCAGTAGTATGTTTCATCGGTAAAGTCGCCTATGAAAAATACATCGGATCGAAAGATTTCTCTTTTGGTTGGCAAGAACCAATCAACAAGTCCAGGATCTTCGTCATGCATTTTCCTTTACGCGGTGAAGCAATCGTTAGAACTCGCGAGTTAAGGGCTGTGGTGCAAGCCACTCTTGATTAAAAGCAAGCGTGAGTTTGTTTTAGTCCTGAAAGAATTTTGAGGCGGCCTTTTCATCAATCGTCATTTCTGCATGCGACATAACCGTCCTCCGGAAGATGCTTCAATTACCGTTTCATACCTCTATTCGCTATGAGGAATGACTGTGACGCATTTGTTCAAACAGGGAATGACTTATGTCACAGTCTGCGAGCACGTGAGAAACTGCTAGGCCTCGATCTTGCGCGACGTAAGCGCATGAGTTGGCTTGTAAAAAGGGTTGGCCGAGCCGATCATGTTGTTCGATGGTTACAGATAAAATCGCCGCGCTTCGTGCCACTGTTCTCTTTGGCAGCCTAACGAACGAAGAATTGCGGGCTCTAGCGGCTCGCTGCATGGAACGCAGGCTCTCTCGCGAAGAAGTATTGTTTATTGCCGGCGAAGAGGCCCGCGGACTTTATGTTGTCGTGAGCGGCGCGGTGCGCGCCTTCAGGGCTGGAGCGGACGGGCGAGAGCAGGTCATACACACTGAGCGCGCCGCAGCCATCCTCGCCGATGTGCCGGTTTTTGATGATGGGACGTACCCGGCGACGGCCGTTGCGGATGAAGACTCGATAGTTCTTTTTATCGCTAAAGGGGACGTGCGGGCGGTCTGTCTGGAGCACCCAACAATCTCGCTTGCTGCACTAAAGATGATGGCCGGACGTTTGCGGCGGCATGCAGAACTGGTCGAAGCGCTGTCCTTGCGGGAAGTAGGGCAGCGACTCGCGCGTTTGCTGCTCACAGAAGCGGAAGTTCGCGGTAAGAAATTGGACGGCGGCATCACCTTCGACCTTGTTATGAATAACGGCCAAATTGCCGCGCGCGTTGGCAGCGTTCGCGAAGTGGTGTCGCGTGCGCTGGCTCGCTTACAACAAGACGGGCTGATCCTGCTTGAGAATCGTCGTGTGACCATCCCCGACGAAGAGCTACTGGCCGTCTACTCGGGTGAAAGCTGATAAGCTGTCCAGTGAGACCAGCATTGAAACGAAAGATCATCGGGTTCCATCAGGACGAAGAATTTCATTGGGTAGCTGACCTGGAGTGTGGGCATACCGAGCACGTGCGCCACGATCCCCCCTTAACTTCACGCCCGTGGGTGATGACGCCTGAAGGACGGCGTGACCGCATCGGGGCAGAGTTAGAGTGTAGGAAGTGCGCTGCTGAAGCGTCGCAACCAATGTCGTCGTAATTCAAGATCCGAAATAGCGCTTTGGCGTAAGAGCACCTGCGCCCAAGCAGGTAGGAAGCTGCGTCGCGGGTGCAAGCTAGCATCGAATTTCTCCCCATACCACCCTCCCGTCGGGTCAAGCTCACCCTAAAAAAATCCGCCCTAACCAAATTGGCCAAACCTCTGGTACCTCCCTGCCGACGTCAGGTGATAACACCCGCGCGACTTAGGGGTTAATACTCTATTTCTCACCTTCTTCCTGCTTTAAGCTAATTACATGCTGATCGTCGCCTACGACTAACTTACAGGCACAGCAACTCATCGTTGGCAGCACTAAGCCAACACAAGACGCCACGAAGTTTCTCCAAGAAGCGATCAGCAGTTTTTACGACCGAGATGAAGACTCAGCTTGAAGATCGAGATGAGGTGCGTCAATGGTGAAGATATTGATTGACTCAGGGAGCTTCGCAATCTAACGGACTGGCCCCGGCCAGACCAGTCCCTAAGGCGAGTACTACATAAGTGGCGAATTGGATCGAAACATTGTAGTTACGATTGCTACTTGAGGCTTGTAGACCTATCGGAGAGATAACAATGGCGCCGGCTCAACAACGTATTCTCTGTGTCGACAATAACGCTTCCAGCAACTTGGCCGTTTATCTTCTGGAACGCGTTGGTTACGAAGTCAAGACGGCCAGTTCCCTCGCTGACGCAGATAGGTTAGCCCAGGTTGAACGCTTCGACCTCCAACTAATAAATCATAGATTGGTGGATGGATTAGAAATTGATTCCTGCGAAAAGCTTTATGAGTTTGCGCCGCGCAGTCCAATCCTGTTTTATTCCACCGTGGCATACCCATATGAACAAATACAGCCGATTCATTGCCGGCAACATCATCATACGATGGCTCCGGTATATGTTTATGACGTCGTGGGCCACGTCTCACGGCTGCTGCAGAAAAAGACGAGATCGGTAGACCAAACTCGGGGTCAGGACACGAAGACAAAGATGGCCGTAGCGAGGTAAATACTGAACTCACTAGAAGTGATGATCATTACCGATGCAGCAAGTACGGCGAATTTCAATGCGGAGTTTCGATGGCATACAATCTATTTCTACAATCTTCCTGGTGGGTATTGCTTTGTTTACTTTGCGGCAATTAATATCCACGTTACTGACACATACTTTATCGTGGCCCACTTCCATTACATTATGGTTGGCGGAGCGATGTTTGGTTATCTGGGTGGACTGCACTATTGGTGGCCAAAGATTACGGGGCGAATCTATCCCGATGGTTGGGGTAGGTTTTCGGCGCTCGTCATCTTCGTGGGATTTAATCTGACCTTCTTCCCGCAATTCATAGCGGGTTACCTTGGAATGCCGCGGCGATATCGCGCCTATCCGCTGGAGTTCCAGGTCTTCAACGTCCTTTCTACTGCAGGGGCATCAATTCTGGCTGTCGGTTATTTGGTTTCCGCCGTCTATCTCATTTGGTCGATGCGTTACGGTAAACGCGCCGAAGCAAACCCCTGGAACTTGCCAGGCTTGGAATGGCGAACTCTCTCGCCGCCACCAACCGAAAACTTTGCTACAACGCCAATTATCACATGGGCAGCCTACGAATTTGCTTCGCCCGAGGAAACAGAAGTTGTTGGCAAGTTCCTTGGGGACGAGCCAGAAAAGGCGGTTAGGTAAGGACCATGAAACTAAGTCCATTAGCAGGAAAGCCTCCTGAGCCCGGGATGTTGGTTAACGTCCCAGGGCTTATCACGGCGTACTATACCGAAATGCCCGACCCTTCAATCCCCTCACAACGGTTTGCATTTGGCACGTCGGGGCATCGTGGGTCGGCGCTCGAAAGTGCATTTAATGAGTCGCATATCCTCGCCATAAGCCAGGCCATTTGTTTATACCGAACACAGCAACAAATCGACGGTCCGCTGTTTCTTGGCATGGACACTCACGCGCTCTCGGTGCCGGCGTTTGCGAGCTCGCTCGAAGTGTTGGCAGCTAACGGTATTGAGGTCATGATGGCTGATGGAGACGAATACACTCCGACACCCGCGATCTCGCACGCAATTCTCAGTTATAACCGTGGGCGAAAGACCGGACTCGCCGACGGTATCGTGATTACGCCTTCGCATAATCCTCCTGACGACGGCGGTTTCAAGTACAACCCGCCAAACGGCGGCCCAGCAGAAACCGGGGTCACCGCTTGGATTGAGGCAAGGGCTAACCAGTTTCTCGAAACCAACCTTCAAGAGGTCAAACGAATTCCCTTCGAGAAGGCCCTTCGGGTTCCCACTACACACAGGCACGACTTTCTCACTTCGTACATCAGTGATCTTGCCAATGTTGTCGACATGGATGCAATTAGTAACGCCAAAGTGAGTATTGGAGTGGATCCGCTCGGCGGAGCCGGCGTGCACTACTGGGGACGGATTGCTGAGCGCTATCGGTTAGACCTCACCGTCGTTAATGAAGCTGTGGATCCGACCTTCCGTTTCATGACGGTCGATTGGGACGGCCAGATTCGCATGGACCCATCTTCTTCCTATGCCATGACGAATTTGATCGGACTGAAAGATCGTTTCGATATCGCCGTCGCCTGTGATACTGACCATGATCGACACGGAGTTGTCACGCGCAGTTCCGGTTTACTTCAGCCGAATCACTACCTGGCAGTCGCGGTCTATTACCTCTTCCAACACCGGCCCAAATGGGCCGAGGCGGCGGCGGTCGGTAAGACTGTGGTGAGCAGCCAAATGATCGATCGTGTCACTGCGAAGCTGGGCCGCAAGCTTTACGAGGTTCCCGTCGGCTTCAAGTGGTTCGTGGATGGTTTGCTCGACGGCTCACTCGGTTTTGCTGGTGAGGAGAGTGCCGGGGCGTCTTTCCTCCGCCGTGACGGCAGCGTCTGGACGACGGACAAAGACGGAATTGTGCCGGCCTTGCTTGCGACGGAAATCACTGCGCGGATGGGCCGCGACCCTGGAGAAATCTATCAGGAGCTGACGCGCGAGTTCGGAGAGTCGGTATACACGCGCACGGAAGCTCCGGCCAGCGTGGAGGAGAAAGAGGTCTTAAGAAAACTCTCATCACAGCAAGTCCGTGTGATGGATCTTGCTGGTGAACAAATCCAAACCATCCTAACAAATGCGCCGGGCAATGATGCTCCGATCGGTGGGTTGAAGGTCGTGGCAAAAAATGGCTGGTTCGCGGCGCGCCCATCAGGGACTGAGAGTATCTACAAGATCTATGCTGAAAGCTTCGCGGGAACAGACCATCTGAATCGCATTTTGGAGGAAGCACAGACAATCGTCAGCTATGCAATAGCTGAAGCGGTTCCTTCCAAGCTAACAGCGGAGCCATGATGACCCACAGGGCGAGACAAGCTGATCACCAGACTCAGTCACGGTGGCGAATGGTAACTCACCCTCTATCAGCCCCTTTCCAAAAACCGTTTCAAGACCAGCGCCTCATTGTGCTTTTCGTCTCGAGCTCCATAGATTAAGGTAACCGTTCCCTCCTTGGCTTTGTCCTTAAGCACTTTGATCAGATTATCTTTATGCCTAATCTCAGTTTCATAGCGTGCGCGGAAGCTTTTCCACTTTGCGGGATCGTGATCAAACCATTTTCGCAGCTGCGTGCTGGGAGCGATCTCTTTCAGCCATAGATCAAGGCTTGCCTTCTCCTTGGTTAGACCGCGCGGCCAGAGCCTGTCCACGAGGATGCGCACCCCATCTTTCTTGTCCGGTTGCTCATACGCTCTTTTTATCTTGATGTTCATGGTGGCGCTTAAACTCGGCGTCAATAGCCGGAGAACTCCTCCGTGCGGATATTGTCATCATCGATTCCCGCTTCGTTCAGCGTCTTACGCATGGCCGTTACCATCGAGGCAGGACCGGCCAGGTAATAGATCGGAAGAGTGAGATCTCCGACATACTTCTCAAGCATGGCTTTAGTAATATAACCAGTTTCACCATCCCACTTTTGGGCGGAGTTCTGCATCTCCGTCATCGTGCCGATAAAGGTGTAGTTCGGGTTTTTCTCCTTTGCTTCAATCAGTTCATCCAGAAAAGCAGCGTCTTCCGGCCTTCGATTGGAATCGAAAAGGAAAATCTTGTGGGGAAGATTGTCATGAGCAGCTTGGAGTACGATGCTTCTGACAGGTGTGACTCCGATACCACCCGTAAGGAAGACCGCCGGAATTCTCGGATTGTTGTGGAGGATAAACGAGCCATAAGGAGCATCCAGCGTTATTTCAGCGCCAATCTCAATTTTCCCTATTACCCTTTTGAATGCGGTATCACGCAATCTGGTTGCGAACATCAGACTATCTTCGAAAGGGGCGCTCGCCAAAGAGAAACCCCGCGTGTCGCCTTCGGCATCGGTTTCGACGGGACTGATCAGGGTATAGTCACCAAATTGTCCCGCCTTGAAGGTAAACCCTCCTGGCTTTTCAAGATGGAATGCCATTGTCGCGTCAGCGATTTCCTCTCTTCTTTGCAATCTTGTTTTGTAAATCGGCATCTTGGCCCTTTTCTCCACGCACGTTCGAATGGTTTCTTTGAAAAAAAATAAAAGATTCCGTTAATCAGTTCGTCAATTCTTCCGTTTCGCTCTTGGCCTCGGTCGTTACGCGGCCCTTCTTTCTCCTCTACTCCAATCCCTGGAGTTTGTACTCATGTCGTCAGCGGCCTCTCTGATGGCGGCGGTCTGCATCTCTGCATCTCTAGCTTCCAAATTCGAAAACGCTACCACAATCAACAGTCCGCACATCGCCAGGGTCGAAAGCACGTACAGGAGAGCTACTTGTTCCCCGAACAACAACGCGGAAACCGCAGCCGCCGCAAATAGCCAAAAGAACTTTCTACGACGTCGTCTCTGTATTTTAATTTTGTTTTGGCGCCTCATTGAACCAACCCCTTTCGTTTGTTTTGATGATGCACTCATGTGCGGCGCTTCCGGCTTCGTAACGGTCAAACACACTTACCACCTTCATTTTCCCATCTCTCAATTGCTCTCTTCTCATCAGTGTTTGGGATCTGATCATTCATTTTCTCAAGTCCTTACCAACTTATCTCTCAGCGTTCATCTACCAGCTTCAAGCGGCTGGGCGATCGCAAAAGGTCTTTCTTCGGCCAACATGCTTCTGAGCATCCACGCGGTCTTCTCATGGGCAATCAAACGCTGTGTCAGCAAGTCTTCGGTCGGCGCATCAACGGCCGTGCGCGCAACCGAAAGTGCCCAACGGGCAGTGCGTGCACACGTTTCATGATCTCTCAATAATTCGGCGATCATCTCGGTCGCACTCAGTAAGCCCTCGCGCTCTCGCAGGTAGGTGAGCTTCGAGAACTCGCGGTACGAACCGGGTGCAACGCAACCGAGAGCGCGGATTCGTTCGCCGATGGCATCACCGGCCAGCCAGAGTTCGTTGTACTGCTCTTCGAACATCAGGTGCAGCGTATGGAACATTGGTCCGACGACGTTCCAGTGGAAATTGTGCGTCTTGAGATACAGCGTGAAGGTGTCAGCCAGCACATTTGACAACGCTTCACCAACCTTCTGTGTTTCTTCGTTCACCATCACGGTGGTCGGTACTGTCTTCATTTCAGTTCCAATCGCGGTCAACATTTCTATCTTCCTCGCCTTTCAAAGTTTTAAAGGGTTCCGATGGCATTCATTGCTCAATGGCCTCAGCATTACAATTGCCAGAATAGGGTGAATTCAAAGAGCACGAAACCGTGTTATCACCCGCGCATGACAAGTGTTTTCACCGTCCGTTAACCAGGAAGCTGTGAACGGCCAATTTCCCTACCTCCTTTGAAGTGTTAACACCTGTCACACTTGAGTGTTAACACGCTATTCGGCTCTGAATTTCCAGATTAAGTTCACAAACCTATTAGGACGCTACCAATCACGAAGGCAGCGAACGATCTGCACGAGGTTCGTCTGCTTTATTGAAGTTAATCACATCTGGTTTTTGGACCAGTGACTTAACCCAGGGACTTTGATCAACCACATACAGACGAGATAGGTGAGGATGACAGACAATACTCTGGCTCCGAAGAAACAGATTCTTTGTGCTGATGGTCACGAAGATACCTGCTTGTTGGTCAGTTACCTTCTGAAATCTTTCGGGTATGAGGTGACGGCCGTGAACGATATGAGTAATGGCTTAAGTTTCGCTCGTACAGCTGATTATGATCTGTACCTGATCGCTGACAAGCTCACCGAAGGAACAGGGATTGAGTTTTGCGAGAAACTGCGAGAGATTGACCCACAGACGCCGATTCTCTTTTGGTCCGCACGCGTCTATGAGTCTGACCGGAAAGGCGCTCTCGAAGCCGGGGCGAATGTATTCCTGAGAAAACCCTGCGACTACGATGCAATACCTGCAATCATATTCCAATTGATTGATGAATCGCAGCAGTTCCAACTCACCAGATCGAGTAGAAAATGGCCACTGGAAAAGCGATCACCCGATGCGCTTAGTCTTTTCAAACCATGCGTGAGGGATTTGCTCAATTCACGCAGCCAGAGCACTGAACTTGCCACCGAGGCACAGCATAGCCAATCACCCAAACTCAACCCCACTGTTGAAAAGGCCCGTTGTAACAATGGCACGTAGATATCCGTCGAGAGTTCGCGAAGGCCGGATACCCGTTGGATCATTTCGGCGATTCACAAATTGAAGCGGCACTTACACATTGGAATGACGATAATCTCGGCAGTTACAGTGAGCGCCAAAATTATCTACCGCGAACTTAAGCGGCACAACTCAGAGTCCAGGGTGAGGTACTCTTTCTAGGAAGGTAACAATAGTGATGAAGATTTTGATCGCTTATGATGGTTCGGAGAGCGCAGACAAAGGAATTGATAACCTAAGCCGAGCTGGCCTACCAAGTGAAGCCGATGCGCTGGTTGTCTCGGTCGCGGAAGTGTGGCTTCCGCCGCCGCCGGATGACGAAGCTCTTGACGATACTTTTCCGCTCCAAATTCCTGCAGGCCTCAAACGAGCACGCGCACATGCAGCGCAGATTGTAAAACAGGCGCAAGAGTTAGCTGAGCTCGGGAGCAAACGTGTACAGCACTTCTTTCCACGCTGGACGGTGAATCGCGCATTGTTCGGTGGAAGTGGTTCGTGCCCTGTGAGAATTGAACTCCTAACGCTATGGACTAATGCCATTTACTAGTAACAAACGGCCAGAACAGGTGGCGCGGGTGCTCGCTGATGACCACTCGGAAATAGATGCATTGATTAGAGACTTGTTATCGGCGCTTGAGGAGGAAGACAAGTCCAAGGTCTTCGCACGCCTCGATCTGTTGTGGGCTCGACTGGCTGTTCATATACGGGCAGAGCACCTTTGCTTGTTTCCTTCAATCTTGGCGGCAAATTTCAGTACAAGGAGCGGCGGCCCTCAATATCAGGAGGCTCAGATTGCTGTCGTTCAGTTCCGGTTGGACCATGAGTTTTTCATGCGTGAGCTGGGAGCGGCCGTTAACATGATTAGGAAGCAAGAAACTCCTTCCGAGCATGAAGCAATTAGCAAGCAGCTTGAAGAAGTGCGGCGTTCTATTGTCAAAATCCAGACTCGACTCGATCAGCACAATCAGTTGGAGGAAAACCAAATCTATAAGTGGGTTGACGTCCTGTTAGGCGAGCCCGAACGGGTAGCGCTCACTGCCCGCATTAGGCATGAACTTGAGAACATCCCTCCGCGGTTTCAACCAGCCTAAGGGTCTTACGGCTCTCGAAAGCGTGTTTCCCTCATATTAGGTCAACCAAATCGAGTCCTTGCAACTAAGTTCTACCGCCCTTCTCATGGTCACCCAGGGAATGATCTCTGTGACGCCATTGTGACGTGAGTACAGATAAATTGCTGTGGGTGGGATTCAAGTCCAAATAGAAGCATATAAATCCTTCGAAAAATCGCCATGGCTGCAACCTCTGTTATGTAAGTCAGTTAATAAAAAGAGCAGAACCTCGTTCGCAATGCGGAGGCCAGGAGTTCGACCCTCCTCTGCTCCACCAATTAACCTCAGTCACATCAATACTTATCGAAGTTGTTTCTGGCTGCGTAATTTCTTCAAGTGGCCAATACGTGGACATGTTATGCGGAGGGCACCCTCTGTCGACTGAAATTTTTGCCAAGCGAGACGTGCCTCAGTTGTTTTGATGACTTCTGCTCAACAAAGCGAATGCATTAAAGTTTGGCACTTGAGTTACAGTTGGTATCCCTGACTGCAACGTAACCTGCCAGTTAAAAATTATTCAGTAGGCCCCGCTACTCCTCAAGGCTTGAATCGTCTTCCCTTCCCAAACGGTAAGTCGTAGGTGAAGCTCGCAACGAAGTAAGGGTGTTGCGTGCAGCATAGGCCTATGGGCTTTCCTTACGAGTTCTGCCAGAGTTTGTAAGTTTTTTGAAGGCAGTTCGACAAATGGTTGCTGACGAACCAGAGCGCGAATTTTGGCGCAGACAGTGGGTACGTATCACGAGCTGCTTCGTGGAGGAAGCGAAACTTACGACACTAAAAGGAGTGGTCAATGAAGTTCATTATTAATCGCGTTATGGTTGCTTTCCTGCTTGTCACTTTGGCTGGCACCGCTGCGTTCGCCAAATCCAACCTGGGAACTGTTTCTTTTTCCTCAAATATTAAGGTCAATGGAACTCTTGTTAAGAAGGGTAACTACGACGTCAGGTTTGATGAGAACACCGACGAGCTTTCAATCGAAAAGGACGGCAAAGTGGTCGCCAAAGCTGCGGCACGGTTAGAGAATCGTTACCGCAAGGCGAGGGGCACTGAAGTCCAGACGAGTCCGGAAGGCATGGTCCAGAGATTAGTTGCAATTACCTTCGGCGGCAGCAATCAGAACATTGTGGTAAACCAAGATGGGATCCAAGCGGCTGGTAACTAAAATGCTCCATTAAGCTATGCGCACCTCGATCTCCGCAAGGTTCGAGGTGCGTTTCATTATTCTGAGCGAAGGAAGTTAATACAAAACAACCCCCCGCAGGCTAGTGACGGAAATATAGTAGGAAGACGACTGCTGCTGTCACTAATACGAATATGACTCCGCCCAAAACGAACTTATCAATCATTCTTTCAGCATCGAGATTCCTCGCGCATGTGGCGCAGCCGCGTGAACTAGGATCGATCATGGTGCCGCAGTCACGGCAGGGAATGAGGTTCATAAGCTCCACCTTCAGGCTGGTCCAGGCCATTACTCCAGATCGCAACTTATGCAATAATAAATCGAAGTCGTTTCATTGTCGCCTAATTGAGACCGTGGCTTTTGCATGAGCAAACCCCCGCGAACCCCCAAGAGTCAACCCCCGGACTTTAGCGCGTGGGTGGACTTGCATGGAGATTACCTTTACAAGTACGCAATATTTCGTTTGCGTGACGGCTCAGCAGCCGAAGATTGCGTGCAGGAGACTTTCTTGGCTGCATTGAAGGCTTATCGCGGGTTCGAAGGCCGGGGATCCGAGCGCACCTGGCTGGTGGGGATTCTGAAACACAAGGTCACTGATCACTTCCGCCGGGTTACCCGCGAAGCGCCGATTGGGGAGACCGAGGGCGAAGAGTTCGAGCATAACGAATTCTTTACCAGAACCGATGAGTGGAACAACCATTGGAGCAACGCCTATGCGCCAAGTGAGTGGCATGCGACACCGGCGGAATTGATCGAGCGTAGTGATTTTTGGAAAGTGTTGAACGATTGCCTTTCTCCCCTGCCCGAGCGTACGGCCAGTGCTTTTACTCTTCGTGAAGTTGATGGCCTGACTAGTGACCAGATTTGCGAGGCTTTGAACATCACGGTGAACAACCTTTGGGTGATGCTTCATCGGGCTCGGCTGCACTTGCGCAACTGTCTCGAGATTAACTGGTTCACTAAAGAAACAACGGACTGAGAATGGCGTTAAAAGCCTACGACAAAATCAAACATGCGGTTAGATGGTGGTTGCTCCGACGTCTGCCCACTTGCAAGCAGACGGTGAAGGTAATCTCGGAATCCATGGAGCGACGACTCTCACTTTGGGAGCGGATAACCGTCAAACTGCATCTTTGGATCTGTCTGTGGTGCGTTTGGTATCTCGAGCACTTGCATCTGATGAGGGATACTATTCGTTCCAAGGCTGCTCAAGAACCCAACCTTGATTCCTCATCACTTCCTCCGCTTTCGGCCGAAGCCCGCGAGCGCTTGAGATTGCGCCTCAGCCAACCCAACGACTAAAAACTTCTCCTCTCTTCGTAAGGTTTTCTTCATTCGGCCGACCAACTCCTGCAGGGCAGAGTTTGCCTTGTGGCGGAGTTTCGGAATATGGACAAGAAACCTACAAACGTCGAAGGACACGATCACCCGCACAGTGTGAATCGATTTGCGGTCATTCCGACCGCAGATCGGCTCAACACCGATCCCAAGTTTACGGGTCGAAACGTCACTATCGCTTTCCTTGATTCCGGATTCCAGCAACACCCGGATCTGGTCGAGCCAAACAACCGCGTCGTGGCTTTTCACGATATCAGCGGTGAAGAGACAGAAACTGATTCGGCGCGGCTGATTGAGTCGTGGCATTGGCATGGCACACAAACTACGGTAGCTGCGGCAGGTAATGGTCAGCTTTGCGACGGGAAATATCGTGGCATCGCTTCGGACGCGCGACTCGTGTTGGTGAAAGTTAGCCAGAACGGACGGATCAGTGAAGAGAACATTGCCAAGGGACTCCGCTGGGTTATCAAAAACCGCGAACGTTTCAACATTCGCGTACTGAACATTTCGCTCGGCGGTGACGAGGACGTTCCCTGTTCACTAAGCACAATCGACCAACTGGCGGAAGACGGCATTCGCCAAGGCATCGTCGTCGTCGGCGCGGCTGGAAATACAACTGACCACGCTCCAATTCCACCCGCAAATTCACCATCGGTAATCACGGTGGGTGGTTATGACGACGGCAATAATCCAGGGCAAAAGGATCTCAACCTCTATCACTCGAGTTTTGGGGTGACTGCAGGCGGCACGGTCAAGCCCGAATTGATTGCGCCGGCAATGTGGGTAGCAGCCCCGATTCTTCCCAACACCCGCGTCTACGAACGGGCTGAAGCCTTATCGAAGTTAGCTGCCGCGCCCGACTACCAATTGCGAAGTCTTGCGCGTGAACTTGAGGAATCGGCTGAACTCCCTGAATCGATAGCAGTCGGAGATGTCGCAACCATCCGCAATTTTGTCGAATCGAATTTGGAAAGTCAGAAGATCGTTGCGACCCACTATCAACACGTCGATGGCACATCTTTCGCGGCGCCGATTGTCAGTTCGATTGTGGCTCAGATGCTTGAAGCGAACCCTAAACTAACGCCGGGCGCCGTGAAGAACATCTTGATCTCAACAGCAGACCGCATAACAACAGCGCCAGCTATCCGCCAAGGGTATGGCGTGGTAAATGCCCGCCGCGCAGTTGAATTGGCCCTACGCGAAGAGCACCAACTTAAGACTGTCGGTTGCAGTCCGCCGCGAGTTGAGAATGGCCGACTTGTGTTTCTTTATCACGACGACGAGGCGAAAAGCGTTTCGCTGGTTGGCGACTTCAACAGTTGGAGTGCTGGACTAACACCGCTCTTAAAGGCCGAATCTGGGCTATGGTTTGCCGAAATTGAAGCACCTAAGGCGGGAAATTATCAATACAAATTTATCGTGGATGGTAGCCGGTGGCTTGAAGATCCGAGTAACGGAATGAAAGTGCCCGACAACTATGGAGGACTGAACTCAGTCCTCGCGATTGATTGAAGAGGCACATTTGAAAATCTATACCACCACGAGAAAAGCGGCGAGACGATGGCTCTTGCGCACGTTGCAACCCTGCCAGGTAATGGTTCTGGTCATGTCCGAATCACTCGAACGGCGGCTCGGTTTAGTTGAACGGACAAAACTGCGCTTACACCTGCTGGTATGCGCCTGGTGTGCGCGATACCTCAAACAGATGAAGTTGCTTAGACAAGCTGTTAGCCAACGTGAGTTCACTACCACAGACGATAACGCCAGCCCTCTCAAACTCACTGACGAAGCTCGTCAACGCATTTCCGAATCACTTCGTAACTCGATGTAAGGAATCGAGGCTCGCAGCGACTAATAGTTGAACGAGGAAGTTGGTTGAGGCGGAAACCAAAACAATGCGACGAAGGTTAAAGATTAAAAAGAGGCTCCAGCGAAGGCGATTACGAACGCTGCGGACCAACCCGAAACAACGGCCTGGCGCAGGCGAGTTCGGTGGAAACAACTTCGAGCAATTGAGCGCAAGTCCTGCCGACCTGTTTTAGAGCAGGCAGGCATCACATCAACAATGAGCGAGGTTCGCGCGAGTCGCGCGATAAGGGAAATGGAACTAACAAGTTCTGACAGTATCAGTGTGTTCGACAGTCTGCGCCGGCGAATGATGATGCCGGAACAGTGGACTTTTACGGAACCACTCAAAGTTTCTAATCGGTGGAGTCAGCAAATGACGGAAGCATTGAAGGCGCATTGGCCGGAGTATTTAATGGAAGCAAGTGAGCTTTGTCTTTTCATGATCTCGGCTTGCGCTTTTACGGTGCTGCTCTATCACCCTACCTCTCCGATTGCTCAAGGCATTCAAAATGAAGTCATACGAAGAATCTTGATGGGTATCGCTATGGGCGTGACAGCCGTGGCGCTAATTTTTTCCCCACTCGGTAAACGATCCGGTGCGCACTTTAACCCGGCAGTGACGTTGACATACTTGCGGCTGGGAAAGATCGCCCCATGGGACGCGGTCTTCTACATTCTGTTTCAGTTCATCGGAGGCGTTGCCGGAGTTTTGATCGCCTCAGTCTTTCTCGGCAGTTCGGTTGCCCATGCCACAGTCAATTACGCGGCCACCGTGCCTGGTCCAAAAGGACCGGCGACGGCATTTGTCGCGGAACTAATAATCGCATTCATCTTGATGACGGTCGTCCTGACTATTTCAAACACCAAACAGTTGGCTCGCTGGACAGGCCTGTTTGCGGGAGCGCTCATCGCAATTTACATCAGCCTGGAGTCACCACTTTCCGGTATGAGCATGAACCCGGCGCGCACCTTAGGTTCAGCGTTTAGCGCGCATCTCTGGACTTCGCTCTGGATCTATTTCACGGCTCCGCCTATGGGGATGCTTCTGGCGGCCGAAACTTACAAGCGGGTTAAAGGCAGTTCTGCGGTGGTGTGCGCCAAGCTGCATCACTTCAACAACAAGCGCTGCATCTTCCGATGCAACTTTCAAGCGTAACGAAACAATAGCCACAGAGGCACTGAGACACAAAGAAATGAAAGAGACCACACAGAAATCAAAATACAGGAAAACTTAAACAAGCTGTTGGTTGCATCTGTCATTCTTCTCTGTGTCTCCGTGCCCCTGTGGCTAAACGTCAGAAAATTTCTTAAAGGAGAAATCAGGTCATGAAACATCGTAGGCTCGTAATCAATCTGGTACTGCTCGCTGTTGCTATGCTGGGACAGTTTGCCGTCGTCACCGCAACGCGGAATCGCACGACCAAACAAACAAAGTTCACGGTTCGGGTTGAAAACATTTCGGCTCCTAATGGACAGACAGCTTCGGATGGCACCAAGTGGTCCTTCGCACTTTCGCCTGGGTTATGGGTCTTGAACGACAAGAAGTCCGGGCTCTTTACTGAAGGAAGAGCGGCTAGCAAAGGTATCGAATCACAGGCTGAAGACGGGGATCCGTCGGGACTTGTGGGCATGCTCGTGATGAGCCACCACGCATCGTCGCTGCATGGCGTGTTCAATACACCGATAGGAATGATGGGTCCAGGCCCGATTCGCCCCGGCGACAAATACGAATTCACCTTTACCGCCAATCCCGGAATGAAGCTGTCCATGACGCTTATGAATGGGCAGTCGAACGACGAGTTTTACGCGCCGGATGAGAAGGGCATCGCGCTGTTTGATTCTAAGGGCATGCCAGTTAGCGGCGACATCACCGAAAAGCTAATCCTCTGGGACGCAGGCACCGAAGTTAACGAGGAGCTTGGCGTTGGGCCTAATCAGGGACCGCGACAAAAAGGGATGAATACCGGCCCGGACCAGCACGGCGTGGTCACGCGCGCGAAGAACGAGGTGATCTACACGAAGAACGGCGAACTCTTTCGCGTCACCATCACTCCGGAAACCAGGGATGTAATAGTTAACTGTTGGGGGCGGGCGCCCGTGTCGGCCCCCCGGATTAGCTACAAAACGCTTAGTCGAAAACAGGAGAAGCAATCATGAAGACAACTACAAGATGGATCGCCGCCGCGCTCTTGCTCTCGGCTATATCCGCGGTGACTGCTGCGCAAGCAGTAACAGACAAGAAAACTTTGACGATTGAAGGAGCGAAGAAGGTGATCGCCGCCGCGGTCGCCTACGCTAAGAAGAACAACGCACTGTCCGGTGTCATCGCCGTCGTCGATGATGGCGGCAACTTAATGGCGCTCGAACGACTGGATGGCACTTTCGCCGCCGGCGCAACTATTTCTGTCGGCAAGGCACGCACGGCGGTTCTGTTCAAACGTCCGACGAAAGTCTTTGAAGACATTATTAAGAACGGTCGCACGGCGATGGTCGCATTGCCTGACAACTTATTTACCCCGCTACAAGGCGGCATTCCGATTGTCGTCGACGGCCAGATTGTTGGCGGTGTTGGCGTGAGCGGAGCATCAAGCGCGGCGCAGGATGAAGAGTTGGCGATCGCCGGAGCAAACGTGTTTGGCGGCGACTCAAAAATGGGTGACGCAATGCAGATGAGCAAACGACCAGTGCTCTTCTTTGACAGCAACCAGGTCTCTGCGTCGTTCTCGAAAGGCGCGGTGCTGCTCGATGGAACCAACCGGAACTACATGGTCAATACCAGCCGCCGCGACAAACCTGGTCTCGCTGAGATTCACAGGCTCGACACTGACATCATTTACGTTATCGAAGGCACAGCCACGTTCGTGACAGGTGGAACGGCGATCGAACCAAAGGAAATCGAGTCGAACGAGATTCGAGGCTCGCGCATTGACGGAGGCGAGACGCGCCAGCTAACCAAGGGCGACGTCATCATCGTTCCAAGCAATACGCCGCACTGGTTCAAGGAAGTAGGCGGAACCTTTCTCTACTACACGATCAAAGTACGTTAATGCCGACGATAAGAGCCGCATAGCTGAGGAGCAACTGAGATGAAAGTCACTAACTTGATTCGCTTAATGAGACTGGCCTTCCTGGTAATCATCGCTGTTTCTTTACATGAGAGACTGGCAAGCGTTTCCAGCCGCGCGGCTCTGGCGCCGCTCAAAACCTCCACGGATATTCCCACCGGGAAGCCGAACGCTACGATTGACCTCGCGACGGTGGATGGCGTGAGCGCGGTGAAAGGCGAATGGCGCTACAGCGATACGAAAATAGTCGAAACCGATTTTCGCGGCCCTGGAGCGGACAGACAGCCAACCGGGCCCGTGGTTAAGACCTATGATTACACACCGCACGCAGGCGGCGCCGAATTCGATGATTCGAAGTGGGAAGTTATCAATGCAACGACTCTGGATCAGCGACGCGGAAACGGCAGGCTGGGCTTCAACTGGTATCGCATCAAGCTGACTGTGCCGGAACGCGTTGGTGATTTCGATCCGACTGGATCGACCGCGGTGTTTGATACGTCGCTCGATGACTACGCCGAGATCTGGGTGGACGGTGAATTGTCGCGCTCGCTTGGTCAATCCGGCGGTTCGGTTATTGCCGGTTGGAATGCCGAAAATCATTTGGTGGTTGGTCGCAACGTAAAGCCGGGCCAGCAAATTCAGCTGGCGATCTTCGGCATCAACGGACCGCTTTCAAATCCTCCGACAAATTTCATTTACCTGCGCTACGCAAAGCTCTCGTTCTACAAAACTGAGCCCGGTCCGGTCGCATTGATAGCAAGCGAAGTCAACGTCGAAGTAGTGCGAAACGACCCGGCAATGAACGAGGCCGTCGGACCAAATCCAAAGGTCTTTAAGCTTGCCGACGGATTCACGTTTACCGAGGGTCCGATCTGGGTGAACAAGGATGGCGGCTACCTGCTGTTCAGCGATCCGAACGCCAACACGATCTACAAGTACACGCCGAACGGAAATGAAGAAAGCAAGCTCGAAGTGTTTCGCACGCCGAGCGGGTACTCAGGCGCCGACATTGCTGAGTACGGTCAACCGGGATCGAATGGGTTGACGTTGGATTCACAGGGTCGCCTGACGATCAATCAGCATGGCAATCACCGCGTGGTGCGTGACGAGAACAATGGAACACAAACGATTCTGGCGGACAGTTATCAGGGCAAGCGTTTGAACAGCCCAAACGATCTCGTTTATCGATCCGATGGCACGCTCTTCTTTACTGATCCGCCATTCGGTTTTCCCAAGGCTTTTGAAGACTCGCGCAAGCAGTTGCCATTCAGCGGTGTGTTTTCGATTTACAAAGGCAAGCTACAGCTCGTTAGCAAAGACTTCAGCGGTCCCAACGGAATCGCCTTATCCCCGGACGAGAAGTTTTTGTATGTCGGCAACTGGCCACGCGCGCTAACCGGTCAGCATGCGCGGGCCGGCGACGATCCTGTAAACGAGATCGGCGAGAAGCACAAGGCGATCATGCGCTATGAAGTGCAACCCGACGGCACACTGAAGAACGGGAAACTCTTTTTCGATTTCACGAGCGCGCCTGGTGAAGACGGTCTCGACGGCATCAAGGTCGATCAAAAAGGCAATCTGTACGTCTCAGCTCCTGGCGGACTCTGGGTCATCTCGCCCGAAGGCAAACACCTGGGCACGATCATTACGCCGCGCCACCCGCACAACATGGCCTGGGGTGATGCCGACGGCAAAACGCTTTATCTCTGTGCACGCAGCGGCTTATATCGCATCCGCCTCAATGTTCCCGGCGTGCGACCGTAATCAACTGCGATCATAAATATCAGTGAAGGGATCTAACTATGGTTAAGGAGATGGCTGTCACAAGAATTGACGGTGCGATAAAGAACCTCGGCGAGTTTCTAATTCGGTATGGCTTGGTACTTGTGCTGGGTTGGATCGGCGCCATGAAGTTTACCGCCTATGAAGCGGCAGGTATTCAGGGCCTGGTTGCCGGCAGCCCGCTGATGAGCTGGATGTACAAAGTCTTCAGTCTTCAGGCTACTTCGAACATCATCGGTGTTGCTGAGATCACGGCAGCCCTGATGATTGCGATTCGGCCCATTTCAGCCAGACTTTCCGCGATCGGAAGTGTGCTTGCTGTTTGCACGTTCTTAGCCACGTTAACGTTTCTGTTTTCTTTGCCCGGTTGGGAAAAGAGTCTCGGCGGCTTTCCAGCGCTTTCGGGGTCGGGTGGTTTTCTGTTGAAGGATGTTGTGTTGCTCGGGGCAGCCTTATGGACACTCGGTGAGTCGCTTCAAACGCACGTGTCCCAACCAGGGAATGCAAATCAAGGTGTGTCCTCTTAATGAGTTCCACGGCCTTATCTGTGCCATCGACGAGTGGCAGTACACGAACGTCTCGCCTGACGGCTGCTTATTTTGCGGCGTTCATCGCCCTTGGCCTGACTGTTGGATCGCTTGGCCCCACACTGCCAAGTCTGGCTGAGCAAACACATGTAGGCTTGGGTGCGATCAGCTATCTTTTCACTGCTCGATCAATGGGATATGTGCTTGGCGCGGTTCGTGGGGGGAGAATGTTTGATCGTCACGCCGGTAATCCGGTGATGGCGGTGATGCTCTTTGCAATGTCCATCATGATGACCCTGGTTCCGGTCGTTCCCACACTCTGGTTGCTGCTCATTGTGATGCTCCTACTCGGTGCGGCGGAGGCTGCTCTTGATGTTGGCGGTAATAAGCTGCTCGCCTGGGTCCACGGAAACCGGGCGGCGCCATTCATGAACGCCATGCATTCATTCTTTGGCGTGGGCGCATTAATAGCTCCAATCGTCGTCGCCCAGACTGCGCTGCTCAGTTACTCGACGACTACTAGTTATTTTGTTATCGCTGCACTGTTATTGCCCGTTGCCGCGTACATCTTTCGACTAGCCAGCCCTGCTGCGGCATCGACAGTAAAACCTGAACTACCCACTGCCGCAGACAGAGGTCTAGTGTTCTTGATTGCGCTGTTTCTGTTTCTCTACGTTGGTGCTGAAGTCAGCTTCGCGGGTTGGATATTTACTTACAGCATCAAGCTCAACATTAGCAGCGCCACGACGGCAGCATATCTGACATCGTTGTTCTGGGGTTCGTTGACCATTGGTCGGATGCTGATCATCACGTCAGCGGCCCGCTTCAAAGCCGGTTCGATCCTAATGTCCAGTCTTGCTGGATGCCTTCTCAGTATCGGATTGATGGTGATAAGCCCGCTCTCGTTTGCGTCCGTCTTGATCGGAACCGCTGGTCTTGGTCTTTCGATGGCTTCCATCTTCCCCACAACACTGTCGTACGCCGGCCAACGAATTAGGATGACGGGTCAGTTGATGGGTTGGATAGTGCTCGGTTCGAGCGTAGGCGCGATGGTAGTTCCCTTAATTATCGGGCAGTTCTTTCAGTCCCTTGGTCCAGAAGTTCTAATGAGAGTAATAGGTATCGTTCTGCTTGGGGCCGTCGGCGTGTTGTTTTTCGTGCTTCGCCGTTCGCCGGGCATGCATGCAGAATCACTACCCTGGCAAGATCCGGGTTCCCCGACGAAGCCAGCGGAAAGCCCGGTAAAAACGTTTCTCAGGCTTTGATTCCTATTTGCCTTCCTCAATTTTCCTATCAATAAAACTAGTTTGTAAGGATCTCTGCTCTGCGGCGACTAACAAGTCGTAAGCAGTCACCTACTAGTCAATTTAAGGAGATCATCATGTCTAGAAAGCTTGTAGTTCTTGTCGTCCTACTAATCGCAGTCGCCGGTGCGTGGTATGCGTTTCGCCCCGAGCGGTTGTTCATCAATCAAAGAGTAAACGAGCAGTTTCCGACAGCATCAGCGGCCAACATGGAGCCGATGAAGCTCGCGTCGGGTGAATTTCACGCCGGTGCACACGAGACAAAAGGCACAGCGGCAATCTTTAAGCTCGCTGATGGTAAGAGGACGCTACGCCTGACGGGCTTTGAAACCTCCAATGGTCCTGACGTCCACGTTTATCTCGTGGCTGCTGCAGACGCAAAGGACAACGATACCGTGAAGAATGCCGGCTTTATCGACCTTGGCTCTTTGAAGGGAAATATCGGCGACCAGAACTACGACGTTCCGGCGAATGTTGATTTGGCGAAGTATCGCGCAGCGACGATTTGGTGCGCCCGATTCAACGTCAACTTTGGCACCGCTCCTTTGGTGAGCGACTCCATGCAATCGATGAATCGCCCATTGCTTGTGGCGGGCAGTCAGCCTCCATCAACTTTGTAAGTAGACGGAGCAGATCATGACGAACAACAACCACTACGACGTAATCATTATCGGCACGGGCGCGGGCGGCGGCACGCTCGCGTATAAACTCGCGCCCTCCGGTAAAAAGATCCTTCTGCTCGAACGCGGCGACTACGTGCCGCGCGAGAAGGACAACTGGAGCACGCGTGCCGTCAACCTCGACGCTAAGTACAACACGAAAGAAGCCTGGCGCGATGTTGACGGCAAAGAGTTGCACCCGCATACGAACTATTTCGTCGGCGGCAACACGAAATTCTACGGCGCGGCCCTATTTCGCCTTCGCAAAGAAGACTTTGGCGAGATTCGTCATCACGGCGGCATATCTCCAGCGTGGCCCATCAGCTACGACGAGTTGGAACCCTATTACACCGAAGCTGAACACCTCTATCAGGTGCACGGGACGCGCGGTGAAGATCCAACAGAACCATACGCCAGCGCGCCCTACAAATATCCGGCCGTCAGTCACGAGCAACGCATTCAGCATCTTCACGATGATCTTGAGCGGGCGGGCCTTAAGCCTTTTCACGTGCCGCTTGGGATTCGGATCGATGAAAAGAACCCGCGAACCAGCGCCTGCATTCGTTGCAATACCTGCGACGGTCATCCATGTCTGATTGGCGCCAAAGCTGATGCGCAAACGATCTGCGTCGACCCGGCGTTGGAGCATGAAAACGTTTCGCTAATAACTAACGCCAAAGTGATGCGGTTGGAAACAAACGGCAATGCGCGACAGGTGAGCAAAGTGATCGTCGAGCGCAACGGCACCCGAGAAGAGTATTCAGGCGACATTGTGGTCGTGTCCTGCGGCGCGGTTAATTCCTCCGCGTTGCTACTGCGATCGGCGAATGACAGTCACCCGAACGGACTCGCCAACGGCTCGGACGTGGTCGGGCGTCACTACATGGGGCATATCAATTCGGTTTTGATGGCACTTTCAAAATGCCCGAATCCCACCGTCTTTCAAAAGACATTGGCGATCAATGATTTCTATCTCGGCTCGAAAGACTGGGAATATCCGATGGGCCACATCTCGTTTGTCGGCAAGCTCGACGCAGACACTTTGCAAGCGGGCGCGCCGGCTATTGCGCCCGGCTGGACTCTGGATTTGATGGCCAGGCACAGCCTGGATTTCTGGCTGACTTCAGAAGATTTGCCTGACCCGGAGAACCGCGTGAGTGTCGATCGAGATGGTGAGATCCGCGTGAGCTACAAACTCAACAACGTCGAAGGCCACGATCGCCTGAAAGCTGATTTGCAAAAAGCAATGAAGCAAACCAACTGTGATATTCACGGGCACGAATGTCACCAGGGCTTGTTTGCGCGGAATCTGTATCTCGGTCAGCGTTTGCCTTTAGCGGCGGTCGCACACCAGAACGGCACCGTGCGCTTCGGTAATGATCCGAAGACCTCAGCGCTCGACCGCAACTGCAAAGCGCACGACGTCGACAATCTCTATGTAGTCGATGCGAGCTTCTTCCCATCGAGCGGCGCGGTTAATCCGGCGCTGACTATCATGGCGAATGCTCTGCGGGTCGGCGATCACTTGTTGGAGCGAATGAAATGACGCGAATCCAAGTCATCACTCTCGGTTTACTGCTTGCACTGAGCGTCTTTGTTCACACTACGACGGCTCAGTTCCTGCCGACGGACGCGCGTGCTCTCAACAGCTCGCGCGTCCCCTTCCTGTTCGCTACAAACAATCCAAAGACCGTCCCTTTGGTTGAACAGGTTGGCGCGATCGGGATGACTGTTTCCGACATGGACGCTTCGATAGATTTCTATTCGCGCGTTCTGTCATTTGAGGAAGTGTCAGATGTGGAAGTGACCGGCGAAGACTACGAACGTCTGCAAGGGGTCTTTGGCCTGCGCATGCGCGTGGTGCGAATGCGCCTGGGGGATGAGTTTATCGAGTTGACTGAATATCTGGCGCCTAAAGGACGCCCGGTTCCGGTCGATTCACGCAGCAACGATCGATGGTTCCAACACATAGCAATTATAACCAGCGACATGGATAAGGCGTACGCACTGCTACGCCAAAACAAAGTCGAGCATGCCTCGACTGGTCCGCAGCGTCTGCCTGACTGGAACAAGAATGCCGGCGGCATAAAGGCATTTTACTTTCGCGATCCCGATAAGCACTGGCTTGAGATCTTGCAGTTTCCCGAAGGAAAGGGCGATGCGAAATGGCAGCGAAAGGATCGCCTGTTTCTCGGCATTGACCATACCGCGATTGTCGTCAGCAATACTGAAGCGAGTTTGAAGTTTTATTGCGACGTGCTGGGTCTGCGCATCTCAGGTACGAGTGAGAACTACGGCACTGAGCAGGAACACCTGAACAACGTCTTCGGCGCAAGGTTACGCATTACGAGTCTCCGAGCCGGCAGCGGGGGACCGGGCATCGAATTTCTCGAGTACCTTGCGCCGCGCGATGGACGACCGGTGCCGAGCAATACGCAGGCGAGCGATCTATTCCATTGGCAAACCACGCTCGTCGTCAATGCGGCAGACATGTTTGCGCAGAATCTGCGCGCTGAGAACTTTCGCTTTGTTTCACCAGGCGTCGTATCAATTAGCGATGGGCGACTAGGATTCAGCAAAGGCTTGCTCGCACGCGATCCTGATGGCCATGTGATGGCGCTCGTCGAAAAATGATCCAGCCACTAAGAGTCACAAGAATTACGCTAGTAAGAAATTCGAACGTATGCGCGCCGTTTGAGCACTTGTGCGGCTAAACTCCACCAATGAACAATCGACCACTTTTCATTCCGGTAATTCTCGGCACAGTGCGCAAAGGACGAGCCAGTGAGAACGTTGCGAAATTCGTCCTCGGCGAAGTCCAAAAGCGCGAAGGTGTCGAAACTCAATTGATCGATATTCGCGACTTGAATTTTCCAATCGACGATGCCGGAGAGCAGATCAAGGACGCGAAATTCTCGGCAGTCTGCGAGCGCGCCGATGGCTTCGTGATCGTGACCCCGGAATACAATCACGGCTATCCAGGAATGTTGAAGCATGTGCTCGATTCAAATCTGAAGGAATACATTCACAAAGCGGTAGGTGTCTGCGGCGTCTCAGCCGGAGGTTTTGGCGGCACCCGCGTGATCGAGGCGTTGCTGCCTGTGTTGAGGGAACTGGGGCTGGTAACAATCTTTTGGGACGGCAATTTCTCAGGCGCACAAAAGTTGTTCGATGCCGAGGGCAAGATTGCGGACGAAGCGACGCACGTTAAGCGCATCGATAAGTTTCTCAGCGAATTGATCTGGATGAGCAGAGTGCTGCGGTACGGTCGCGAAAACGTTTCAATCCAAGGTTGAAGTGAAAATCATTTCCCTGAATGTTGGTCAGCCACGCTTGGTCCTGCGCAACGGCGAGCCGGTGTCTACTAGTATTTTTAAGGAACCAATCGCCGGGCGCGTGATGATGCGGAGGCTAAACCTCGACGGTGACCGCCAGGCTGACCTATCAGTTCATGGAGGCCCAAGCAAAGCCGTCTATGTCTTTCCCGCGGAGCACTACGATTTTTGGAAACGCGAGTTTCCAGAGATGAATCTGCCCTGGGGCATGTTCGGCGAGAACTTTACAACCACAGGCTTGCTGGAGACGGAAACAAACATTGGTGACAAGTTTCGCATTGGCGCCGCCGAGGTGATGGTCACAGAACCTCGCATGCCTTGTTACAAACTCGGCATTCGTTTCGGTCGTACCGACATCATCAAGAAATTCTTGCAAAGCGAGCGCACTGGGTTCTATCTCGCGGTTCTGAAAGAAGGCGAAGTGGGCATCGGCGACGAGTTCGAGCCGTTGGCTAGAGACGCTCATGATGTAAGGGTTAGCGATATCACGCGACTATGTACACGAGAGAAGCACAATGCGGCGTTGCTTCGTCGGGCGATTGAAGTGGAAGCCTTGCCGGAAAGTTGGCGGGCTTACTTTCAGGATTGACTTGAAAAGCTGATCGACTCAAAGCATTAAGAGGTCAAGCACATGGCGAAACCCAAAATGATTTGCCCGGACTGTGGCGCGGAAATGAATCATCACGCAATGAAAATCGATTACGGCGTGGACGATCCTGCGTTTGTCGATGCAGTCTTTGGCGGCGCGATGAAAGAGGCGCACACCTGTCCCAAATGCGGGCGAACTGAATTGCGAGCGGCGTAACTAACGGCTTATGACCAAAGACACTAACAAAGACAAAAGGCCAACTGCCGAAGAGCAGCGTTTGGAAGAAACGCGTCAACGCACGAAGCATTGGAAACGCTGGGGGCCATATCTCAGCGAGCGTGCGTGGGGCACTGTGCGTGAAGACTATAGCGCGGGTGGCACCGCCTGGGATTATTTCCCACACGATCATGCGCGGTCGCGCGCCTATCGATGGAATGAAGACGGACTCGCGGGCATCTGCGATCGCCATCAGAAGATCTGTTTCGCACTGGCGTTGTGGAACGGCCACGATCCGATCTTGAAAGAACGCATTTTTGGCTTGACCGGCAGCGAAGGCAATCACGGGGAAGACGTCAAGGAATACTACTTCTATGTCGATTCAACGCCCACACACTCGTACATGAAGTACTTGTACAAGTATCCGCAGGCCGAGTTTCCTTACAGTCAGTTAGTTGATGAGAATCGTAGTCGAGGCAAACTCGCATCCGAGTTCGAACTGATCGACACCGGCATCTTCAATGAAGATCGTTACTTCGACGTGGTCGTAGAATATGCCAAGGCCGATGTCGAGGACATTCTGATCAAGATTACTGCGACCAATCACGGGCCGGAAGCGGCCTCGATAAATCTGCTTCCGACGATCTGGTTTCGCAATACTTGGTCATGGAATCAAAACGGCACCGCCAAACCGAGTCTGCGCAAAGTCCAGGAAGGCACGATCGAACTCGAAGTCAGCGGCTTGGGCAAACGCTGGCTGTATTGCGACGAAACGCCTGAATTACTTTTCACGGAGAACGATACGAACACGCAACGTCTTTTCAACTCGGCCAATGGTTCGCATTTTGTAAAGGACGGCATCAACGATTACATCGTTCATGGCAATCAACAGGCAGTGAATCCAGGGCAAATGGGAACTAAGGCTGCTGCCAACTACAGACTGACAATCGCGCCCTGCGAGACTGCGACGATCCGTTTGCGGCTATCAGATAAATCGCTACAGAAGCAAAAGAACCAATTCGCCGATTTCGATGAGGTCTTTGCCGAGCGAGTTCGCGAAGCCGACGAGTTCTATCAAACCGTCATCCCCAAACATCTTTCGCACGATGCCCGGTCGGTTATGCGTCAATCCCTGGGCGGCTTGCTCTGGTCAAAACAGTTCTATCATTACGTAATCGAGCAATGGCTCGATGGCGATCCAGATACGCCGAAGCCGCCGACGGAAAGACAGAACGGGCGCAATCACGAATGGAAACATCTCTACAACGCCGATGTGATTTCGATGCCGGATAAGTGGGAATATCCCTGGTACGCCGCGTGGGACCTGGCCTTTCATTGCGTGCCGCTGGCGCTGGTTGATTCCGAGTTTGCGAAAGAGCAACTCGTGCTGATGCTGCGTGAGTGGTACATGCATCCGAATGGTCAGTTGCCGGCTTACGAGTGGGCCTTCGGCGACGTCAACCCGCCTGTTCATGCGTGGGCTACGTGGCGCGTTTACAAGATTGAAAAGAAGCTGCGCGGTGTCGGCGACACCGTTTTTCTCAAGCGAGTTTTCCAGAAGCTGCTCCTAAATTTCACTTGGTGGGTCAATCGCAAAGACGCCGATGGGATGAATATCTTTCAGGGTGGCTTCCTCGGACTCGATAACATCGGCGTGTTCGATCGCAGCGCACCACTGCCGACCGGTGGCCACATCGCGCAATCCGACGGCACGAGCTGGATGGCGATGTACGCGTTGAATCTGTTGGCAATCGCGATGGAGCTGGCCAGGGAAGATCCGTCTTACGAAGACGTGGCGAGCAAGTTTTGGGAACACTTTCTCTACATCGCACACGCGATGAACAATCGTGGCGATGATGAAATTAGATTGTGGGACGAGCAGGACGGGTTCTTTTACGATGTGTTGCATTTGCCCGAAGGCAAACCCTATCCCATGAAAGTTCGCTCGATGGTCGGCTTGATTCCGCTGTTTGCAGTCGAGACGTTGGAGCCGGAGCTGCTCGAACATTTGCCGGACTTCAAGCGACGGATGGAATGGTTCATTGGCAATCGACCTGACTTGATTCAGAACGTCGCGTGCATGCGCACACCGGGAAATGCCGAGCGGCGTTTGCTCTCAATTGTCAGCCAGGATCAGTTGCGTAGTGTGCTGCGGTATATGCTCGATGAAAACGAATTTCTCTCGCCTTATGGCATTCGCGCAATCTCGCGATTCCACAAGGATCATCCCTACGTGCTGCCGGTGAATGGCACAGAGCATCGGGTGGACTATGAGCCGGCTGAGTCGAGCACCGGACTATTTGGCGGCAACTCAAATTGGCGCGGTCCGATCTGGTTCCCGCTAAATTATCTATTGATCGAGTCGCTGCAAAAGTTCCATCACTATCTGGGCGAAGATTTCAAGGTCGAAGGTCCGACGGGCTCAGGGGCGATGATGACGCTTTGGGAAGTCGCCGGCGAAATCTCGAAACGGCTTTCGCGAATCTTCCTGCGCGATAGTAACCAGCGACGGCCGGTGTTTGGCGCGACGGAAAAGTTTCAGACTGATCCCAACTGGCGCGACCTGGTTCCGTTCCATGAGTACTTCCATGGCGACAATGGCTCAGGCGTTGGCGCCAGCCATCAGACTGGTTGGACTGGACTGGTTGCCAAGCTCCTGCAGCAGAGCGGGGAGTGACACGCAGCCCTAACTCATGGCATCCGTCAGCAAACCTCCAGAAATAAGCGAGCGTCTGTAAGGAATCCCCCTTCAATCCGACTCATCATTGTTCGGCCAATCCAGACAAGGACCAACAATCATGAACGCGATGTCACTCCAGCAACGATTTTCGCAAGAGCCTTCGAATCATTTACCTACGAGCGGGCCGCACCGAAGCGAACGCTGGGCAGTCATCTTGGCCGGAGGCGACGGCACGCGTCTGCAATCAATGACGCGCACCATTACCGGCGATGATCGGCCGAAGCAATTTGTTCCTCTCATCGGCGGCAGCACGCTGCTCGATCAGACTCGCTCTCGCGTCGCGTTGTCGGTCTCGCCAGGCCGCACCTTGTTTGTCGTTACCGAAAAGCATCGACGCTTTTATCAGTCTTTGACTCAGAGTGTTTCGCAAAATCTTCTGCTTGAGCAGCCTGCGAACAAAGGAACCGCACCGGCAATTCTTTATGCGTTGATGCGCGTGGCAGCGAAGTCGCCGAAAGCCATCGTCGCATTGTTTCCTTCCGATCATTACTTTGCTGACGACGAGGAATTCATGTCGCATGTCGACCTGGCTTTCGACGCCGTGCAGCTGCAACTTGAGACGGTAACTCTGCTGGGCATTACGCCGAGTGGCCCTGAAACCGAATATGGATGGATCGAGCCGCAGCGATCGATTCTCGGCAGTTTGCCCCGCTCAATTACTCGCGTGAGTCGTTTTTGGGAAAAGCCAGACGCAAACGTGGCGCGCTCTCTGATGGACCAATGTTGTCTGTGGAACAGCTTTGTGATGGTCGGCCGGGTCGACGCATTACTGAAAATGACGCGTACAGCCTTACCCGAGATGGTCACTCAGTTCGCCTCGATCATGCCTACGTTTGAAACTCTAGCTGAGCGGAAAGCGCTGCATGAACTGTATTCGGAAATTCAAGAGAGCAATTTCTCTCATGAAGTGTTGGCGGAGCGGCCCGAGGATCTCACGGTAATGAGAGTCGGCGATGTTGGCTGGAGCGATCTTGGCGAGCCGGCGCGCGTACTGGCGACACTGGCGCAAATGGGAGTTCGAACAGAAATGGCGATGTCAGCAAGTTGAAAATCGAAGGTCTGAAACTAAGTTCGAGGAGCAATCATGAAAGCAATTGCAGTCAAACCGGGAATACCAAACACAGTTCATCTAACCGAATTACCGGCGCCGAAGGTAACTGACATTCCGAATGGTCGCGGCGTGCTGGTGCGTGTGTTGCGGGTTGGCGTCGATGGTACTGACAAGGAAATCAACGCGGCTGAATATGGCCAAGCGCCGGAGGGCTACGATTTTCTGGTGATCGGGCACGAAGGTTTTGGCCAAGTCGAAGCTGTCGGTCCGAACGTAACTGAAGTGAAGCCGGACGATTATGTGGTCGCAACGGTGCGCCGTCCGGGGTCTAGCATCTACGACCTAATCGGCACCAACGACATGACGACGGATGATACGTACTTTGAGCGCGGCATCAATCTGCGCCACGGCTACATGAGTCAATACTACGTTGATGATGCTGAATTTATCGTCAAGATCCCCCAAGGCCTCAAGGAAGTCGGCGTACTGCTCGAACCAACGACCGTCGTTGAGAAGGGCATCGCTCAGGCTTATGAGATTCAACGTCGTCTGCGGGTTTGGAAGCCGAAACGCGCCGCTGTAAGGGGCGCGGGCACGATCGGTTTGCTGGCAACTCTGGTGCTGCGTTTGAAGGGTTTACAGGTAGTAACCTTCGGTAAGACACCAAAACCATATTTGAATTCGGATTTGATCGAAGCGATCGGCGCGACCTATCAATCGACGGACGAGCTTTCAATTCTGGAAGGCGCAAAGAAGTACGGGCCATTCGACATCATTTTCGAAGCTACCGGATTTTCACCAGTCGTTTTCGACAGCATGCAAGCGCTCGGCAAAAACGGAGTCCTGGTGTTGTCCAGTGTCACAGGCGGCGATCGCAAGATCGAAGTGCCGGCGGACAAGATCAATCTTGAATTCGTGCTCGGCAACAAGGTAATGGTCGGCACGGTCAACGCGAATCGGGAATACTTCGAGATGGGCGTCAAGGACTTGGCGCAGGCTCAAGCCGAATATCCCGGTTGGCTGTCGCGTCTACTGACGCATCCAGTCAAAGGCCTGGAGAACTATCACGAGTTGTTCGCGAAGCTTACGAATCCGAACGGCGCTATCAAAGTCTTCTGTGAAGTTGCGGAGCTGACCTAATGGCCAGCAATTCAAACCTACCTAAGAGAATCCTGATTCTCGGAAGCGGCTTCGGCGGCCTCTATACAGCTCTGCATCTTGAGAAGAAGCTTCGCCGCGACTCTGATGTTGAACTCACGCTCGTCAATCGCGAGAACTTCTTTCTGTTTACGCCGATGTTGCATGAAGTAGCGGCTGGCGATCTGGACTTGACGCACATCGTCAATCCGGTGCGCAAGCTGTTGCGCCGGACACATTTTTTCAATGGCGACATCAAGAGAATCGACCTAAAGGAACGTCGCGTGATCGTTGCTCATGCCGATGACAATCACGATCACGAATTGTCCTATGACTATTTGGTCCTGGCGCTTGGTTCGGTTACGAACTTCTACAATTTGCCGGGCCTGGCCGAAAACGCACTGACAATGAAATCGCTGAGCGATGCGATTCGCTTGCGCAGCCGTCTGATCAAGAACCTCGAGGAAGCAGACTTTGAATGTGCCTGCGAAGATCGTTCGCGGCTATTAACCGTGGTGGTGGCGGGCGGCGGGTTTGCGGGCGTCGAAACGATAGCTTCTGTGAATGATTTTGTCCGCGAGGCGATTGAGTTCTATCCGAAGCTCTCCGAAAAAGACCTGCGAATCGTTTTGATCGAAGCAACCGATGTGATCTTGCCGGAACTAGGTCCGCAACTTGGCGCCTATGCCTTCAAAAAGCTTGCCGGTCGCGGGGTGCAGTTTCTCATGAACACGGCAGTCAAGAGTGTCTCGAATGATGAAGTTAGTCTGAATGATGGGACTTCGCTTAAGACCAACATGCTGGTTTGGACGGCCGGTGTTTCTCCGAACCCACTGCTCGACATGTTGGATTGTTCCAAGGAACGCGGTCGGTTGGTCACAAATGAATTCCTTGAAGTCACAAATTGTCCCGGAGTCTGGGCGCTCGGTGATTGCGCTGCCGTGCCTGACCCGACCACGGGCAAATCTTGTCCGCCGACCGCGCAACACGCGATACGCCAGGGGAAGGTCGTGGCTGAAAACGTCGTTGCTGCCATCAATGGTGGCCGGCGGCGACGTTTCGAATTCAAGACAATCGGTGCGCTGGCTTCGATCGGCAAACGAACAGGTGTGGCTCGCATCATGGGTGTGAATTTTTCCGGCTTCATAGCTTGGTGGTTATGGCGAACGATTTATCTGAGCAAGCTCCCGCGCTTCGAAAAGAAAGTGCGGGTCGCGCTCGATTGGTTTCTGGATCTCTTGTTTTCGAAGGACCTCGTGCAGTTCATGGATGTGAGTATGCGAGCTGAGAGGCCAGTACTGATCGAAGCCGCAGCGGATGATTCTGAAAGTCGTGCAGCTTAGCTGCGTTCTCAGAAAGAAGGTAGCAATGATTGAAATAGATCAGGAGAGTTGCCGGAATCTCGAAACGGCACTGTCGCGTGAATGGCTAGAGACTAACGGCATCGGCGGGTTTTCGTCCTCGACGATCACCGGACTGAACACACGCCGCTATCACGGCCTGCTGACCGCCGCGACAAAGCCGCCAGTTGGGCGACTAGTCTTGCTTTCGAAGCTCGAAGAGACACTCATTATTGATGGTCGGCGCTACGAACTATCAGCTAATCAGTATCCGGGCGTCGTTCATCCGGAGGGCTTCAAGTATCAAACCGGCTTCCATCTCGATCCCTTCCCAGTTTTCACCTACGACGTTGAAGGAGTGCACTTGGAAAAGCGTGTGTTCATGGTGCAGGGAGAGAACACGACTGTTGTGCAATACAAAATAGGCGCCCTCTCTGTCGATCGGCCTGCTGTCCGGATCGTTCTAGAGGTCCGTCCGCTGATCGCCTTTCGCGATTATCACAGCACAACACATGAAAATGGCGCGCTGAATTCAAACGTGGAAACTGAAGACGGACTGGTTTCGGTCAAGCCTTACAGCGATCTGCCTGCGTTGCATTTTGCGCACGATGCCGCCCAGATCGACACGAACGGTTTTTGGTATCGTAACTTTCAATATGCAGTCGAGCAGGAACGCGGTCTCGACTTCGCCGAAGATCTCTTCAGTCCATGCGCCTTTACTTTTGATCTGACTAAGAGTCCGCAGGTCAGCATTATCGCCTCAACTGAGCGGTGCGCTGTCGGTAACGCAGACGCTTACGGCAAAGCCGAGATAGAGCGCAGAAATTCATTAGGTGGGAAACTCCAGGCCGATCAGCTAGCCGGTACGCTCGCGGCCGCGGCCGATCAGTTCATCGTTGCGCGCGAACGTTGCAAGACTGTTATCGCCGGCTATCACTGGTTCGCTGATTGGGGCCGCGATACGTTGATTGCCCTGCCGGGTTTGACACTGGCGACTGGCCACGCCGAAATTGCGAAGAGCATCCTGGCTGAGTTTGCGTCGCACGTCGATCAGGGAATGTTACCGAACCGTTTTCCGGATGCAGGCGAGACTCCTGAATACAACACGGTCGATGCAACGCTCTGGTTCTTTGAAGCCGTGCGCTCGCTTTTGCAATTCACGAATGACTTCGAGTTCGTGCGCGCCAACCTCTATGCGGTGTTGACGGATATTATTGACTGGCACGTCAAAGGGACGCGTTATCAAATCCACGTCGACAAAGACGGCCTGCTTTACTCGGGCGAGCCTGGTGTACAACTCACCTGGATGGACGCGAAAGTCGGTGACTGGGTGGTCACGCCACGCACCGGCAAGGCCGTCGAGATTCAAGCGCTCTGGTACAACGCGCTGAGGGTAATGGAGGGTCTGGCACAAAAGTTCGGCGATAAAGCAAATCAAAAGCAGTACAAAACGATGGCGGCATCAGCGCGCAAGAGTTTTAACGAACAATTTTGGAACGAGCAGACAGGCTGTCTCTACGACGTAGTGAACGGCGACGAACGCGATGCTTCAATCAGGCCCAATCAGGTCTTCGCAATTAGCCTGGCGAATTCGATGGTTTCAACCGCGCGAGCGAAGAGTAGCCTGCGCGTAGTCGAGCGCGAACTCCTAACGCCACGCGGCCTCCGCACCCTCTCGCCGAACGATTCACGTTACATCGGTCGTTACGAAGGCGATCCGCGCAGTCGCGACGGCTCTTATCATCAGGGCACAGTATGGCCGTGGTTGATGGGTCCTTATATCACGGCTTATGTAAAGACATTTGGTGAGAAACCTGGACGCAAGTTTGCCGCTGATTGGCTGGGGAATTTTGACGACCATCTAAGGGAAGCGTGTCTCGGGCAAGTCTCCGAAATCTTCGATGGCGATCCACCGCACACGCCCCGCGGTTGCGTCGCCCAGGCCTGGAGCGTAGCTGAGTTATTGCGCGCCGCTGTCGAAAATGTTTACCCTGCAAACTCGGCCAGTCGGGGGGCCGGCGCTTAGCTTGGGTGCCTTTTTGAGATGCCAAATTGACATCTCAGAGACTGTCTTGGACTTTTTTTGGAAAATCCCAAGTGACCAATATGTGACCAAAAATAACTGCACGCGACGGGTACGCGATGGGAAGGAATGGGAAAAACCGGAAAACCTCGATTTTTCTTCGGTGGCTGCAACTTTCGAAAAGGCAACAACTTAGGTTTTTGCCGAGCGTCTAATTCGCAATGCGGAGGCCAGGAGTTCGACCCTCCTCTGCTCCACCAATAACTCTCAATCCTTCAACCACTTACAAGCACCACTTAAAGACCCAATTTCTCCAAATGGCCAATATCTGGCCAGAAAAACAGCACCGGATAGTAGAAAACGGTAGAGAATGAGAACAGATGGGAAAACTCTGAGATGCGCGGTTTCTACAACTTCCGGGAAGAAAGATCTTAGGTTGTTACTGCGCAATGCGGAGGTCTGGTGCGAGCGGATTTGTAGAAGTTTGGTGTCGGGAATAATGTAGTTACCGACCGAGACGCGCTTGATTCAAGCAGCGAGACGTTTTCCCTTTCTTCGTCGCCCTTTGATAGCGAGCGCCTGTGACCACAGTTAGCGCCTTCAGGTACTGCATCTTTAATCTCAACTCTTCTCTTCCTTCTACCGCCACTCTGAAAAAGATGATTGATCGATTTGGAGTAGATTTTTAGTGAGTCAATTCGAACTCTTGACACTAAGCCCTGAGGGGGTTAGATTTGAGGCCCATTACAAGACAAGGTAGAAAGTCTACCTTTTCGAGCATTCACAATTGTTAGTTGAGGCAGCCTCTGAGCTGCTTTATGTTTTGACAATCCTGAACACGTGTGCATTCTCATGGGAAATCTAGAAGCATTGTAGCCACAGTGATTCGACATAGGGTCTCGCAACAAACCGTTCTTAAGTGAGTGCAATCGGTTGTAATCGAATGCAACACGTATCAATCAAAGACATCGCTCGGGCTGCCAAGGTTTCACATCCGACTGTCTCGAGGGCTCTAAGCAACAGCCCTTTAGTCAAGGGGGAAACAGCGAAGCGGATTCGCCAAATCGCAGCCAGCTTAGGCTACCGGCCGAGCGCGATTGCGCGCAGCTTGGCAACCAAAAGAACAAAAACAATTGGCGTGGTTGTGACCAGCATTGCCGATCCGTTTATAGCCGATGTCATTAGCGGCGTTGAAGAGGCGGCAAATGATCACGGGTATTCAGTCTTTCTCGCAAATTCCAATGCCAATCCAGATCGTGAAGTCAGAGTGGTCCACTCTTTTCATGAGCGTCGTGTGGATGGGATTCTGGTTACCGCGTCACGGGTTGGAGCCCTCTATGTACCCCTCTTGAGCCAGTTAAAAGTTCCGATTGTGCTCATTAACAATCAACACCCAGATGAGACGGACGAGTTCATCTACTCGGTAACGATTGATAACATCAAAGCCAGCACAGAAGTGATGGGACATCTGATCGGTCTGGGCCACAAGCGAATTGCTTACATCGGTGATCGCGGTGGTTTTCAGTCTGACACCGAACGTCTTGCAGGCTACCGACAGGCGCTGGCCGTCGCCGAATATCCATTCTTACCGGAACTCGTGGTTCACGGCGATGGTAAGCCGGGGGGAGGGGAGCAAGCGATGGAGAGCCTTCTAGCACTAGCAAATCCTCCAACAGCGGTTTTTTGCTATAACGATATGTCAGCGTTGGGAGCTTTACGCGCACTTCATAGCCACGGGATCAAGATTCCGGAGGAGCTGTCGCTGGTTGGATTTGATGATCTTGCCATCGCTTCTTACACCTTTCCATTGCTGACTACTGTGAGCCAACCGAAACAGCAGATGGGGCGCATGGCTATGGAAATAATGATCAAACTCCTCTCGCGCATTGACTCCAAAACTAATATCAAAGTTGAGGGTGAACTGATTGTTCGTGAATCAACGGCACCGCCGAAATTTTAAGCCGCCAGCGAGTCAACCTGGATGCCGCAAGACACAAAAGATTTGCTAATCAAACCTGTTTCTTCCGAAACAATGTCTGGAGAAACGCTGCTCGTAACGCCGGAGTCTACTGGCTACCAGTATCTCACTCTAAGCATACGTAAGCTGTTACGCGGCGAGAAATTCCAAAGCGAGACAGCTGCAACTGAACTAGGACTGGTGCTATTGGGCGGACGATGCTCGGTGGAGTCAACGGCTGGCTCCTGGTCTGATATTGGGAGCCGGGCACACGTGTTCGATGGATTACCGACTGCCGTCTACTTGCCGATCAAGACAGAGTTCAGGGTCTCGGCTGAGTCGGATTGTGAACTGGCGCTTTGTTTCTCGCGCGCCGAGGAGACGTTTCCGGCGCGGCTAGTGACGCCGGACGACATTGAACTTGAAATACGGGGCGGCGAGAACGCGACGCGTCAGATCAATCACATCTTGAAGCCGGAGTTTCCCGCACAACGATTACTGCTCGTGGAGGTCTATACTCCGAGCGGGAATTGGTCCAGCTATCCGCCACACAAACACGACATACATAACCCACCTGATGAGGTGGACCTTGAAGAGCTTTATTATTACAAGATAGACCGACCCGAAGGGTATGCGATTCAGAGAGTCTATACAGCAGATGGACGCCTGGACCAGACGCTCACCGTGCGCGACGGCGAATTGATATTGGTTCCAGAAGGGTATCACCCGGTAGTGGCCGCCCACGGATACAACATTTATTACCTCAACGCACTGGCGGGCAGTGCGCGTTCGATGGCGGCTTCTGACGATCCTGACTACGCCTGGGTGCGCGGGACTTGGCGGGAAAAGGATCCACGCGTGCCGCTCGTGACTCGAGGGAGAGAAAGTTGATTGCGGAACGAAAATTCGACATTCTGCCGATGGGTCGCAGCTCCATTGATTTATATGCGAATGACATCGGCGCGCCTTTTCCCGAGATCAAGAACTTCGCATCGTATGTCGGCGGTTGCCCAACGAACATCTCGGTGGGCACACGCCGGTTGGGGCTGCGCTCGGTACTACTAACGGCGGTGGGACACGATCCGGTTGGTGATTTCCTGCTCCACTTCCTTGAGCAGGAAGGAATCGTCACGAGCTTCATTCCTCGCAAACCCGGCCGGCGTACCAGTGCCGTCATTTTGGGTATCGAGCCGCCCGATAAGTTTCCCCTGGTCTACTACCGCGACAATTGCGCCGACATTGAACTGACGATCGACGACGTGCTGGCCGCACCCATAGAAGAAAGCCACGTGCTTTTGATCTCCGGCACCGGACTCAGCCGTGAGCCCAGCCGTAGTGCCACCATCTTTGCCGCCGAGCGCGCCCGCAACGCGGGCACGAAAGTCGTCCTCGACCTGGATTTTCGTCCGGATCAATGGCACGACGAGCGGGCCTTCGGTATCACAATACGGTCAGTCCTGCGCTTGACGGATGTGGTGATTGGTACAGCGGACGAGGTTAAGGCTGGCGCGCTCCAGGAAGGTGTATCTGTTTCGGTAGAACATTCTCAAGTTTCCGGGGCGCGTGTGAGTGGCGATGTCTTAAAAGCTGTGGATGAGATTCTCCGCGCCGGACCCGAAGCCTTAGCCCTCAAGCGCGGAGGAGAGGGCACTACGGTGTACCTGAAGGGCGGCGACGCAATCGAGGCCGCGACTTTTCCGGTCGAGATTCAAAACGTCCTCGGTGCAGGGGATGCTTTCGCAAGCGGTTTTATGTATGGCTATCTCAAAGGCTGGGACTGGTATAAATCCGCGCGAATGGGAAACGCTTGTGGCGCGATTGTGGTCACACGCCACGGCTGCGCCAACTTCATGCCTTACGAACAGGAAGCCCTGACATTTATCGAAGAGCGGGGAGGATTTTAGATGGAGGGTTTTCTTGACCGAGATTTTCTCCCCGCCTCTGTAGTGGCGAAAATAACTGAAGTTCGGTTGGCAGATCCCACGTGCTCTCTTCGCGCGGCCCAGGCGCGGAAGCGACGAAGCCGGCTCACGTCTGACGGCAAGCTCAATATTCTGGCAGCAGATCATCCGGCGCGCCGCGTCACGAAAGTCGGCGATGATCCGCTGAGAATGGCTAACCGTCATAGTTACCTCGCGCGTATCCTTCGTGTACTTCAAAGCGACGTTGTGGATGGCGTGATGGCCACGATGGATGTACTCGAAGACTTGCTGATCCTCCATCACTTGATCCTTGAAGGCGGCGGCCCTGGCCTGCTCGATGACAGGCTGCTTATCGGCAGTCTTAATCGAGGCGGGTTAGCCGGTGCTGGTTGGGAGATGGATGACCCGATCACGGGCGCACCACCAGCGGCCTGTGCCGCGATGGGCCTGGACGGAGCAAAACTCTTGCTCCGTATTTGTGATGATGAGACAGGCTCGCTCAACACCATGCTCCACTGCGCCCGCGCGATCACAGAAATGAACGCGCTGAGTCTCCCGACATTTCTCGAGCCTCTACCCGTTGTCAAAGAAAATGGCAGCTATCGCGTAGTCAAAGAAGCGGAAGCGTTAGCGAAGATCGTGGGCGTGGCGTCAGCCTTAGGTGATAGCGGTCGTTACCTGTGGCTGAAGTTACCTTACTGCAAAGACTACGAGGTGGTTGCACAAGCAACAACGCTACCCATTCTGCTGCTGGGTGGGGAGTCGGTCGGCGACGCGACCCCACTTTTACGAGAAATCGAGGCTGGCCTCGCTGCCGGAGCGAATGTGCGCGGCGCGCTCGTTGGACGTAACGTGCTTTTCCCAGGACCGGAAGACCCGCTTGTTGTAGCCCAGGCCGCCGGCTCCATCATTCACCACAACTTGACCGTTGAACGCGCTTTAGAAAGACAAGAATCGTGGCGTGGTCGCGACCTGAATCAGATGGCTGGTTACTTCGAACGTTCTCTAACGCAGTAGTCAGTACTGCGTTCGGTATCAGACGGTAATGCCGACTGCCCGCCATGAAGACCGTTTGAAGACGTAGCGATTGCATCTTCAGCCTAATCGAAGCTGTGCATTGGGTTATCGAGAACGGTCCTGACATCACGAAGCGACGATGAAAACGCAAAGACTAACTACCGCTCAGGCACTCATCACGTTTCTAAAAAACCAGTCTGTCGAGTGCGACGGAAACGAGTCGCCTTTCTTCGCAGGCGTTTGGGGCATTTTCGGACACGGCAATCTGGCTGGGATTGGACAGGCATTGCAGCAAACGCCCGACTTTCGTTTTTACCTGGCTCGTAATGAGCAGGCGATGGTCCATACCGCCACGGCCTACGCCAAGATGAAGAACCGGCTGGCCACCTTTGCCTGTACGTCTTCGGTTGGACCAGGAGCGACGAACATGATTACCGGCGCAGCTACAGCGACGATCAATCGCCTCCCCGTGCTGCTGCTGCCCGGCGATGTCTTTGCGCGCCGCAACGTGGCCCCGGTGCTCCAACAGCTCGAGTCAAGTGGTACTCAGGACATTTCGGTCAACGACGCTTTCAAGCCTGTCTCACGCTACTGGGATCGGATCAATCGTCCTGATCAACTGCCCTCTGCTTTGATGGAGGCAATGCGGGTATTAACCTCACGCGCTGATACGGGCGCGGTCACACTCGCGCTTCCCCAGGACGTGCAGGCGGAAGCGTGGAATTATCCGGTGGAACTTTTCGCGCCGCGCACCTGGCACATCTCCCGACCACTGGCTGACCGCGCGCTCCTCGCGCGCGCCGTCGAATGGATTCGGGCTGCTCAGAAGCCATTCATTATCGCGGGAGGCGGCGTCATCTACAGCGAAGCGGCCGAAGCACTCGCGCGCTTAGTCGAGCAGACCGGCATCCCCGTTGGCGAGACTATGGCGGGGAAGGGGGCGCTGCCCTGGGACCATCCGCAAAATCTTGAAGCCCTCGGCACGACCGGCACTTCCGGCGCTAACATCGTCGCGCGCGAAGCAGACCTTGTGATTGCCGTTGGCACGCGTCTCAGCGATTTTACGACCGCGTCCAAAACCGCGTTTCAGAACGAGGGCGTCCGCTTTATCAACATCAACGTGGCTGAATTCGATGCTTACAAACACGCGGCGCTGCCGCTGGTGGCCGACGCGCGCGTCATGGTCGATGAATTACGCGGGGCCCTCGAAGGCTATCAGGTCGACGACGAATACGCTGCTCGCATCGCCTCTTTCAAAGATAAGTGGCGGGCGGAGGTTGAACGCTTATTCAACCTTGGGCAAGGGCCGCCCATTAGCCAGAGCGAAGTCATCGGAATCGTCAACAGTTTTTCGGATCCTCAGGACGTGGTGGTTTGCGCCGCGGGTAGTTTGCCGGGGGACCTGCACAAACTCTGGCGCACGCACGATCCGAAAGGCTATCACCTCGAATATGGCAACTCCTGCATGGGTTATGAGATTGCCGGCGGCCTTGGCGTGAAGATGGCCGACCCATCGCGTGAAGTCTATGTGATGGTCGGCGACGGCTCATACCTGATGATGTCCAGCGAGATCGTTACCGCGATTCAGGAGGGGGTTAAGTTAAATATTATCCTGCTGAATAACTATGGCTTCAGCAGCATCGGTGGTCTGTCGAAGGCTTTGGGTTCGGGTGGCTTTGGCACAGATTACAGGTCCCGTCGCACGGAGAGCGGGCAGCTGGACGGCGAACGGCTCGAAGTTGACTTCGCAGCCAATGCCGGAAGTTTGGGGGCGCACGTGATTCGCGCTGTCACTCGAGAAGATCTACAGCATGCGCTCGGAGAAGCACGCCGCCAACGGCAAACTACAGTCATTGTCATTGAGGTTGATAAAGAGGTGCGCGTGCCCGGATATGAATCATGGTGGGATGTACCGGTAGCGGAAGTTTCGGAGATCGAATCGGTTAAGCGTACACGCGAAAGTTACGACGAAGCTCGAAAGCGAGAGCGATATTTTTTCTGAAAGAGTCCAAGTTGTTTTTGCAAGAAGGTTGACCGAGATGGCTAATACCCCCGTTCTGGAAATGCGTCATATAAGGAAGACGTTCCCCGGCGTCGTGGCTCTGGACGACGTTGATTTCGATTTGCGGCGGGGCGAAGTTCATATCCTGCTCGGCGAGAACGGCGCGGGAAAATCCACGCTCATGAAAATTCTGAGCGGAGCCTATCAGAAGACCACGGGGCAGATCGTTCTTGACAGTCAGGACGTCGAGATAAGGAATCCAAAGCACGCGCAAACGCTGGGCATCAGCACCATCTATCAGGAATTTAATCTCATCCCCCATTTATCGATTGGTGAAAACATTTTTCTCGGCCGCGAGCCCCGTCGGTTCGGAGTGATCGATCAACGCGCAATATTTCAACAGGCGACGCGCGCCTTAAATGGCCTGGGACTGAACCTGGATCCTCATAAGTTAATCAAAGAACTCAAAGTAGCCGAACAACAGATGGTCGAGGTGGCCAAGGCGCTCTCACTTGACGCCAGGATCCTAATCATGGACGAGCCGACCGCGGCCCTGACCGAGCATGAGATCAAAGAACTCTTCGCCACGATTCGCAGCCTCAGAGATAAAGGCGTCTCGATCGTCTATATCTCGCACCGCATGGAGGAACTGTTTGAAATCGGCGACCGCGTCACTGTTTTGCGAGACGGGCGCACCGTCGGTACTTACGATGTGCGCGACATGAGCAAGTCGGAGTTGATTCGCCTAATGGTAAATCGCGAGGTGACGGAGTTGTTTCCGAAAGAGCGGGCCGAGCTCGGACCTGAGGTCTTGCGTGTCGAGGGACTAAATACCCAGTGTGGTTTGAAAGACATCAGTTTTTCACTTCGGAAGGGGGAAGTGCTGGGCATTGCCGGTTTGCTGGGCGCTGGGCGAACGGAACTGGCGCGGGCCATCTTCGGTCTCGATAAAATCGCTTCAGGATCTATTTCAATCAACGGCTCCCCACAGCGAATCGGCTCGCCCCGGGCTGCGATCAATTCCGGCATTGGGTTCCTCACCGAAGATAGAAAGTCGCAAGGCCTGGTCTTGCCACTGTCGGTAAAAGAGAACCTATGCCTGGCAAGCGTAGACAAGTTTTCCAAGTGGGGTCTAATGAACGCTCAGGAGGAGCAACAGGCCGCCGATCGCTATGTCAAAGATCTTCGGATTAAAACACCGAGTCTCAATCAGAAGGTTGTTTATTTAAGCGGCGGCAATCAACAGAAGGTTGTGCTCAGCAAGTGGCTTTGCTGCAAGTCCGAGGTCTTTATATTCGATGAACCCACGCGCGGTGTGGACGTGGGCGCGAAAGCCGAGATTTATCAGTTGATGAACAAGCTGACAGCGTCGGGGGTCGCCATCATCATGATCTCCTCTGAGATGCTCGAGGTCCTGGGAATGAGTGACCGCATTCTGATAATGCGCGGGGGCAGAATAACGGGTGAGTTTTCCGCCGAGGAGGCTACTTCTGAAAGAATCCTACAATGCGCGTTAGCGGAATAGGGCGAATAGCCCTGAGAGAGAATTTTCTCTCACACTACGGACGACAGCTCGGCACTTTGTCGGGCCTCTTAGCGCTGGCCCTGGTCCTGTGGACTCTGACACCGCACTTCCTGACCATCTCGAATCTTCTGAATATTGCCGAGCAGGCCACCATCATCGCGATTATCGCCGTCGGCATGACCTTCGTCATAATCACTGGCGGGATCGATCTATCAGTTGGGTCGGTGCTTGCCTTTGCCGGCGTGATCATGGCAAGCGCTCTTCACAGCGGCCTCCCACTTCCGTTGGCATTGTTAGTGGGCGTAGGGGCCGGTCTCCTATGTGGACTGGTTAACGGACTACTGATCACAGTCGGGCGTTTGCCTCCTTTTATCGCGACGCTCGGCATGATGAGTGTCGCGCGTGGCGCGGCCTTAATGTTCACGGAAGGCAGACCGATCTCAGGTTTCCCGGAAAACTTCCGCTCGCTTGCTACCGGCGAAGTGCTACGCGTCCCGGCCCCGGTGATCATCATGATCGGCGTCTACGTGATCGCCCACTTCGTTTTACGGCGCACTAAGCTGGGCCGCTACACCTATGCCATCGGCGGCAATGAAGAGGCCGCGTTGCTGTCCGGTATCAACGTCAAACTATACAAGACGATGGTGTACGGTATCGCCGGGTTGTTGAGCGGTTTGGCAGCGATTCTGCTGACGGCGCGATTGAATTCGGCGCAACCCATCGCCGGCATGTCATACGAGTTAGACGCGATTGCCGCCACCGTCATCGGCGGCACCAGTTTGCTGGGCGGCGAAGGAACTGTCGTGGGAACTTTGATCGGTGCGCTGATCATGGCAGTTCTGAGAAATGGCCTGAATCTCCTGGGCGTCTCATCTTTCATTCAACAAATTGTTATCGGCACGGTCATCATCGTCGCCGTGCTGATTGATATGGCGCTGAAGAGGCGAGGTAACTAGCATGTTCAAACAAACGACTATCAAGAAGGAGAAACGTTTATGAAGAAGGGTCTGATCCTGATTCTGTTGGGAACACTGTCGATCACTCTCATAAGTTGTCAGCGCGGGCAGGAGCAAGCGGGCAGTGCTCCCAGAATTGCTTTTGTGATGAAGACTGCCAATAACCCCTTCTTTATCGAGATGCAAAAAGGCGCCGAAGAAGAAGCCGGGAAGCTGGGGGTGAATTTGATCGTGCAAGCGGCTGAACGCGAGGTGGATGTCGAAAAGCAGATGCAGATTGTTGAGAATCTGATTCAAACCAAAATCGCCGCGCTGTGCGTCACGCCGTCAGGTTCTCGCGAAATCGTACCGGCCATCAACAAGGCCAACAGTGCGAACATTCCAGTGGTCATAGTTGACACGCGCGTAGATGCCAAGGCACTAAGCGACTCGAAAGGGAAGATAGCGACCTTCATTGGCTCGGATAACTACGAAGGCGGCAAACTCGCCGGCGAGCGCATCGCCAGGCAACTTGGCGGCAAAGGCAAGGTTGCGGTGCTCGAGGGAATTCCAGGCCATGAGACGGGTGATTCTCGTCTGAAAGGCTTTCGCGATGCTCTTAAGGCAAGCCCGGGTATCGAAATCGTTGCTTCGCAAACCGCGAATTGGGAACGCGATCAGGGCTTCACTGTTTTCCAGAACATCCTTCAATCTCATCCAGACGTGCAGGCGGTGTTTGCCTGTAGCGACCTGATGGCGCTCGGAGCGCTCGAAGCAATTGCTGCTGCGAAAAAAACCGGGCAGATCATCGTTATCGGCTTTGATGCTTCCGACGAAGCGCGCAAGGCCGTGTTGAGCGGCACGATGGACGCTACTGTTGCGCAATCGCCCGCCACAATGGGAGCGATGGCAGTCGAGAACGCTTACCATCTAATTAAAGGCGAGCCAGTCAAAGAGGAGATGGTTGTACCAATCAAACTAATTACGAAAGAGAACGCGGCCGCGACGGACGCGAATAAATAGCGGGAGCGAATCGGAAATGAGTAACAGGTTAAGAGTGGGCGTCGTAGGCTTGGGACGACTCGGCAGTAGTTATGCCAGGTATTTTAACGGTCGCATTGCCAGGGCTGAAATTGTGGCTGTGTCCGATGTGAACGAAACTGTGGCCACGGCGCTCGCGGCGGAATTGAGCATCTCCAAAAAATACGGCACTTATCAGGACTTGATCGCCGATGAAGCGGTCGAGGGCGTAGTCATAGTCAGCCCAACCAGCACTCATAAAGAGATCGTGTTGGCAGCAGCGCAACGCGGGCTACCAATCTTTTGTGAGAAACCGTTATCTATCTCATTGGATGAAGCACGTGAGATGCTCCGCACCGTCGAGCAGACAGGCGTGTTTTTTCAAATGGGTTTTATGAGACGTTTCGACAAAGGATATTTAGCGGCCAAGCGCAAGATTGATGAGGGTCTGATTGGAAAGCCGGTGGTCTTCAAATCATCTTCTCGTGATCCCTATCGACCCAGTCTTGAATACCTCGATCCGGCCCACAGCGGCGGCTTGTTCATTGATTGCGGCATCCATGATCTGGATCTTGCGCGCTGGTACATGGGTGAGATCGCAAGCGTTTACAGCATCGGTGGGACGCTGGCCTATCCAGAGATGAAAAAAATTGGAGACATTGACAACGCCATCACCAGTCTCTACTTCCAGAGCGGCGCACTCGGCGCCATCGATCTCAGCCGCAACGGAGTGTATGGCTACGATATCCGCACCGAAATTCTCGGCACCGAAGGCACATTAAAGGTCGGGTATCTACGTGAAACACCAATTATGGTTATGACTAAAGACGGCATTACTCACGACACCGTGCCTTATTTCACCGAGCGCTTTGAACAGGCATATATTACTCAACTCCAGGATTTCGTCGACAACGTCCTGCAGGGCAAACCGCCGGCTGTTTCGTGTGCCGACGGGGTGGCCGCTTTACAGGCAAGTGCGGCAGCCACGTTGTCTTTCAAGGAAAACCGTCCGGTGACGATATGACTGTCAGAACCACCGACGCCACAATGAAAATCCACGAAAAAGAAATTAGGGTTCGGAAAAATCTGCGATATGGGCTCGCCCTCTTTCTTTGTTTCGTCATTCTTTTCAGTACGGGCATTCAGGGAACTGTAAATTACGCCCAACGAGGAGCTCGGAAAGAAAACAGACCCAGGAAGGTCCGCCTGGTGCTGGGAATCGTCATCGATCAATTTCGCTACGACTACCTGACTCGCTTTGAAGACCTGTTTGAAAAGGGTGGTTTCCGTCGTCTGCTGAGCGAAGGCGCAGTCTTCACTAATGCAAACTACATTTACGTTCCGACTGTCACTGCCCCTGGGCACGCGACGTTCATGAGCGGCTCAATACCGGCGCTGCACGGCATCGTAGGCAATGATTGGTTTGATCGCGAAACAGGAAAAACAATTACAAGTATCTCCGACAGCAGCGTGAAGTTACTCGGCGGCCAGGGTGAAGAGCCAGCCTCTCCGTCAAGATTGATCGGGTCAACGGTTGGCGATCAGCTTCGCCTGTCGAACAATGGGCAATCCAAAGTCGTGGGCATTGCCTTTAAAGACCGCGCCGCGATTCTGCCAGTGGGCAAACATCCCAACGGAGCCTACTGGTTCGCCGCGACATCCGGAACATTTGTGTCGAGCACTTACTACTTTCCCGATCTGCCGGGATGGGCAAAGGACTTTGATCGGAACAATCGGCCGGACAAGTACTTTGGCGCTCGATGGGATCGGTTGCTGCCGGAAGTTGCTTACCAACGTTCTCTGCCAGACGATTCTCCTTACGAGAAATCGCCGCGTGGCAACAAGTTTCCCCACATCATCGACGGCGGCGAAAGCAAGCCGGGTAAGTTGTTTTACGAGGACTTCAAAGAATCACCCTTTGCGAACGAGTACACGGCAGCGTTTGCCAAGGCTGCTATTGAAGGCGAAAAACTGGGTCAGGATGATTACACGGACCTGCTCACTGTGAGCTTCTCGGCTAACGACCCAGTGGGCCACACATTTGGCCCGTATAGCCAGGAGGTCGAGGACATCACACTACGTACAGACCGTATCCTGAGCGATTTATTCAGCTACATCGACCAGAAGATCGGACTCGCGAACACGATTATCGTGTTAACGGGGGACCATGGAGTTGCTCCAGTTCCGGAGCACTCGCAAGACATTGGTTTAGGTGGGGGGCGGTTCGCAAGCGAGTCACTGACTCGCGCGATCCAGACAGCCTTGGATAAACGTTTCGGGGCGAATACCTGGATTCGCGCTACGGTTAACAGCAACATCTATTTCGACTACGACGTCATTGAGCGGCAAAAGGTCAATCGGCAAGATGTTGAACGCGCCGGCTGCGAAGCGGCGGTGAAGTTTCAAGGCGTAGGGAAATGCTTCACCAGAACGCAATTGCTTTTCGGCCCGCTTCCACCCGGTGGGTATTCAGACCAAGCTGCCCGGGGATTCAATGCGGAGCGCAGCGGCGATCTGGTGATCATTGTCAAGCCATTTTATCTACAGCGCACTGAGGACGGCACCTCACACTCCACGCCCTACAGTTACGATACGCATGTGCCCGTCATCTTTTATGGCACTGAGATAGCGGCCGGCAGATACGCAGGTCCGAGTAGTCCATCTGATATCGCGCCGACGCTCTCGACCTTGCTAAGGATTGAGCCACCGAGCAATGCGGTCGGACGCGTTCTGACTGAGGCGATCAAGCCAAGCGTTAGGCGGTGAAAACAAATGAGTATCAAGGTAGGGAATGCCCCAGTTAGCTGGGGCGTCATGGAAGTCGCCGACTGGGGAGAGCAAATACCCTACGGCAAAGTCCTGGATGAGATAGCGGAGGCCGGTTACGCGGGCACGGAGCTCGGACCCTATGGTTATTTTCCGACGGAGCCGAACGAATTGACGTCGGAACTATCCGGACGCGGGCTACAACTGGTCGCGAGCTTTGTGCCGATTCCACTGGCTCACCCGGAACGCCATGAGGCTGGCTATCAGGAAGCGATGAAGGTCGCTCAATTGCTGGCGCAGGCAGGTGCGCGCATCATCGTGCTGGCCGATGAGATGAGCGAGGCGCGTATGGCCGTTTCGGGCCGGGTTAACGAAGCGAGCGACGGAATGAGTAACCGTCAGTGGGACGGTGTGGCACAGATACTTGGTCGCATCTCCGAAGCGTGCCGCAAGTTGGGACTGTCAGCAGTCTTTCATCATCATGCTGGCACTTTCGTCGAAACGCCGAATGAGGTCGAGCGATTGTGCGAGAGTACCGACGCTGGTCTGCTCGGTCTCTGCCTGGACACCGGACATTATTTCTTCGGCGGCGGTGATCCGGTGGATGCAGTCCGTTTGTATGGTGACCGCATTCGTCATCTTCATTTGAAGGATGTACGACTTCAGATTTTAGACGGTGCGCGGCGCGATGGAGTAGGCTTTCTTGAGGCAGTGCGGCGCGGTGTATTCTGCGAACTCGGCGAGGGCGAAATAGATCTAAACACAGTTATTCAAGAGGTGATTGCTGGAGGCTACTCGGAATGGGCCATCGTTGAGCAAGATGTGGACACTCGTAGTGGGGATGCTAATCCGTCAGAGAGCGCGCGCCGCAGCCGGCAATATCTCAGAAACGTAATCGGAATCTGAATTCTTAGCGGTGGGATCACCATCAAGCGATCGAGGTTCTCATTTCACCCCGCGAATGGTAACGCACGCCTGTTAGTTTGCGGACGGTTGGCTGACACTTAGATCGACAGACACCCCGCCTTCGCAAACTAACAGTCCGTGTTAAGTATTATAGAAGCTGCAAAGACATGCAGAATCATCTTTCATCGCGTTTACCAATTATAAGGCGCGCATTGCTCTCCAGTTTGATTATGCTCAGCCAGGCTGGGCCTGCGTTTTTTCAAACAACCAATCGTCTCGAGCCTTTGATCAATTACGCCGATCCTTTCGTTGGCACGGAGAACGGCGGCAACATTGTGCCGGGCGCACAAGTTCCCTTCGGTTTCGTTCACGTTAGCCCCGACACAGTGAACCCAAATACCGCGGGCTACAATCCTTACGAAAACATTCTCGGCTTCAGCCAGACACACGTTAGCGGAACAGGCGGCGCGAGTAAGTATGGAAACTTTCTCACCACTCCGCTCGTGGGACAGTTGAGGCTCAATAAGCTCGGCTCGCCAAAGGCTGAAGAAGTGGCGTCACCGGGCTACTACACCGTTCGCCTTACGCGCTCTGATGTGAAAGCGGAACTCACCGCGACTCGGCTCGTAGCGATGCACCGTTACAACTATCCGTCCTCGAAGTTTTCTCATGTTCTGATCGAGGCCAGTTCCGTAGTGCAACCAGAGACGGGAAAGGATGCCATCAAGAACCCGCATCCGGTTGATTGTTGGGTACGCGTGATCGCGCCGAATCGCATCGAGGGGAGCGGCAATTTCATCGGCGGCTGGAATCAATCGCCTTACACCATCCACTTTTCCGCCGAGTTTGACCGTCCGTTCGTAGCCTTCGGTACGTGGCGAGATAATCGTATTGAACCGGGAACGGTGGCGGCTGCCAACGAAGGAAAAGTCGGCGCTTACGCCACCTTCGACACTACGACCAGGCAAACCGTGCAGATGAAGATCGGCGTTTCGTTCATCAGCCCTGAAAAGGCGCGCGCCAACCTCTTACAGGAAGTCCCCGACTGGGATTTCGACGCCGTGCGCCGCAGAGCTGAATCGGCTTGGGAGAGTGTGCTGGGACAGATCAAGATCGAAGGCGGCACAGCAGAACAGCGCAAGATTTTTTACACTGCCCTTTATCATTCACACTACATGCCGCACGATCTCACCGGCGAAAATGCCTGGTGGAATTCCGACGAGCCTCACTACGAAGATTTCTACGCCATCTGGGACACCTTCCGCACGCACTTTCCGCTTTTGATCTTGATTCAACCCGAACGCCACCGCGATATGGTGCGCTCGCTCGTTGACACCTATGTTCACACAGGCTGGATGCCGGATTCACGCATCGCCGGAGCGAACGGCATGACGCAGGGCGGTTCCAATGGCGATGTCGTAATAGCTGATGCAATGATGAAAAGTGTGGCAGGAATCGATTACCGTAAAGCTTACGAAGCGCTGGTTAAAAACGCGGAGGTTGACACCCCGCGGCCGCTCTATGAAGGACGCGCCCTCGCGGAATACAAGCGACTGGGCTACGTGAGTATGAATTATCCGCGCTCAACTTCGCGGACGGTCGAATATGCATACGACGATTTCTGTATCGCGCAGGTTGCGCGGGCTCTTAATCGCACCGCCGACAATCAAAAATATCTGGAGCGATCAAAGAACTGGATGAACGTGTGGAGTGATGAGACGCGCTCGGCACGGCCACGCTACGCGGACCGACGGTGGCTCGCGCCTTTCGAGGCGGCCCACTTTTATCCGGACAAAGATTATAGCTACTGGGATGCGCCGTTCTATGAGGGCAGCGGATATATCTACGGAACCTATGTGCCCCATGACGTGCAAGGTCTGATTAATAAACTCGGCGACGACGAACGTTTTATCACCTGGCTTGACACATTCTTCCGGAACCCTCCGACACGCGATCCGCTTTTCAATAACGGACTTTATAATCACAATAACGAGCCGAACTTTCTGGCCGCATTTCTTTACGTACATGCGGGTCATCCCGAGCGCACACAGGAGCGTGTGCGACACATTCTCGCTAGCGAATATACGACCGGACGCGGCGGGCTGCCGGGCAACGACGACAGTGGCGCGATGTCGTCATGGTATGTGTGGGGAGCAATGGGGCTGTACCCGAACGCCGGACAGCCTTTCTACTATATTTGTAGTCCGCTATTTCAACGCTCAACTATCAGTGTCGGCGGCGGGCGCACCTTCATTATCGAAGCGCCGGAAACGTCCGCAGCCAATTTGTACGTGCAGTCGGCGATGCTCAACGGGCGCGCGCTTGATCGTGCGTGGCTCAAGCACGAAGACCTTGCGCGCGGCGGGCGACTTGTGCTCCGCATGGGCCCAACGCCTTCCGCATGGGGGCGAGCGAATAGACCACCTTCAATGTCAGCACCGGAGAAGTAATGTAGAGGAGGCTCCCATGAGCCAGGCGAGTTTGCACAAAAAGTGTTACGGCCCAGTCCGCGTTAGCGGACGACTGAAAATAGCCCAGCGATTCATCGCTGGGATTGCAAGAATTCGTGACGAAGTCCGTGAGACGGACGACTGAAAGAGCACATATCTGGTGGCTACCACTTCAGCCGTCCGCTTTCACGGACTACAATCCTTTCGCTCCTCATCCCAGCAATGAAACTGCTGGGGCTACTATCATTCGTCCGCTGCACGGACTGATGGAACTACTTTTTGTGCAAAGCCGAGCCAGGCTATTACATTTCGCGCTTCTGGCGCGGAGCGATTTAAGGACAACAGACTTGGCCACTATGTTAAAAGCAATCCGCTTCACCACTTTTCTTGTCTGCGGTGTGCTTGCCATAACCGCTTCGCTGGTTGTCACCGCCGCTCCGCGTGCCCGGAGCATTCCATCTCCGACAGTTGAGCGGCGCATCCATATTACTCCGCCCGGCGCTAATGAAAGCCGTTATATTTATGTTCCCTTCGAGGTGGTACCGCAAGCTGTTCGGATCAGCATTAGTTATCAATACGATCGCGCAAATGGAGCCAACACGATTGACATCGGACTGTTCGATGCGCGTTCGACCAGCTCCGATACAGACCCACGCGGTTTCCGTGGATGGAGCGGCGGGCGTCGCTCCGATTTCTTTGTCTCCAGCAATGAAGCGACGCCTGGTTATTTGCCGGGCGCAATGCAGGCGGGAACATGGCGAATCATTCTTGGACTCTACCGAGTCGCACCGACAGGTGTTGATGTTACTTTCAAGATCGACGTTGAAACAGAGAATGGACCGCGGAGTTCCACGCACGCGGAACGTAAGACCAGCCCTTCTGTTACCGGCCCATCAACAATGCCGATCGCAGAAAGCAGCGGGCCGAGGTCCTCATTATCCGGGCAAAAAGTTGCGGGACACGGTGAGCGCTGGTGGCGCGGCGATCTACACATGCATACCGTTCACAGCGATGGCGAGTGGACCATCCCTGAGTTGATTTCCAGCGCGCTCAATACGGGTCTAGATTTTATCTTCATCACGGATCACAATACCTCAAGCCACCATGCTGAGATTGATCGTTTAAGCAAGGGTTTGAAGCAACCGCTGGTGATGCGTGGCGAGGAGATCACCACTTACGGCGGGCATACTAATGCCTGGGGACTTTCTTCGGGAACATGGATTGATTTCCGCGCGCGTCCTGGAGATGCCGCTCGCATGTCGAAGATCGTCGCTGATGCCCATCACTCCGGTGCAATCATTTCCATCAATCATCCATTCGCTTTATGCGGCGGCTGTTCCTGGAGCTATTCGGCAGCGGTCCTCGACTTCGATGCGATTGAAGTTTGGAATGGATCCTGGGACCTGACAGACGAACTGGCGCTCAAGATGTGGGACCAGATTTTGCAGAGTGGAAGGCGCATGACCGCTATTGCTTCCAGCGACTCCCATCGTTCGCTTAATCCCATTGGCCAACCAACATCGCATGTGGCGGCTCGGGCCCTGTCACAGTCACTGTTACTCAAAGCTATACGGCAGGGTCGTGTTTATTTGACGGAGAGGGCAGCTGGACCCGCAATGACTTTTGAGGCTGAGTTGGCTACAGGTAAACTCCGCGCCCGCTTGACCATCGGCGATGAGGTTCATCTCAGCGCACCGGAAACGATCCGTTTTCTTATCGCCACAGAAGCGGTTCCGCCAGATGCGACCGTCTCATTGATCTCGAATGGTCAGGTGGTGCGCAGCTTTTCCGCCAGAGCAGACAACCAACCAGAAGTGATTGAGATAAACTGTCAGCAAGACTCCTATTTTCGTCTCGAGATTCGTGACAAGACGAAGACCGTCCTGGCTGTGACCAATCCTATTTATTTTAAGTTCCGCCGCTAATCTGTAGTGAGTTACAGAACCGAGCGCGGTAGCGCCG
>DASXQM010000245.1:0-16207 GCA_036507195.1 Pyrinomonadaceae bacterium | reverse complement strand
GAAATGCGTCAACGCCGCTCAAAGCTCAAATCAGCGCCCGAGGACTCGGTTGCTATTCGGCTGACCCCCGAGCAACTGCGCGCACGCGCGTTTCAACGCGCGGTGAAGCTGCTGGCGGCCAAGCCACGCTCCGTCGCCGAGTTGCGTGAACGGTTATTGGAGCGGTGTTCCGACAAGACTATCGTTGAAACTGTCATCGCTCGGCTGCGCGAGTATGGCTATCTCGATGACGAGCATTACGCGCTGGGCTATGCGGCGGCGAAGCTGCGGCAACAACCAATAGGCCGGCGGCGACTGCAACAGAGCCTGCAGCTGAAGAAAGTGGATCGCGCTGTTGCCGAGGAGGCACTCGATCAGGTGTTTGCCGAAACTTCGGAAGACGAATTGATCGACCGGGCGGTTGAAAAGCGAGTTCGTCTTCGCGGCCGGCCGAAGACCCGCGCCGAAGCCAAGAGCCTTTTTGATCACTTGCTGCGCCAGGGTTTTCCCTTTGAGTTGGTCAGCGAAAAGGTTCGCGCAGTTTCGCAAAAGGAACTGGATGAGATTGAGTAAGGTGAATTGAGCAAGTAGTACAGTGTTCTTCAGTTGATGCCATCTGAAATTGCCAAGCCACTACAAAACCGTGAGCGGTAGCGACCGGATCCCAGCACTCAACGATATGATCTTGTGCCGGCAAACTCGCGATATATGTTGAGTGTAGCATCCGGTCGCTACCGCTCACGGTTCTGTAAGGCTTGGCAATTTCAGATGGCCTGAACCGCATGCTAAACTCGATTTAGTCAGTAGTCACTTGTTAATTGTCCCTGGGTTCGCTACGCCCGAGAATACTGAGCTGGCGGGACTCCGCCACTGACCACTGACGACTGTACCAATGACTGGAAACGAGATTCGCGAAACTTTTTTGAAGTACTTTGAGCAGCGTGGACATACACGTGTGCGCTCGTCGCCTTTATTGCCTGCCAACGATCCGACGTTGCTTTTCACCAACGCCGGCATGAATCAGTTCAAAGACGTGTTCCTGGGTCTGGAGAAGCGCGATTACGTGCGCGCCTGCTCGGCGCAAAAATGCGTGCGCGCCGGCGGCAAGCACAACGATCTTGATGAAGTCGGCAAGACCGCGCGTCATCAAACGTTTTTCGAGATGCTGGGCAATTTTTCGTTTGGCGATTATTTCAAACGTGTAGCGATCCAGTTTGCCTGGGATTTCCTCACTGGCAGCCGCGCTGACGGCAAGCTGGGTCTTGATCCGGAGCGTCTCTGGTTCACAGTTTTTGGCGGCGACGACGAAGTGCCGGCAGATGACGAAGCTGCGGCGCTGTGGATCGAAGTCGGCGCCCGGCCTGAACGGGTGCTGCGTTTCAGCCGCAAGGATAATTTCTGGCAGATGGCGGAGACCGGTCCCTGCGGACCCAACTCAGAAATCAACTACTATCTCGGCGAGCATCCCGAGGATCCCGAATTTAATCGCGCTGATCTGGTCAACGGGCCCGGCGACACAACCATGGAGATCTGGAATCTGGTCTTCATGCAATACAACCGTGTCGAAATTGAGCCGGGTCAGTACAAACTCGAACCGCTGCCGAAGCCCTCGGTTGATACGGGCTTGGGACTCGAGCGCACTGCCGTGATTTTGCAAGGAAAGTTTTCAAATTACGATACCGATCTGATTCGGCCGATTGTTGATTTTACTGCCAAACTGGCGGGACGCGATTACGAAACGGAAACGCAGGAAGGTTTTGCGATGCGTGTGATCGCCGACCACGCGCGCGCTACTGCTTTCCTAATTGCGGACGGGATTCTCCCCGGCAATGAGGGACGCAACTACGTGCTGCGGAAAATTATGAGGCGGGCGATTTATCAGGGCCGCCACACACTCAAGTTTCAAGAGTCATTCTTTCATAAGGTAGCGAACTTCGTTGTCGATCAGATGCATGAACCGTATCCGGAGCTCGCGGCGCAACGGGAATTCATTGAGAAGATGGTCTTGCTGGAAGAGGAGCGGTTTGGATCGACAATGACTGTCGGCTTGCAAAAGCTCGACGATCTTTTCGCGCAGACTCCAAAAGATCAAACACCCGGCTACGCCCATCTTGCTCGCCTTTACGACACCTTCGGCATTCCACGCGATCTGATTCGCGTCAGCCTGGAAGAACGCGGTTTTGCGACTGATGAAACGGAATTTAACGAATCGTTCGATGCTGCTTTGCAGGCGCTTCAACAAACGGGGAAACAGGAAATAAGGAGTCGAGGTACGAAGGCCAATCCTGCACATACCCATCTGTTAAGTAATCCGCTGTATCGTAGCAAGTTTACAGGCTACGAGGAGACAACAACCTACCCGGTACGAGTTATGGCGATCACTAAAGGGCAGGAACAAATCAGCGAATTGAAAGCTGGCGAGGATGGAGAGATCGTGCTTGATCGTACGCCTTTTTACGCGGAATCAGGGGGACAAGTAGGAGATACAGGGCAAGTCATTAGTGATGACGGCACTATCCGCGCGGTTGTTACAGATACCACATCACCCATGGGTGGCTTAGTGCTTCACCGGGTAACCGTCGACCGAGGAACCATTAGAGCCTATCCGCCACCCCAAATATCGTTAGGTGTACCGCCTCTCCCTGATGACAGACCCCGACAGTTCTTTAGAGCTGAAGTTGACGTTGAGAAACGCGATGCCACGCGGCGCAATCACACGGCCACACACTTGATGCATGCGGCGCTGCGTGAAATCCTGGGAACGCATGTCAAACAAGCCGGTTCAGTAGTGGCGCCAAATTATCTGCGGTTTGACTTCACCCATTATCAGCCCCTGACGCCAAGTGAAATCGAAGAGATCGAGCGTTTGGTCAACTATCACATCCTGCGCAACGAGCCGGTGCAAACGGATGAGATGGTAGTTGAGGAGGCAATGCGTTCAGGCGCGATGGCTCTCTTCGGCGAAAAGTATGGCGAGAAAGTTCGCGTGCTTTCCATTAAAGGCGCGGAGAACATTTTTTCCAAAGAGCTTTGCGGCGGAACGCACGTGCGCGCCACGGGCGACATCGGCATCTTTAAGATTACCAGCGACGAGTCAATCGCTTCCGGCGTGCGTCGCATACGCGCAGTCACCGGGGTCGATGCCTACGAGCGCTTCCGCGAGGACGAACTCTTAATCGAGCAAGCGGCCAGTGGCTTGAAAACATCGCGATCTGAATTGCCCGCGGTGATCGGTAAGTTACAAGACGAACTAAAGAAGGCGCGACGTGAAGCTGATGAGCTGCGCATGAAGATTGCGACCGGCGCCGTTGGCAGCTCGTCTGCGAATGGCGCCGACGCGCGCGAGGTTGCGGGAGTTCAGGTCCTGGCGCGTGAAGCAAGCGGGCTTGACTCCGCCGGCATGCGACAGCTTTCCGACACTTTGCTCGCGCGAATCAAATCGGGGGTGGTTGTACTGGGTCGCAGCAGCGACGGAAAGGTATCGCTTATTGTTCGCACGTCTGACGATCTGACCAACAGAGTTCCGGCCGGAAAAGTCATTAAGGAACTCGCGCCGATCATCGGCGGCAAAGGCGGTGGCAAAGCAGACATGGCTGAAGGCGGCGGCAGTCAACCGGAAAAACTGAGCGAAGCTCTCGAGGCGAGCTACGCTATCGTAGAAAGACTTTTGAGTTAGACGAACCCGGAAAAAACAAACTCCTCTTTGGAGTGCGGTTACCTGTCACCGCTTTGGCCTTCGGCGGCTTGACGCCGCAGTCTTTAGCTGAGATTCAAGGGAACAATGGCCGCGACAGGTCGCGACCGACCAAAGCGGTGACAGGTCACCGCACTCCAAAAATTGCAAAAAGCGCGAGCGGTCGTCTCCGGAAGACGCGCTCGCGCTTTTTGTGGCTTGTCTTTCAACAAGCCTCCCCCCACAGCTTCAGATGGTCCTTACATTGTCCTCTGTTTATCGGTTAGCGTGACCCCCATCTTTTCAAGAGTTAGTTTATTCAGCGTACCGGTAACTTTGAGGGCTTCGGCTGCCTGGTATTTCTTCAGGCCCGCGCGTGTATCGGCGTCGAGTTTTCCTGTCTCCTCACCGGCATAGAAAGTGCGGTCCTTGAGAATCTTTTGAGCCTGCTTGATCTGATCCTTGCTGGCTCTAAAGATTGGTTTCCTGGGGCGCTTCGCAGCACTGCTTGAACTGCCAGCAGTGGTCGAGCTGTTTGTGGTTTGGGCCATCGCCACTGAAGAGACGAAAAGCAGCGACAAAACTATCGAGAGTATTTTTTTCATATGGTCCTTCTTTTTTAGTGAAGACGGTAAAGCGGCGCGCGGAATTACTGCATTGCTGGAAAAGCGCGCGTATCATACAAACTCTCGTGAGTAATTCAATCGCTCCTCGCTCAAGTGGAAAAACCAATAATTGCAAGCGATCTTGTAATTCGACTTCACCACCCGATACAGCCGGGCCACGACAAACTGCCGCGGCTTCGGTTCACTCAGCTTGGCTTTATTGGGAAGACTAAGAGCCCGACTCTCAGCGTTTCCGAGACAGGTCGCAGACTGAAACCCGAAGCTGGGAAAACACAAGTAGCCAGCCAGGGCTTCACCTGACTTTTCCACGCACCCCCAAAAACGCTGGCTTTTACGCGGGAATATCCGCGTGTTGGCAATCGTTTAACAGCTATGTTATTATCGTGGCGGTCTTATTGAACGGCAAAAACAGACCGCACCTCGTAATACTTCACACCTGGCTGAATCTTCAGCAATTAACAGGTTTCCGGCCCCGCAGTTCGAAAACAATCGTTGCCGACAGAATAGAATTGCATGAAAACGCTCCTCCTAACTGCCGCTCTTCTTCTCATCTGCGCTGCGTCAGCGTTTGCCCAGCGGACATCGCCTGCCTCGGATCAGTCCGGGGCGTCCATTTATCGCGTGGACAACTTTGACCTGGCGAGCGGTGTACGCGTCGTGACACCGCCCGCCCCAGTTGCAAAGAAACTCCGCAAGGGACGCCTTCTGACTTCGAATAATCTCAACTACTCACACTCGAACCAGCCCTTAACTCAGACTACGAACATGAACTGGGCAGGCACGTTAAGTGGCTTCACAACCGGCGACGCGGCTGTCGACAGTTACATATTAGATTCCGGCCGCCGCAATGCAGTCGATCCACTGCTGCTTTACGCCATCATGCATCAGGAATCAACGTTCAAGGCTCGCGCCATGTCAAACAAAGGCGCGCGTGGTCTGATGCAATTGATGCCCGGAACCGCTCAGCGTTTCGGCGTTACCAGCATCTGGGATCCGCGCCAGAACATTGAAGGTGGCACTCGCTACATGCGTTTCCTGTTGGACTTGTTTGATGGAGACGTCAACCTGGCTTTGGCTGGCTACAACGCCGGTGAAGGCGCGGTGATGAAATATGGTTATCGTGTTCCGCCTTATAGTGAAACGCAGGAGTATGTGCGAAGAATTAGCAGGCGCTACGACTTGATTCGCGACCCAATGGCATTCCGCTATGCGAACAGCTTGACTCGTGACCAACTCGCCGCCACTCAACGCAAGGACCCGGCGCCGTTAACGATGTATGAACGCAGCGTGTTTGCGGTGAAGCTCCCAGATGGCCGTTTACAGCTGATCACACAATAAGTTCCCTCTATACTTCGGCACGAGATAAGGAAGCGAGGCGGAGAATTCCGGCCTCGCTTTTGTATTGAAGAACGAAGTTCGTACAACCCCGGGGTCCCCACGCGGGCAGCCCGCGTGGGGTGGTAGCGTTTAGGTTGCGTGGTAACAAAGACAGCAAGCTAAAGCTTGATGAACTCTAAACTACCAGACTGAACTTTCAACTTACTGGTTGTGTGATTAGTGCGGGCAGCGGCGTGACGACTCGAGCTGCCGGCACACACAGCACCGGACATGGCGCATTTCTCACGACCCGTTCGATCTCGGACCCAAGCACCGGTGTGCCGCCAAAAAGCGAAGCGTGAACGCTGGTCCCGATTACGATCAAGTCTGCGTCCTTCTCAGCGGCGAAGCGCACGATTTCTTCATAAGGCCGGCCCTCGGCGATGTGTGCCACGGCACGAGCGCCATCGCCGCGAGCAAGCTGACGCATGCGTTCCTGCACGTAAGTACGTAAACGGGAAAGCGCATTCAGACCGCCTTCGGGAAACATCACCGAAATCTGTTCCAGGTAGTCTCCGATTACATAGACCGCATGAAGCTCCGCTCCGGTTTGCTTTGCCAGCTGTGTCGCCACCTGGGTTGCAGCAGCGGAGGATGGTCGAAAGTTTGTCGCCAGGAGTACTCGATTCAAACGAACCTCGCTGCGGTCACCTCGGTGCTCTACGAAATCATGCTGCGGCGGACGAATAGTAAGTACCGGGCAGGGAGCCTCGGAGATGATCTCTTCAGCAGTTGAACCCCAAAGCGCGCGCGACAGCCCTTTGCGACCGTGCGTCACGACCGTGACGAGATCTATGTCATAGTCGCGCACTGCCTTCGCAATTTCAGGCGCGGGTTCTCCTTCGACGATTACCGGCTCAACTTCAAGGCCATTGAACAATGGGTCAGCTAGCAGATTTCGAACCTCGGTTCTTATTTGTAGCAACCATCTGTTGTCCTGCTCTTCGAAAATACGTTCCGGCAGGGTTAGTAAATTGGCGGGCACATTCGCGCTCTGCACGCTAAAGAGTACAACCCGTCCGCCGCCATTGTGAGCGAATGCCGCTGCATACTTCAGGGCCGCGCGCGCATGGGGCGTGAAGTCAGTAGGGAATAGAATGTTTCTGAATGGATACATAGCCCAGTTTCGAATTGAGAATTTGGATTTTGAGGAGTCTAACAAGAAAAAAGTTGACATGGAAGATACGGAATGGGGAAAAGGCTCAGGGGGTCAAGGGGAAGGGTCCGTCCGCTGTGATCCATTGTGTTCTCCGTTTTACCCTTTATCCTTTCCCCTTTACCCGTCTTATATTTGTCTGGATTTTCCGCCGCGTTCCGTGCCAAACTCCGCGGGCATTCCTTCAGCCTGGGGCACAGCAGAAAAAGATCCAAAAAGACTCGTTTCGGAGGCTACCGACTTGCTTAAAGGAATCTTTCGCACGAAGAGCCTTAACGACATCATGGCCGCCGCCGGCGGACCGCAGTTTTCATTGAAGCGAACGCTGGGTGCTTTCAACGTAACTCTGCTCGGGATTGGAGCAATTATCGGCGCCGGCATATTTGCCACGGTTGGAACCGCGGCAGCTGGTGACGCCGCCAGGCCCGGCGCCGGACCATCGCTGATGCTCTCTTTTGTGATCACGGCGATCGTCTGTGCATTTACCGCGTTATGTTACGCGGAATTTGCTTCGATGGTGCCAATCTCAGGCTCAGCCTATACCTACTCATACGCAACCCTGGGCGAACTTGTGGCATGGATCATAGGTTGGGACTTAATCATTGAATATGCAGTTGGCAACGTAGCTGTCGCAATAAGCTGGGCAAACTACTTTCGATCATTGCTCGCTAGCCTGGGCATTGATTTTCCCCAATGGCTCGCAACCGATTATCGCACCGCAGCAAAGATACCGGGGTTGTACGAAAGCGCGCCTCACATCTTTGGAATTCCCGTAGTTTTTAACCTGCTCGCCTTCGGCATCGTAGCTTTGATCACTGTTGTCCTGGTGTGGGGCATCAAAGAGTCGGCCGGCTTCAATGCCATCATGGTGGGCATCAAGATTCTGGTGCTGCTCTTCTTCATTATCGTCGCGCTCTATTTCGTTTCGCCTCCAACCATGGCGAAAAACTGGCAGCCTTTTCAACCAAACGGTTGGGGTGGGACGCTGGCCGGAGCTGCCGTGGTGTTCTTCGCCTATATCGGCTTCGATGCAGTCTCGACGGTAGCCGAGGAGACTAAGAATCCTGCCCGAGACCTGCCAATCGGGATACTTGCATCGTTGATAGTTTGCACCATTTTTTATGTTGTAGTAGCGGCCGTCTTCACCGGCATGATCCCCTATCAGGAACTGGTGACGCGGCTCTCCACCGAACAGGCCGAGCCACTTACCATGGCGCTCGACCATGTTGCGCCTCAGGCAACCTGGGCCAGCGGCATTGTCGCTTTCGGTTCTGTAGTGGCACACACCGCGGTATTACTCGTCTTCCAATTGGGCCAACCACGCATTTTCTTCTCAATGGCTCGTGACGGCCTCTTGCCACCCGTTTTTGCAAGCGTGCACCCGAAGTATAAGACGCCACACGTAACGACAATCCTGACAGGAGTCTTAGTTGGTGGGTTTGCCGCGGTGATGAGTATTGACGAAATGGTGGATCTAACAAACATCGGCACTTTATTCGCCTTTGTGCTGGTCTGCATCGGAATCATCATTCTTCGTTATAAGGATCCCACTCGGCATCGGCCCTTCCGAGTGCCCTTGGGCGCGTGGTTTCTACCTGGACTAGGCGCAATCTCGTGCTTGTTCCTGATGTATTACTTACCACCAGCTTCATGGTGGCGCTTTGTGGGTTGGCTGGCTCTGGGCCTCTCGATCTATCTTTCCTACGGTTATGTGCGTAGCGATGTGGGGCGGAAGGTGGGACGCCCTATCAAGACATCCGGAGGCTTGAAGCTTGCGGGCTTCGGCTTTTTGCTGGTTGCTGCGGGGCTATTCACGATTCCACACAGTTCGAGTTTGAGCGAACTCTACGAAAAAATGATTACCGGTATGGCCGAAGGCAAGCGCACAATTCTCGCCTTCATATGTATTGGGCTGGGGCTTATCTTCGGCGTGATCGGTTCGATTGTGGGAACCTCGGAGCAGTCAACGGGCGAGGGACCAAACTGACGATCGCCGGGGGGTGTTCGAGCATGAAAGTAATCCGCAGATTACGCCGATTTCACAAATTCAAGTCTAAACAAATGCAAGCTTTAAGAACTGGGCTGTATCCTTAGTTGCGTAATCTGTGTAATCTGCGCATTAGAATCGGCGTCTACTTAGTTATGAACGCACTGCCTATCATCATCGGCTCACTCTGCGTAATGGCGATCGCCTATCGCTACTATTCTGCCTTCATCGCAGCCCGGGTACTCACGCTGGACGACTCGCGCCCGGTGCCGTCGCAGACGATGTACGACGGGCACAACTATTATCCGACCAACAAATGGGTGCTCTTTGGTCATCACTTCGCGGCCATCTCCGGCGCCGGTCCGCTGATAGGCCCGGTGCTGGCGGCGCAGTTTGGTTTTCTGCCCGGACTCTTATGGTTGGTGATTGGTGTTTGCCTCGGCGGCGCCGTGCACGACTTCATGATCCTGGCCGGCAGCATTCGCCGCAAGGGAAAATCTCTGGCGGAAATGGCGCGTACTGAGATTAGCCCTCTTTCCGGTTTAGTCGCGGGAATAGCAATTCTTTTCATCGTTGTAATCGCGCTCGCGGGTCTGGGTCTCGTGGTTGTCAACGCGCTCGCCGAATCGCCCTGGGGCACGTTCACAGTGGGATTCACAATTCCACTGGCGCTCTTCATGGGGCTTTACATGTATCGCTTCCGCAAAGGCAAGATTGTTGAGGCGAGCTTGATTGGAGTCTTAGGGTTGCTGGCGGCAGTTTATCTCGGCGGCCGCGTTGCTGACTCGTCGCTGGCTAATACCTTCACTCTTTCGCGCAATGCGCTGATCATCTTGATGGCGTTCTACGGCTTCATCGCTTCAGTGCTGCCTGTTTGGATGCTGCTCTGTCCGCGCGATTACCTCTCTTCATATTTGAAAATTGGAACAATCGCTTTCCTGATAATAGGCGTGATTCTCGTGCATCCAAACCTCAATATGCCGGCACTGACGCCCTTCACCGCCGGCGGCGGGCCGGTTATTCCCGGCAAGCTTTATCCTTTCGTATTTATCACCATCGCTTGCGGAGCGATTTCGGGCTTTCACGCGTTGATAGCTTCGGGCACCACGCCGAAGATGATCGCCAAAGAAAGTGATGCGCGTCTAATTGGCTACGGCTCGATGTTGATGGAAGGCATCGTCGGCGTGGTCGCGCTAATTGCCGCGACATCTCTTTTTCCCGGCGATTACTTCGCCATCAACACAGCGCAAAAAACCGACACACAAAAAGCTGCCTATGTGCGCATGGTTGATGAACAAAGCGCCCAGGGCTTCAATCTACAGCCGCAAGAAATTGATAGATTGGAACAGGGGTCGGGCGAGAAAAACCTCCGTGGCCGCACCGGCGGCGCGGTGACGCTGGCGCTTGGTATTGCCAAAATCTTCGACGGTATCCCGGGCCTGCGCGGTCTGATGAAATACTGGTATCACTTCGCGATCATGTTTGAAGCACTTTTCATTCTCACTACGATCGACACCGGCACGCGCGTGGCGCGCTTCCTGGTGGGCGAGTTTGGCGGGCGATTCTATCGAAAACTGGAAGAGCCAAACTGGTTGCCGGGTTCAGTGGTCACCAGCGCGCTCGTGGTCACAGCCTGGGCGGCGTTTATCTGGTCAGGATCGATCTCAACCATCTGGCCAATGTTTGGCGTTGCCAATCAACTGTTGGCGGCAGTGGCGCTGTGCGTTGCTACCACCATCATCATCAACTCGGGCAAGGCCAAATACAGTTGGGTGACATTAGTTCCCCTCAGCTTTGTCGCGACGACCACTCTGGTGGCAGGTTGGGAATCGATCACGAACATCTTCTGGCCCCTCTCACAAAAACCTGAGACGGCCTGGCAGGGCTACATCAACACTTTTCTCACCGCCACTATCATGATTGCCGCCGTGATCATCCTCGTTGATTCTATTCGACGATGGCTGGGTGGCAGTCGTAGCAGGGAAGCAATCATTCATGAGGCGCCTTTGCCCTCGATAAGCGCATGAATGTGTCACGCAGCAAAACGCTGCGTGATGACCTCAAGGCTCGGTAAGGATAGTCACAGATGAAACGAGTTTTGATCTCTCTAGCTGCTGGATTGCTTCTCATTCCGTTCATGTTGGCGTTGTTGCTCTCTGTAAAGATATTCTCGCCGACTAACTATCCCCCGGCATTCTTATGGCTCTTTCTGTGGCCGCTTCCCTTACTTCGCTTACTTTGCCGGATTACGAACCTGAATGTTACGGCGGGGAGCGTCTTAGTTGTGGGATTGCTAGGGGATTATTTGCTCTTGAGTTTCCTGGCTTATTTATGTCTCACCGTTAGAGCACGACTCTTGAAGCGGAAGCGCTTGTCATCTTTGCCGCCACCGCCCGTGCCGTTCATTGACTAATCTAACGTGGACTCGTAAGAAGGCCCCGCCGTTGGACAGCCCGCCCAAAAATCGGCAATAATACGCGATTCTAACGAGACGATCCGTCAACACCGTGCGCGCTACAGAAGCAGTTCAGGTGTCGAATTGTGGATACGAGCAGGTGGCGGGCATCAATCTCGCTGCTACTTAAACGACCGAAAGGAATCACACAATCGTGGAATTATCGCTGATCTCAATTATCAGCCTGCTAACAGTTTGCTTGGCAGCATTGCTTATCAGTAAGAAAACTATCAACAACACGGGCTCCGGCATCCTTTCTTTACTTAGCGCCCGAATGCGGCGGATTCGTCGCACCGGGCTAACACTTGCCGCCACCCTGGTTGGGCTGGCAGTCTCTGCATCGCCAACGTTTGCTCAGTCTCACTCCGGAGGCGAGGCGACCCTGATTCTTCCCGACCTTTCCGACGTCACTTTTTTCGGAGGTATTAACGGTCATAATTTGCTGCTTGTTGGTCTGGTCGTTTGCATGTTGGGACTTCTTTTCGGTCTGGCGATTTACATGAATCTGAAGAAGTTGCCGGTGCACCGCGCCATGCGCGAAATCTCGGAGCTTATTTACGAGACTTGCAAAACCTACCTGATCACGCAAGGCAAATTCATTCTGATTCTTGAAATCTTCATCGGCATCATCATCGTTCTTTACTTCGGCGTGCTCTCGAGAATGGAGCCGTTTCGCGTCGCAATCATTCTGGCCTTCAGTCTGGTGGGAATCGCCGGCAGCTACGGCGTTGCCTGGTTTGGCATTCGCGTAAATACATTTGCCAACTCACGGACGGCGTTTGCGAGCCTTGAAGGTAAACCTTTTCCACTGTATGCAATTCCGCTTAAAGCCGGCATGAGCATCGGCATGATGCTGATCAGCGTGGAACTTCTGATTATGCTTTGCATCCTGCTGTTCATCCCCGGCGATTACGCCGGGCCTTGTTTTATCGGCTTCGCGATCGGGGAATCACTGGGCGCCGCGGCGCTGCGTATTGCCGGTGGAATTTTCACTAAGATTGCCGACATCGGCGCCGACTTGATGAAGATTGTCTTCAAGATCAAGGAAGACGACGCGCGTAACCCGGGCGTGATTGCTGACTGCACCGGTGACAACGCCGGCGACTCGGTGGGCCCAAGCGCAGATGGCTTCGAGACCTACGGCGTTACCGGCGTCGCTCTAATTACCTTCATTCTGCTGGGCGTGCGGGCTGAGACAGTGCAGGTGCAATTGCTGGTTTGGATCTTCGTGATGCGCATCATGATGATTATTGCCAGCGCGGCTTCTTACTTCATTAACGATGCAATTGCGAAGGCTCGCTATCGCAACGCCGATAAGATGAATTTCGAATCCCCGCTCACTTCGCTTGTCTGGATTACGTCCCTTCTCTCGGTAGCAGTTACTTTCATTATCTCCTACCTTACGATTCCAATTCTCGGTGGTGATTCCAGCCTGTGGTGGAAACTCTCAACGATCATCTCCTGCGGTACGCTGGCAGGCGCGATCATCCCCGAACTCGTCAAGGTCTTTACTTCAACCGAGTCCCTGCACGTGAGTGAAGTTGTTACATCTTCCCGAGAAGGCGGCGCGTCGCTCAACATTCTTTCCGGTCTTGTGGCTGGAAACTTCTCAGCCTACTGGCTGGGAATCAGCATCGTGATTCTGATGTCGATCGCTTACTACTTCAGCACCATGGGGCTTGGGGCGTTGATGGTCGCGGCGCCGGTGTTTGCTTTTGGACTAGTGGCTTTTGGCTTTCTCGGTATGGGGCCGGTAACAATCGCCGTCGACTCGTATGGGCCAGTGACTGACAACGCGCAATCCGTTTACGAATTATCGTTGATCGAGCAAGTACCGGACGTCGAAGCGGAGGTCAAGCGCGATTTCAATATGGACCTCAACTTTGCACGCGCGAAACACCTGCTCGAAGAAAACGACGGCGCCGGTAATACGTTTAAGGCGACTGCCAAACCTGTATTGATTGGCACGGCCGTGGTCGGGGCCACCACCATGATCTTCTCGATCATGATGACTTTAACCGATGGGCTTACCGTCAGGACGGAAAACCTGTCGCTGTTGCACGCTCCGTTTGTGCTGGGCTTGATAACCGGCGGCGCAGTTATCTACTGGTTCACGGGCGCTTCCATTCAGGCGGTAACAACTGGCGCTTATCGAGCGGTCGAGTTCATCAAGGCAAACATCCGGCTGGAAGGAGTTGAGAAAGCGTCGGTCGAGGATAGCAAGAAGGTGGTCCAGATCTGCACTCAGTATGCGCAGAAGGGCATGTTCAATATCTTCCTGACGATATTCTTCTCGACGCTGGCCTTCGCTTTTCTCGAGCCGTTTTTCTTCATCGGCTATCTCATTTCGATCGCGATCTTCGGACTCTATCAGGCCATCTTCATGGCTAACGCTGGTGGCGCCTGGGACAACGCGAAGAAAGTGGTCGAAGTGGATCTGAAACAAAAAGGGACCGCCTTACACGACGCGACCGTCGTGGGCGACACGGTGGGCGATCCGTTCAAAGACACTTCGTCAGTGGCGCTTAACCCGGTAATCAAGTTCACCACGTTGTTTGGCTTGTTGGCAGTTGAATTGGCTGTTTCAATCGCTGACCCCAACGGACAATTTGGCGCAAATGGTCCGATGATTAGCCACATACTGGCGTTGCTGTTCTTTCTCGCTTCCACTGTGTTCGTCTGGCGTTCGTTCCACAAGATGCGAATCGGAACATTGCAAGCGAAGGCCGCTTCGGTTGGCGTGGATGACCTGCCCGCTGACTAGGTCAGTTTCGAGTTTCGAGTTTCATGTTTTCGGGTTTAGAATCCTGATGACTTGAAACTTGAAACTGAGTGGGCAGTTTAGAGTACAACCTTAAGGTTGCTGACCTGGAGAGGCAGCAAGCTAAAGCTTGTACTCTGAACTTCTTGAGTGCCAGCTGTCGTCAAAGAACCCGAAAGAGGCTCGTCAATGAGTACTGCATATCAACAACCCTCGACTGACACACTGATCGGCGCCGCGCTGGCCCCCCTGGACTGGACTCGATCTGTTTCTCTCGTAGTGGCGTTTAGCCTGCTGACTGCCCTCGCTGCTCAGTTTGTGATTCCTAATGGCCCCATACCCATTACCGGTTCGACATTCGCAGTGTTGCTAACCGGCGCATTGCTGGGTTCACGTCTCGGCGCTATGGCCATGATCGTCTATCTGATCGAGGGTGTGAGCGGGCTGCCTTTCTTCAACCACGGACATAGCGGCATTGCCCATCTTTTTGGACCAACCGGCGGCTATCTCGTGGCTTTTCCCGCGGCGGCTTTCATCACCGGCGCATTCGCGGAAAACGGCTGGGACAAACGCTTCTCTACAGCCGTGGTGGCCATGGCAGTCGGCTCCATCATCATTCTTCTTTCGGGTCTCGCTTGGTTTTCGGTGCTGATGCACACCTCGCCACTGGTTGCCTTCAAGGTCACCGTCCTGGAATTTATCCCTGGCGACATCATCAAGATTCTGCTCGCAGCGGCAGCGCTTCCGGCCGGTTGGGGACTACTGAAACGTAAAGCTCCTCAAGAATAAACCCAAAAACTGGGCAGACTGTTACAGCAACTCTGGGCCGGGCCTTGGCTCTGAAGTTCCACGAGCAACCTCTTACTGGGACCGCGGGCGTCTCGCCCGCCTAAGCGCGAAGCGCGCACAATATCGCGCGCGGACATCCCATTTCTGGAGATAGTGAGGCGCAAGGCTAAGCGTTGATTCCAGCAAACGTCTTTGCGCGCTTCGCGCTTAGGCGGGCGAGACGCCCGCGGTCCCAATGATTCACTTGATCGTTTTCTCCCCGCCCGCCTTACCAAACCTTCTTCGAATTTTCCGCTTGACAACTCAACCACATTTGTAGTAGGCTCAACCTCATTCGTAGTAAGAGGGTTGAGATGGCTAAAGAAAAACCCGTAAAGCTAACGCGTCTTGAACTCGAAATCATGGGCGCCGTCTGGACGCTTGGTAGCGGCTCAGTGCGGGAGATCCGCGAGGAGCTGCCGGAACAGAAACGTCCCGCCTACACCACTGTGCAGACAATCATCTACCGGCTGGAGGAAAAGGGGGCCGTGCGCCGGGTTAAGAAAATCGGCAACGCACACATCTTCGAGGCTCTGGTTACTCGTAAGGCGGCACACGGCCGTTTGATTGATGAGTTACTAAATGTCTTCGGCGGGTCGCCGCGCTCGTTGATGGCGCAACTCGTGGAAACCGGACAACTCACACTCCATGACATAAGAGAGCTGGAGAGCACTTTGGCGAACCTCGAGGCGAAAAAGACAGCTGCGACGGCAGATAATTCCCCGAAAAACAAAGCCCCGCGAGGCGACAGGCGACGAGGAGGGGGCGCGAAATGACAGCGGCATATGAATGGCTCGCCCAAGCTTCCGTCTGGTGGTGGCCGCGATTTGCAGACCATCTGTGGCAAACAACCCTATTTGCGCTGGTCATTCTCGCGGCTGCTTTTGTACTCAGACGCGGCCCGGCTCACCTGCGTCACACCTGCTGCCTGCTCGCCTCTGCAAAGTTCCTTATCCCCGCGGCCGCTTTCGTTTTCCTGGGACAACAAGCCGGCATCGACTCGCCGTCGTTCCTTCGGGCCGCTCAGCAAGCAGAGCAGAAGGCCACGATCCTCTCTGGAATCACCGAACCGGTTGCGACGCTCTCATCCACGTATGAAGTAACGGTGGAAGCGACGGATGCTATCCGCCACCACGAAGTTTACTTCGCACTAACCGCTGTCTGGTTAACCGGCGGCCTGGCGATTCTGCTGCTCTGGGCGATCCGTCGCCGAAAGTTTTTGGGTTCATTGCGGATGGGCCAAACTATCCAGCACGGTCGCGAATGGCAGGCACTCGAGCGAGCGCGGGAAACTCTTCAGTTAAGAAGCAGGGTTGGATTGCTGATATCTCCGCTCAAGATTGAACCGGCGGTGTGGCGTGTGTG
>DASXQM010000244.1:0-63726 GCA_036507195.1 Pyrinomonadaceae bacterium | reverse complement strand
CTGGAAAGACGGTTCTAGGCGTCTACCTCATCATAGTCGGATTCGTCATGATCATTTTTCACAAACAAGTCAAACAATGGAAGGATGATTGGTATGAACACTTACCACCGATTATCTGGCGCGGGCCAACTGGTGCACTTCTGACGGTGATGATCATCGTGTTCGGAGTAATGTCAATCCTCTTCGGCATTGCGTTGCTTTCAGTCGCGTTTGTTCAACAATGAAAATGACCCACTACCCAAACTACAAAGGGTTTGCGGCGCGTTGCGAAGGGCTGTTGTGCGTTAGAGATATGACTAAGCCAGAGACGCTTCAGTTTTTCGATAAGATCATTAGTGACTATCAAGTCAACATTCAATTCAACGCCGAGGTTTTCGGGATGCGGAGATCTGAAGAGGGAGGCGCGCGATTTCGAGTCGAATCATCGCAGGGTGTTTATGACAGCAAGGTGCTCGGGTGTGCGATCGGAATATTCGGTCGCCCGAACAAGCCGAAAGAATATCGGCTGCCACCTACACTTAAGGAGCGCCTTCTCTTTGATATGACGTCACAACAGATTCAGAACGACGCGGTGCTGGTCGTCGGCGGCGGGGATACGGCCGCCGAATACGTGCAATATCTTAGCCAACAGGATAATCGCGTTACGCTCTCATATCGAAAGCCAGATTTCACGCGCCTCAATCAGCAGAACCACGATGCGCTCTTAGGCATGGAGCAGCGTGGTGAGGTTGAAATACTCCGAAACTCAAACATCAAAGAGATCGAGGATGAAGCAGGATGGCCGCGCATTGTTTTCGCTGAACCGGAACATACGACCCGTCTCGTTGATCGCGTGATATTCGCGCTGGGAGGCACAACCCCTAGTAACTTCCTGCACACACTGGGCATCACCTTCAACGGCGACGGCCCGGTGTTCGATGAGGTGGGCGCAACTAACGTTGACGGACTTTATCTGATCGGTGATCTGGTCGTAGGGAAGAAAGGCGGATCGATCATCACGGCGTTTAACTCCGCAGTGCGTGCAATGAAGAGCATCTGCAGCCACGACTTGTCGTGTCAGTCGCGACAAGCGTAGTGGAGTCTCCATCATGAATTGATTCCACTCGGCAATTCTTCCGCGATGAGATGGGTTGTTTTTGGTGGTTGGACGCCAACATGAAAGGCTTGAACACGTTGCTCTATCTTCCTGTCCTCGGCTGTTATCCTTTCGTGCTGTCGTAAATGTTCGCCCCAGGATTCGGTAACGAAAATCTCAAGATATCGTTCCGGATCAGCAGAGTCGCGCAGCACGTTCCAACGAATCGCACCGTCACAGTTGAGGATGGGGCTAGCTTGAAGGAATGAGGATGAGATTTTTCCTCTACGATCTGCGCGAAATTTGGGCACGCAACGGAGTTAACTCCGTTGCGTTGGTCCATCGTCAAAAAGTGATTCGCTGGAAGTTATTGAAATGATTGGTGCCGGGGGCGGGAGTCGAACCCGCACGACCTTTCGGTCAACGAATTTTAAGTCCGTTGGAAGCGGCATTACCTAGTCTTACCAAACGATACGAACTAGTATTTACGGGCCTAGCGGTCGTCAAGGTGTCGCTTCGTCTGGCTTCGTATCAACACGTCCCGCCACCATCTTAGCCCCGTCTCTTATTTTGTTGCCATCTGAGCTGAGTAAATACCCACCCGTGCAGCCTCGCGTAATCAAAAACGACGTGACACAGACGAGCCGTCCGCGTCTCCAGGAATGCCGTGCCGCCAAGGTCGATCGACGACCAGGTCGGGATGGTCCTTCCGCGCTACCATCTCATTAGCAAGCCGCTAACTAAGCATTCCACGGGCGCTACATCGAGATTCGCAAGGCACTTCTGTCAACACTGGTTTCCATTCGAACGGCCCTAGCCAGCCAACGGAAGCCGAAGTAGAGGGCCGTAGCGAGTATCATTGTTACTATGAAGTAAGCTGCGGTGCTCCATCTTTAACCTCTTATCCTCGGTTTCAAGCGACGGCTGGTTTTGAGCGCTTCTCCTCGATCTCACGAATCCTGACACGAAGCCAATCCTTAACTTCTCGCTCGAGTTTCGCCTCATTGTCCTCAAGCTCCAGAGCCTCAATAGTCTCGCCGGTCTCATTCAAGGGAATGAAATGACAAGGCACTTCTTCGCGTTGGTGCTCGGAACTGACGAAGTCGAGTAAATGACATTCGTCGCACGGGTGGGTATGGCTGGGGTCGGCGTAGTTAATGCACGTCAGGGAGTCCTGAAAGGCTGATGTTGGTTTCCAAGGCGTACGGACGGACCGTCCATACCCGCCCTTTTCGATGAAGTTCAATTCATCTTTGAGGATTTCGAGGATGTCGCGATCGTCTTTGGCCATAGTAGCTACCTCCATCCCTTGACCTGCTTTAGCAGCGGCCCGCCGCTGCTCTCAATTCCGTCTTTCCCTGTTGATCTAAGGAGCAAGGCACATACCGCTAGGCACTTCCTACTATATGCCGGAATTTCTTAACTTTGAAATGAGTGTTGGGGAAACTTGCGCAGTACGATGCGAGAAACTGCCCAGCATAGTTAGTGGTTGGAGCCAACTCCAGCAGTACGCGTTAGGCACGTTGCTGGCTCGTTGTCGCTTACTCTTTGTGGTTAGCTGCTCTTTGAATAGCCGTGCCGACGCATCGAGAAAATCGTAAGAAGTCACAATCCCGACGAGACGTCCGTCATCAAGTACCGGAAGACAAACAACCCTATTTCGCCGCATGATCTCCAGAGCCTCTAACGTAGGAGTTGTTGACGACACGGTTAGCGGGTCCGGAGTCGTGATCTCACGGACCGTAACTGTAGCTTCATTGCCCGGCGCTCCGTGAGTCAGCAGCTTGAGCAGAGCCCGATGCGATACCAACCCAACCAGATGTCCTTCATCGTCGTCATAATCGAACCTTTTGGATTGGTTGAATCTTGGTCGCTGAACGCTCTTAAGGTCTTGCTAGCTAACAAGAGTTGCCTCAGCTATCGGTTCCATTTCCACCGCTCGCGGAAACAGAATGTTGTTCTCCAGATGAATGTGTTGATGCAGATCTTTCTCCAGCGCTTCGAATGCCGCGTACAGGGTCTGGTAACTCATGCAGCCGTCGGCAGGCGGAACGTAGTCGAAGCTCATTGCCCGAATCTCCTTCAACAACTCCCCAGCCCGATCGTGTTCCAACATCATCATGCGCACAGGATTGGCGACGGTGCCAAATGGTGGTCGAAACCAAGGCACGTCCTGCTTTGCCGTCGCCTCCATCCTGATGACGTAGGGAAAAAGCATCCGCTCTTCTTTCGTCATGTGAGCTTCCAGATCAGCCCCCAACTCGCGGAACAACATATTGATCCGGAAAAGCTCGGGATGATTTTCACCGTGGGCCACGCAAACCTTTTCCAACAATGCATTCAGCCTGGCAATTTCCTGCCGGGTAAAACTGTGATGTCTTCCCACAACGTGATTAATGAGTTCTTCCAGCGTTGCGGTGTGAAAATTTGGCTCCTCCCATTGGGCATGCGAGGCCGTAGTGAGTTCCAGTTGCACGTCTTCGATTTTCACGCCGGCAACAGCGCACGCGTCGGCGAGTGACCGTTTACCTCCACAGCAATAGTCGATGCCCATCTTTTCGAACACTCGCGTAGCGACTGGAATCTCCAGCGCCAACTCGCGAACCGTCTTGTTTGTTGCCAGATTCATGATCCCTCCTAATGCTCTAATCGTTGAGAAAATTAATATACATATTGATTGATCAGGTCGTGGCTGTTGCCACCCGCAAGGGACGCGAAGCCTTGAGAAAGACAAAGTAATTGACCGCGAGGCAGAACAACGCAAAGATCGCCAGAAAGATGAATCCCCAGGTATAAGCGCCCGTCGCATCGCGCAGCACTCCGAGAACCAGCGGCGGGAAGAATCCGCCCAGACCGCCGAACGCTCCCACCAAACCCGTTACGGTTGCCGTCTCTTTCGGAAAATACTGCGGCACCAGTTTGAACACCGCGCCGTTTCCGAGTCCCAGGGCGGCCGCCGCGCCCAAAGCACCGAGTGTGAACGTCGGCATCCAGGGACATCCCATCAACGCGCCGAGCGCGGCTACTGCGATGAAGACCGGGACGAGAACTCGGGCGCCGCCCCAACGATCAGCCAGCATGCCGCCCACCGGCCGCATCAGTGTGGCCAGTAAGACAAAACCGGCCGTGCGCGCGCCGGCGTCAGCAGCACTCAGTTTGAAAGTGTCCATGAGCAAACTGGGGAGATAAATCGAAAACGCGACGAAGCCGCCGAAGGTCAGGAAATAGAAGAGCGACAACACCCAGGCGGTCGGCTCGCGACGCAAGACGGCCAGGTTCTCGGCCATCGTCTTTGGCTTTGCGTCAGAAACAACATCGCGGGCAAAAAGATAAAAGACGGCGGCCCAGATAACTGAAATTGCTGCGAACACAAAGAAGATAGGCCGCCACGACCCAAGCGCAATCGCCAACACCGGCGCGCCAAAGACGGCGACGGATTGACCGATGTTGCCCATCCCATACACGCCTAATGCTGTGCCCTGCTGATCCGGCGTAAACCATTTCGAGGTGAAACCAACGCCAACGGGAAAAGTCGAGCCTGCAATCCCGAGAAACAGACCGAGCGCGAGCAACTGCCCGTAACTGTTCGAGACGCCTATGAGCACCGCCGGAATCGCAGCAAGTAATAATAACGAAGCAAACACGCGCCGGCCGCCGAAACGGTCAGCCAGCATCCCGGCCGGAATTCTTCCCAGCGCGCCCAGCAGGACAGGAATAGCGATCAGCAGGCTTTTTTCTTTGGCGGAAAGGCCATAGGTTTGGGCGAAAGTTGGCGCCAGCGCTCCGACCAGTCCCCACACCGCGAAGGAAATCGCAAACGCGGTAGTAGAAAGAAAAAGCGCGAAGGCCGCGCCCGGTTTGAATGATTTCATAAGGGACCTCGTCATGATTAAGTCGAAGGATGCTCACATATAGCGTCGCATCAGTCTGTGCACTCATGCGGATATTGCAATGACTGTACCTTTGGTTTTTGGGCAGTTTTTGAGGATCTGCTCGGAGAACCTGCGAAAATTCTCAGGCCAGGCGCGGAATTCCGCGCAGTTTATCGCTGGGCAGCTCTAATCCCGACCTGCTACCTCGCGGTGGCACTGACTTCATTCCACGAGCATCAGATCAGGGATTTAGGACTGCGCTCAGTCGCTGCGATGCCTGGCCTCTTCGTCGCAGCGTTTGCAATTGAGCTCAAAGCCAAGCCGTGAGGCTCGACCGGCTTCAGTTAAAACCCACGACCGCGTTGTGAGCGGCGGGTTGTGGCGAACATGTTGAAAGTGTCCGCACTCAAGCGCAGCCCGCCATTCGCCGTGCTCGTCGGTATCAAACGCTATGATGCGACGTTTCACCAAAGTGCTTTCGGCAGGATGCTAAGCCCGGATCATGATGAGCAGCATTTTGAACCTGGTAGCTGCTTTGACTGCATGAGGGCGGTTCGCAGGCAGAATGATGGTCTCCCCCTGCTTCACCCTGAAACTCTCGCCTGCGATCTCGATGTCCGCCTCACCGTCGGTGACCACTACAAGTGCATCGAATGGTGCGGTGTGTTCGCTTAGTCCCTCACCCACCTCGAATGCGAAGAGCGTGACGGTGCCACCCGTATTCTTCAGCAGCACACGACTCACGATCGAGCCATCCTTTATTGCAGCAGATCGAGTAGCTGTTTGACCTCAGCGGGTCTCACTGCATTTTGATCGTTCATAATAAGTTTCTCAACGCCCCACTGAAGTAACCAGACAGATTTAGTACTGCTCAGTTTTTGACACCAACAAGCGCGACAGCCCCAAGTTGCTCCCGATAACGACGGAAAACAGACCTCATCTTCAGTACTCTCCGCCGAGCTTCCTTGTCACGGAGCAGATTCCCGAAAAAGCGCAATGCCCCAGCGATGCCTTCATCACGAATGAGCCGGCCTGGCTCCAACAAACTCATTGGCGACGTGTCCACTAATACCACGTCGAATCCCGCTGATTTCAGAAGCGACCGCCACTCTGACATGGCCAGCGGCCTTACACCATGATGGACAACGCCAGTCAGCGCTCGCTCCGTCTCTCTTTTCGCATTCTCGTCCAGGCTATCCGACATGAGGCACATCTCATGAATGCCGTAACGACCGCCGCTCTTGAGGAGACGATACGCCTCTCGCACGATTTGGCGCTTCATTTCTTCGGTCTGCATCGTGAGCATGGCCTCGCCATAGACTGCCGTGGCGCACTGGTCGGGAAGCCCAGTGTCCGATGCGCTTCCGACAACACAAGACTGTCGTTCCTTCTGCAAGTAGCTGCGGACAATTCGCGCGGCTGCCTCGTCTCGCTCAATAGCAGTATAAGAAGCAGGATTTAACTCGAGTGTGAGTCGGGCGGTAACACCCATGCCGGGTGCGAACTCGATCACGTCATCCGTGTCCTCGATTTGTAGCGCTTGCAGTAGGCGACGAGTGAGTTGCATGCCGCCCGGCCGGAGCACCCGCTTACCCAAACGCGCCAAGACCCAGTGACCCGGCATCTTCTCAGTCTTTGCTCCGCTGCCAATGGCAAATGTAGTTGTGCTTTCCAATCCTGCCTCCTTTATGCGCGCAGAAAGATTCCACAAGTGCTTCCGCAACGACCGTGCCGTTGGTTCTTGCCAACATTTGTGGAGGATTCGCTGATGGAACTGCGCGAATTGGCGGGGCTATCGCGGAATTCTCCGCAGTGCGCAGGCTACTCCCCGGTCCAATGCGACTCTGGTATTACTTAGCAAACCGTGGTGGAAGATTTTTCAGTTCATGTGCAATGCGAGCAAGCAATGCAGCAAGCTTTGGTTGGTCGAAAAGTAATGTCGGCCAGGTGTAGGCCTGGTGCTCTTCCAGAAGATTGTGAGCTTCCAGGCGATCCGCAATCTTAGCCAGTCGCTGCCGCCAGTTTTCAACTTCTTCGACGTTTGCCAATTGGTTTCCGATCATCGCGCCCATGGCCTTCATCATTAGTGCTAATTCCCTCATGAAAACATCGTGATCAGAGCGGAGGCGCGCTAGTATGCTTTGCGCCTCTTCAAATGTTGGCAAACCTCCTTCACCGGTGAAGCGCGAGGCGGGAGCTTCGGTGAGGGCAGGAAACAGATGCAGATGCTCAGCGCGAATGTGGACTGCCAGGCGAGCCCAGAAGAGATCGAGCAACTCGAAGGCGCGAGCGATGTTGGGCTTTGCCATCTCCGCGTCAAGTTCGGTGAGCAACTGGCCCAACGACTCATGATCGTCTTCCAGCAATACCTCGACCGGGTCCTTCATCGCTTCAAGTAACCGGAACTGGTAAAACGGCGCGAGGCCGGGCGCCACCAGAAAATCAACGTGAGGGTAACGACCAGGCAAATGCCGGAAGCAACCACAAGCGGCAGCAGTACTGAAAAGTGATGCGCCAACGCGGCTTCAACCGTAGCCGCCAGGATCCAGAGTTGTGTGAGGTTAACCATGACAAGCAGAATGAGCCGCGCCTGGGCCACAGCCGTTCGGCCCTTGCCTGCGAAATTATGAATCGGTCGCGCTTTGGCTTGATCGCTTTTCATTTCTTTGTTCGAATTAGATCGTACCTTCGCTGCTGCCCACTCCTCTGCCGATTGCCCACACCTCGCCATCAGCGCGCAGCTCCAGCCTGATCGGATCAAGTGGTCGAGGCGGGGGGCCATACAGAACATTCCCAGTCTTTGCGTCAAACGCACCGTCGTGACAAGGACACTCAAGCCGCTGGTGCGCGGGCTCGAAATAAACCGGGCATGAAAGATGGGTGCATTTCTGCCCGAAGGCATGAAGCTCACCATCAAGCGTACGAATAAGAATTGCGGAGTCTTTTGTTGTTGGGTAATGGAAATTCAGCGAGGAGCCGGGAGCGAGCGTGGCCGCGCCCGCAACCTTCAACGGTGGAAATTGCGGCGCGCGGCGCGCGTCGAATGCTGCTTTTCCGGCGAAGCCTGCCGCGCCTACGAATAAAGCAGCCGAAGTCAGTCCAAGAAAGTTGCAGAACTCGCGCCGCGTAACCTGCGCCTCCTCTTCGCGGTCATAAGGAAAGTCACGCTGATGCAGCGCGGTCGCTGCACGAACATCGCTTTCGTCTGATCGGTCGTCAGCCAGCACCTTGTCGATTGTCTTGCCGAGATTAGAACTCATTGCTCTTATCCGTCTGTTCCACTTGTAAGTCGATCCACGATTCGCTCGCCGGTTGCTGTTCAGTTTTCACCCGCCCTTCAAAAACACCACAGCCACCAACCTCAACCTCCTCTGCTTCGGTCGGCAACATCAGGAAAACCTTCGTCTCGACCTTCTGATTTCCGAAAACGTGTGCATTGACCGGTTTAGTCCTTCGAAGCGGAACTATGTCTTCATACTTTCCGAACGCGATCGCGCTGGTGGGACAGACACTGGCGCACATCGGCTTCAAGCCCTCACTAGTACGATCGAAACACATGTCGCACTTCATTTGCAGGTGCATCTCAGTGTTGTACTTGGGTACGCCGAAGGGGCAAGCATTTACGCAATTACGGCAATCGAGGCAGCGCGGCTTCAAGGCGGAAAGGACGATGCCATCTGCGGTGCTTTTGATCGCGTCTGCCGGACAAACCAGCGCACAGGTGGGCTCTGCGCAGTGCATGCAAACGGTGGGCATCGTGGCAGTAGTTTCTGAGCGATCAAGGTAGTCAACATAAATCATTGAATAGCCTTTGTGCGTCCCGCATTCACGACAAGCCGCCACGCAAGCGCGGCAACCGATGCAGCGCTGCGGATCAATGAACATTGTTTCTTCCATAAGAGCTGTGGCCTTCCGTCTTTGGTCTTAGGCCTTTGTTCTCTATCGCGCTGGCTAATGGACAGTTGGAGAGTCAGGCAGCCGCGTTAACTTAATCATCAAAGACCAAAGACCAAATCCTCTCATCTAAATTCACTACGCGACGCCCCTTTGCGTTTTTCGCCAAGAATCGGAAGCTGCCGGGAGTGAATCTTCTCGATCCGCGCGGCGCACGCTTTGAACTCAGGGATTTTGGAAACCGGATCGAGCACCGGATTCGTCAGTTGATTCACAGCCAGCTCTTCGCCCCAATGATAGGGAATAAAAATCGTGTCTTTTCGGATCGTCTTGACTACTAACGCTGGAAAGACGCCATTGCCCCGCCGCGATATAACTTTGACACGTTCGCCGTCATTGATTTTCAACTTCAGCGCGGTTTCCGGATGAATCTCAACATACGGTTCCGGGCACTGCTCGACCAGAAAACCGATGCGCCGCGTCTGATTGCCGGAAAGATACTGGTAGACCACCCGCCCGCTGGTCAAAATCAGCGGAAACTCTTCGTCGGGAGTCTCCTGGGGTGGTGCGTATTCGACTGCGTGAAACTTCGCTTTGCCGTCCGCGTGATAGAAGCGCTCTTCGAACAGTCGCGGCGTACCCGGATGATCCTCCGAAGGGCACGGCCAGAAGACGCCATTCTGCTTTTCGATCTTCTCCCAGGTGATGCCGTAGTAGTCGGCGTTGCCACCGCGCGAAGCTACGCGCATCTCATCGAAGATCGCGCGGGGGTTATCAAACTGAAAATACTTTTCCCGGCCCATCCGCCGCGCAATCTCCTGGATAATCCACCAGTCGGCGCGCGCTTCACCCGGCGGGTCTGCGGCTTTGTTAATCTTCAGGACGCGGCCCTCACTGTTGGCTGTGACGCCCTCCTCTTCGCTCCAGGTGCTGCCCGGCAGAACAACGTCGGCATAACGCGAGCCTTCCGACATGAAAAAATCGATGCAGACATAGAAGTCCAGGCCTTCGAGAGACCGTCTCACTTCATTCGTATCAGGTAAACTCACCATCACGTTGTTGCAAATCGAGAGCAAGCCGCGAATCTCACCCTCGCGCATCTTCTGAAACATCTCGACGACCGATACACCTGCTTGCGGCAGTTCTTCTTCTGGCAGACCCCAAACCTCGCAGACATGCTTGCGATGCTCAGGATTCGAAATTGAACGCTGGCCCGGAAGTTGATCCGCTTTCTGTCCATGCTCACGGCCGCCCTGGCCATTACCTTGTCCGGTTATGGTGCCGTAGCCGCGTCCGGGCGCACCGATACTTCCAGTCGCCAGTACGAGATTGATGTAGGAAAGCACGTTGTTGACGCCATGCGAATGGTGTTCGATGCCGCGCGCATGCAGGACCATCGAAGTCCTGGCGCGACCGTAGAGCCGCGCGGCCTGCACAATCTTTTCTGCCGGCACGCCGGTAATTTCCGCCGCAACCTGGGGCGCGTAACCAGCTACGAGATTCTTTGTCTGTTCCCAGCCATTCGTGCGTGCACTGATGAAGTTCGGATCAATCAAATTTTCTTCGATCAAAACGTGCAGCATGCCATTCGCAAGAGCTACATCAGTGCCCGGTTTCAGTTGCAGATGCAGATCACCCTGGCGCGCGGTTGCAGTTTCGCGCGGGTCAACAATGATCCAGCTTCCGCCGTTGTCACGCTGTTGCCACAGGAACTTGTTCAAAACCGGAAACGTCTCGGCACAATTGGATCCGGCAATCAGCAAAACCTCCGCCAGCGGAATGTCATCCCAGGGATTGGCGGCGCGATCGATTCCAAAGGCCTTGTTGTTCCCCGCTGCCGCGGAGACCATGCAGAGCCGTCCGTTGTAGTCAATGTAGCGCGTGCCCAGGCCGGCGCGCGCAAACTTACCCATCAGATAAGTCTTCTCGGTGGTGAGCGACGAGCCCGAATAAACGCCAATCGAATCTTTGCCTTGCGCTGTTTGCAGTTCTTTGAACTTCGAGACAACGAGATCGAGCGCTTCGTCCCAGCTCGCGCGCTCGAACATGCCATTTCGTTTGATGAGTGGATGCAACAGCCGATCGGGATGATGAACCTGCAAGTAGGCCGTTACGCCTTTGGGGCACAGTCGGCCTTCATTGACAGGGAAATCGTAGCGCGGCTCAAAACCGACCACATGATTGTTCTCGACCAGAAGATTCATGCCGCATTGCACTGCGCAGTAAGGACAGTGTGTCGGTACCACTTTGTCTATCACACGGTCGGCACGCCAGCCGCCATACGGCGCGTCGTGCAAATGTGGGCCGTAGACTTCGATTATCTTTGCGAGATTAGTGACCTTGCTCATAAGTGATTAGCCGCGGACAAACGTGGATTTACGCAGAATTCCCTCGTTGCTTCCTTTTCATTTTTCTTATCCGCGTCTACCTGCGTTAATCCGCGGCTTAATTCTCTTCGTCTGTACCTTGAACCCGCAAGCCACGAAATACTTCTGCATTGCGTTGCGGTAACGAGGCATACGCCAGCCCGCGTATGACTCGCTTGCAGCGCGGGCAGTAGTCCTGCCAAACGTGGCCATCACCCATCGAGTAATCAAAGCCGAGTTTTCCTACCAACGTTTTCAGGTCGCCCAGCCACATCTCGGCCACAAACTCAACGCCGCAGCGCGGACAAACAGCCTGCGGCATTTCTCGGGCACGCCGCTGATAGAGTTCCACGCCAATAGATGCCGGTCTTTGAATCACATGAAAGAGTTTGCCAAACGGTAAGTAGAACAAAGTCATGATCACCGCTGCCTGATGCGACAGCGCGATGAACGAATACATGTAGCCATGCAGCCAGAGGCTGGAAACTGTCAGCATCAGGCCAGACACAGAGATTGCAATCAGCAACAGATGCGGAACGAAATCGAGGAGAAATTGCTGTAAAGCAATAGCGCCCCGATCATGCAAACGACGGTGAAGCGCGATAGCGCAACCGGCGATGACCATGATGGCCGTGAAGTCGAGCGCGTGAAAGGTGACCCAGCCCATCACGCTGCGCCCGTCCATCACATTGAGCGGGAACCCAAAGACATAGGCGCGATAACCTCGCTCACCCTCAAGTTCAAAGTGCACCCAGCCAAACACCAACGGAAAAGTTATTAGAGCTGAGATAATGCAGCCCCACATGATCAACTGATGCATCAGCCAGCGCGAGAGGCCGCGACGAAAGATAAACTTCTGAACCGCCAATCCACCCACTAATGTCTTCGCGGCGCTGCTTGTGTTGGCGACCAAATTCTTGCGGTCTCGAAATAAAGCCCAGCCACGCCGCCAATAGACACGCGTCGCCGGACGCTGTAGCCAGATGGCATAGCGAAATACAACTGCGCCAAACGCGACTACGCTCGCGACTGTGTAGCCGAAAAGAGCTGCATCATAGTGTTCCAAATTGCGCGACCCGACGATGATCAAAACCGTCAGTCCCGCGGATGCGGCCACGGCCATAACCACAGGTCGACGATGATTAGCTTGAGTCGGCATGGATTGTTACCAGTGAAACCTGGTGCGCGACACACCAAGGGCGATAATGCAGCCAAGTGCTTAAGCCGCGACGCAAAGTCCGATGAACACCATAATGTGCCACCAGACGTTTTTGATCAATCCAAATTTCTGACATGAGCTTTTGGGGAATCTCTCGCAAATCGGCACTTCATTTGCCGGAATTTCCGCTTGGTAGTCAACCTCCGATCGTTTTGAGTCCCGCAACACTTGCGCCGCAAGGTGTTGGCCGAAGATCGCGGTCCGAAAGAGACTCTTGCTCGGCTTCAACTCAGTTGGCGAGCCTGCTCCTTGACGATCACTGCCGATCATCGCTACGTTCTGATAGCATGCCCCCGTTTAAACGCTGGTGTGGAAAGTTACGCAAGCTCTAGCGTAAAAGCTCGCAAGTTCACCCTTCAATCGAGCGTAAGTTCTCGCCCAATCAAGCAGAAACGAACATTAGGGATTCCATGTAAGTCGGCACGAGTCTTGCCGTATGGTTACTGTCGTGCAACTGAGATCTCGACTGACTATCCGATCCTAACGAGCGGAGACGAGCAGTGATTCCCCCAAAAACGCGAATATCTGCAATCATAGCCATAAGTTTTCTTGCGCTGCTCACTTGCGCGAGCCTTCTGTATTCCTCGCAGTTAACTGCCGCAAAAGCTGATGCTGCTCCACCCGTAGTCCAGAATCTGAGCGATCAATATATTGGTAGCGAAGCATGCAAAGACTGCCATGAAGATCAGTTCAAAGCCTTCTCTCACACCTCGCATTCGGGGCTGGCGAGAATAAGCAGTTGGAAAGGAAAGGTGACGGGTTGCGAGGCGTGTCACGGTCCTGGCAAAGCTCACTCCGAAGAAGGCGATCCTAAGAAAATCATATCCTTCAAGACTAAATCGTCGAAAGAGACGTCGGAGACTTGTCTTACCTGCCACGCAGGAAAAGAGGAACATAACAACTTCCGCCGCGGTGAGCATTGGCGCAACGACATAGGATGTACCGATTGCCATTCACCACATTTAGTAGCAACAAATAAGAACGTGCCCGGGTCAATCACCCGCATAACCGCATCAAACGCAGAAAAGCCGGGCTTCTCCACAATTCACATGTTGAAGGCCGGTGAGCCACAGCTCTGCATGAGTTGCCATAGTGAAACGAAGCCAGATTTCAATAAGCCGTTTCATCACAAGGTTCTTGAGGGAGTGATGAAATGTAGTGATTGCCATAATCCACATGGCGGTTTCGAACTCAAGCAAACGAGGCTCGCCACCGGCGCCGATGCCGCTTGCATTAAGTGTCACGCGGACAAGCAAGGCCCCTTCACGTTTGAACATGCGCCTCTGAAAACTGAAGGGTGCTCCGCCTGTCACACGCCGCATGGCTCATCCAATCCCAGGTTGTTAAGGTTCAATGTTGTCAGCCAGCTTTGTTTGACATGCCACAGCGTCGCTCATGGCGTCGGAGCAGACGAGCCTTTAGGCCCGCAGCACAATCTGAACGCTCAGTACAATAACTGCACGGCCTGTCACGTGAAGATTCACGGATCGCATTCAAGTCCGGTCTTCTTTAGGTGACGTGTGCCTGGATGAAGATTTCGGTTTGGAGTCTTACGGTCACCAGGGAAATCGCTATGAAGATCAAAATTACTTCGATTGTAACGGCGATGGCTCTTGGTGTGTTGGTTGTGGCGTCCACCGCATCCGCACAACAACTCACTCCCAGCCCTACTCCGAAAAAGTCTCCCGAAGTTAAGACCGAGACTTCCGCTGTCGAGGCAGGAGAAGATGCAGGTGACTACACCATCATCTCCAGTTTGGAGTTTGGCTATCGCGGCCAGAGAGTCGTAGGCGACCTCAACAAATACCGAAGTGACTTGAACTACAAAGCAGGACCCCGTTTGTTCGACAGCAGCCTTTTGGTTCGCTCCAAGGACGGCAAAGGCGAACTCTTTGACACCCTACTGGTGACTTCCACAGGTTGGGGCTCAGATCCCTACAGTAATCTAAGGGTGAATGTCGAAAAGCCTGAATGGTATCGCTTCCACGCCACCTACCGGCGGTTCAAATATTTCAGGTTTCTCAATAATCTGGCCAACCCAAACTGGATTTTTTCGCCTGCCAGTTTCAGTGTTCCGCCTAATCCCATAACTGGTGAACACGGTTACAACACCCGCACCCAGATGGGAGATTTCGATCTCACGCTGCTACCGAAGAATAAAGTAATCCGTTTCAATATTGGATATTCACCCGAGCGATACAGCGGGCCGGCATTCACCAATTACCACGTTGGCGGAAATGAATTTAATTTGCTATCGGAGCTTCGATCGCGCGCTAATGACTTCCGCGTTGGCGCCGACGGCCAAATTGGGCCAATCGATTTTTCGTTCCTGCAGGGGTTCCGCCGTTTTCGCGATGACAGTTCGATAAGTCTCGGACCGACCGCCGGGATCAACCGGAATCCTGCGGTTGCCAGCTTCACGAGTTTCACGCGCGACGAACCAGCTCGCGGCGGCGTTAATTACACACGGTTCAGCGCCCACACTCTAGTAGCCAAAAAGCTCGATATCACCGGGCGTATCGTTTATAGCAAGTCGAACTCCAGCTTCGCCTTCATCGAAAACTTTGCCGGCCGGAACTTCAATCCGAGAGTTACTGCCTGGCCGCCGGGACCGCTGGCCGCCACACCTAACACTCTGAACCTCGGCCAATACAACATCATTGGAAATGCTGAACGACCAAATACGCTTGGGGATATTGGGGTCACTTTTTTTGCAACGGATAAACTGCGAATTTCAAACACATTTCGGGTCGAAGACTTCACGATCGATGGCTTAGCAGTGTTTAGCGACTTCTTCTCAATCACGCGCGGCGCCGGGCCAACATTGAGAACCGACACCATCGGTTTCAGCAATTTGGACGCGCATCGCATAACCAAATATCGGAAATACCAGAACACCCTTGAAGGCGACTACCAGTTTAATGCACGCTATTCGATGCACTTCGGCTATCGCTACGGAAGCAGGCGCATCGAGGAACGCTTTGACGGATTTACGCTCAGCTCGAATGGGTCGGTGACGCCCCCACCGGCGCGCACTTCGACCATAGACGAAGAACAAAACCACACTCACGCCTTCTTCGGCGGGTTCAAGGCGCGGCCCGCAAGCAACTGGACCATCTATTTCGACGCCGAACACGGTACGGCCGACAACGTCTTCACCCGCATCGGGAATTACGACTACACAAATATTCGAGCCAAGAGCAGGTATACACCGAACAAGAAAATTTCCTTTAACCTCGCGATTATCACGAAGAACAACGCTAATCCTTCGGAGATAGCCGGTGTCTCATTACAAGATTTTGGCGTGGCCACGAGATCACGCATATTTACTTCATCGGTTGACTGGAGCCCGACTTCCAAAGTCTCATTTAGCACGGGCTACAATTACAATTGGCTCAACAGCAACGCAGTTATTGACTATTTTTTCAATAGCGTCCGCCATCCCTTAGGCCACAGCCTTTACTTCGTAAGAAACAATTTCTTTTTTATCGACACTACGGCGCAACTTCGTCGCCGAGTTACCTTGTTTGCGGCTTATCGCATAAACAAGGACAACGGCCAGGGTACCCGGTTGGCTGATCCGACTGGAAGCCCGGGCATTCTGGTTAATTCTTATCCCATGAGCTTTCAGTCGCCTGAAGCTCGCCTGGCGATCAAGATCAATCGGCGACTGGACTGGAATCTCGGATATCAATACTACAACTATCGCGAGAGTCCGCTTGTCGGACCCCGTCCACAGAACTATCACGCGCATCTGCCTTATACATCATTGCGCCTTTACTTTGGTCGCAAGGAATAACTGCGTCATAGTTTTCGGCAGTTTTTAAAGCAGTCATCTCCGGTTTCCCAAATTAGGGAGGGGCGCCGGAGTTTGCCGTATTTAGATGTGGGCCGCCAAGACCATCAATGTTCAGAGACAAAAGGGCAAAGAAGCAGCCAGTTAGGCGGGTAGCATTGTTTGCGATTGGCTCAGCTCTGTTCTTGTCGGTTCACTTAGTTTCCACCGCCATGATTTCGCTCACCGCCGGAGGAGCGCAGAGACCCGTGCAACGCCTTCCTGCGAAAAAGGCAGTGAAACCCGCAGCACAGAAGAATCCCCAAGTGGATTATTCGCGATTTGCTCATGACACTCACGTCGTCCAGGAGAAGTTGTCATGCGCGTCCTGTCACAGGTTTCCTTCAAAGAACTGGAAGGAAGTGCGCAAAGGTGATGAGGCCTTCCCGGACGTAACGGAATACCCAGAACATCAATCGTGCTTGAATTGCCATCGGCAACAGTTCTTTGCACGTGAGCGACCAGTGCCGCGAATCTGTTACGACTGCCACTTCAACGCGACTCCAGTTGAGACATCGCGGTACGCGTTTCCGAGTCTCGGCGACAAATTTCTTTCTTCGGCCAAGGCCAAGGACTTTGTTTCAGATTTTCGAGTGTATTTTCCGCATGACAAACACCTCGACGTCATCTCAAGAACCTTACCGCGAGGGCCAGTTGAATCAGGACTCTTCGTTCGCGCTTCATTTGGTCGTCATTTTTTGCGACGGGAAGATAGCGATCCCAAGAGCTGCTCGGTCTGTCACCAGACTCATCAGCCACAAGGCAAGTCGGACGACGAGTTTGTTACGAAACCACCCGGAGATATTGACGACTCGTTCTGGTTAAAAAAGGGTACCTTCAAAACCAGACCAACCACGCATGCCGCATGCTTCACCTGTCACAACCAGGAGAGCGAACTCGCTCCTTTGCCACAAAACTGCGACGGCTGTCACAAGCTTTCTCCGATCCCTCCGCCGGCAGATTTTGATTCACAGTTAGCGAAGAAGATTGGCATCGATGACTGGTGGAGATTAACCGCTTGGCGCAATCGCTTTTCAGCTGGAGCTTTTCGTCATGAAGTGCACGGGGATCTAAGCTGCACTAAGTGTCACACCCTAACCGTAATGAACACGGTCGATGTTAAGACGTTGAAGGTGCCAGTTAAGTCATGCGGTGGTGCCGAAGGTTGCCACGTTACAGCCACGACAGATGAAGGCGGCATACTCAACTATGAGATCGCTCAAAGGAAGACTAACGTAAACTTTGTTTGTGCCAAATGCCACATCGTGTTTGGCAATAAACTATTGCCAGCCAGTCACGTTGACGCGATTCTGAAGGCAGCGATGAAGTGAGTAAGGCAGACAGCTAGACGATGAAGGATTCGGGAAAAATCTTGCGTTTGTTCCGTCCGATTTGCGGATCGTCCTTGACCGCGCTAGCGGCAACTCTAGTCGCTGCAATTATCCTCGCTTGGATGTTGACCCATTCGGTTTCTGCTTCGAGACTCAATAGAGAAAATATTCTGCCAATGAGCTTGCCGGAAACTCAGCAGACGAGGGGTGACTTCTCCAAATTCAAACATGACAGTCCACAACACGCACGCCTACCGTGCCTGCTCTGTCATCGCCGGGAAAACAATTCAGCTCGCCCGACACTCCCGGGAAAGGCCGGACATGCTCCATGCGCTGGATGCCACGCCCAGCAGTTCAGCGATTCAAATAGTCCAATTTGCAGCATCTGTCACACGAATAAAACAGCAGGATTGGTTAAGGCTTTTCCTCGATTGCAGAGCTTCAATGTGAAGTTCGATCATGCTCGCCACTTGGCTGCGAGGGCGGCTTGCGCAACCTGCCATCGGCAAGGTCGCGGGGGTGTGGCGCTTTCGATTCCTGGCGGGCTTAACGCCCACATGGTTTGCTTTAGCTGCCACACGCCTCAGGCCCAATCGAATGGCCGCAATATCTCCTCGTGCAGCACCTGTCATGAGCTTGGTCGTTTGGTTCGCACCACTGAGCGAGCAGCCGCCTTTCGAGTGGGTTTCAGCCATGCGAAGCATGACTCGTCGGAGAATTTGAGATGCCCTGATTGTCACCGAGTCCGTGCCGGATTGCCGCTGGGAAGACAGGTGATAAGTCCGGTCGCTCTCAATCATCGTGCGCCGGAGGTAACTTCGAGCTGCGCGACCTGCCATAACGGGAAAAGGACGTTTGGGGGTGACGATTTTTCGGCTTGCATACGATGCCATAAGGGCTCTGCCTGGCACTTTTAGAGAGTGTTTCTCGGGGAAACGGGTTGCGGAAAGTTTCGCACCTAACGTGCGAAAGCCCGCTCTAAACGGATGCGGGGCCCATTTTTGTTCGGTTTTTTGGAGAAAACCGCGCGGCACGGCCTGTGCACTAGAGGCTTTGTAGCGGAACAACCGCTGACGAATAGTTGGTAAAGGATGACAACATGAGCGAACTAAAGAAAATGGCAATTGGCATCGTAGCGGCGACACTATTTGCAGCGGGTCTGATTATCAGCGTAACCGCACAAGGCGAGGTGCAGGCTTCCGATCCGGCCCCGTTCTACAAGACGAAGTGCGTGGCTTGCCACGGGCAAAAGGCTGAGAAGAAGTTTGACGCGACCATCCCAGATGAACAAATGATCGACATTGTTATGAAAGGCAAGAAGCCTGAGAAGCCGCCGAACATGCCGGCTTATGGCGAGAAAGGTGTTACCGCAGAGCAAGCGAAAGGGCTGGTTGAATACATGAAGCAGTTAAAGACTGCTCAGTAATACCGCTCCGTTCGCTTCGAGACTTGAGCTTTTAGCATACCTCTCTATGTTGTTTGCCGTAACAACGGCGAGCACGCATGGAGAGGCGTGCGTATTTGTATTTAAGCAAACGCGAGCCGTTCGCCATAACGACGCCAGGACAAAACTCATGAGCGATGAAGCGCAAGCAACGGTAAAATCACCAACCCTTTTTCGCAACTATATCAGCTTCGTGGGAGCTTTGATTGTTGCCGCCAGTCTCGCCAGTATCATTCTGCTTTTCTCAATTGAGTTCACAAAGGCTGCCGAGAATCCCTACCTCGGCATTGTCACGTACGTAATTTTGCCGGCGTTTCTGATCCTGGGCCTGGTCATAATTGTGGCCGGCATGCTCTTCGAGCGGCGCCGGCGCAGGCTAAGACCGGAATCTGAAATTGCGGCGTATCCGAAAATTGATTTGAACGATCCGCGCCAACGCCGAGTGGCATTCTCTCTAGTCGCCTTCTCGTTCATTTTTATTTTCATGAGCGCCTTCGGCAGCTATCGTGCCTATGAGTACAGCGAGTCGGTGGAATTCTGCGGGAAGACGTGCCATTCAGTAATGAAACCTGAGTACGTAGCTTTCCAAGCTACCTCGCACGCCAGGATTCGCTGCGTTGACTGTCACGTGGGATCGGGAGCCGAGTCGTATGCACGTTCGAAACTCAACGGCGCTCGTCAGCTTTACTCACTGGCTTTTGGTAAGTATTCAAAACCAATCAATACGCCGGTTCACACCATGCGTCCGGCAAACGAAACCTGTGAACAGTGTCACTGGCCCTCGAAGTTTTATGGGGCTCAGCTCAAAACTTTTAACCATTACGGCTATGACGAGCAAAACTCTTTGCGACAGACGCGGATGCTAATCAACGTCGGCGGAGGCGATAAAGGAGCCGGACCGGTTGCCGGCATCCACTGGCACATGAATCTAGCCAACGAGATGTCCTACATTGCGTCGGATAGTCACCGGCAAGTGATTCCCTGGATTCGCGTCAAGGACCGGCAGGGAAACGTTATCGAGTACTACGATCGCAACCGGCCTCTAAGCTCGGAGCAAATTGCAACGGCAGACAAGCGCCGCATGGATTGCATTGATTGTCATAATCGCCCAGCACATGTTTATTTGCCGCCGGACGTCGCGGTGGACCAATCGTTTGGCGCGGGCCGACTCGATCCTTCGTTGCCCTATCTCAAGCGTGAAGCGATCGCCTCTTTGAATCAGCCTTACACAACAGAAGATGAGGCCGTCAAAAGGATCGCCGCGAGTCTTGACAACTTTTATCGAATGAACTACAGCGAAGTGTATAGCCAAAGAGGAGATGCGGTTAAGAAAGCGATCGGTGAGACCCAGAGCATTTATCAGACCTATTTCTTTCCGGAGATGAAGACTAATTGGGAAACTCACCCAAACAATATCGGCCACCTTTATTCTTCAGGTTGTTTCCGGTGTCACGACGGCGAGCATGTCAATAACACAGGCAAGGTCATTCCGAACAACTGCAATATCTGTCACACGGTTTTGTCCGACTCGGCTCATCCTTCAACAGTTCTTAAGACGGTATCAATTCAGCACCCGGTCGATCTAGGCGGCCTTGCTGACCGCAAATGCGAAAGCTGCCACAAGGCTAACGAGCCGTTCAAACACCCAGTAAATCTCGGCGACATATCGATGTTTCAGTGCGTAGAATGTCATCCGCGCAAGAATTAGCGCGGTAGCTCGCCAGGTTCCCACACACTGCCGGCTTCAGTGGGCGCGCGACCAGGACAGGGCAGGGCGCCTGTCGCAACACGCGATCGACGTTGGATCCAAACAACGTGCGCATGCCAAAACCGGCACCATGCGCGCCGAGGCTGATGAGATCTATCGCCTGCTTCTCCGCGTAGTTCAGGATTTCAGGGTAGGGATGACCTTCACTTACAGCGTGTTTGATCTTGCACCAGAGGTAAGTCTCTGTGGGATGGCCCTTTGCTACTGCCGCGCAGCTTGATGATAAGCACTGTCTTTACCCATCGGATACCACGCTAATTCCGGTTCGCTGAAATAGAGAAACGAACCCGCTGGCACCTGTTCCGCGCCTTCGATTTTTGACGGTGGATAAGCGAGCGAGGGAGTTTGTCCTTTTGTTGTCTCACCTTCCAGATCGTGCGTCGCCAAACCTAACCCGACTGAAGTCATCACCACTCGATTGCAAAAGGTGCGACGGTTCATATCCCGGCGGTTGAGCATCTCTACCGTTTTCATGGCAGCATCCATTTCTAACGCGCAATGCGTTTGGCTGCTTAGGGCTGAATTGCTACTTTCAACACTCCGTTTGTTCGCTCTCCAAAAAGCCTATAGGCGTCGGAAATGCTTTCGAGTTTGAAGCGGTAAAAAACGTTTACTTTCATCTTCATCCTTATCGCCCACACAATGACGCACGTTCAGTAGTGGCGAGCTGCTCGACGTGGAAGGACTGAACTGGTGATGTGCTGACAAGTTTGCCGCCGGCCCACATTTCTATGCGAAGTCCAATGGCAATCTCGCCGTTTTTGATCGTTGAGTCACGCGAGACAGAACCACAGATCATTGCTTCGACGGGTTCGACAAAGTGACGTCCGCCTTCCACCAATGCACGCCCCATCCCGGGATCGAGAAGGAAGATCCGATATTCGCTGTGGAGCGTTTGCACGCAAATCGTAGCGAAGGGTGCGAGCGTCTGCAGCGCCAGGCTGGCCCGTGAGGAATCGGTCTCGGTTGAGTGATCCAGTAGATCGCAGTCTAAAACACGCTGGGGCTTAGTTTGGCTGCCGTCGGATAAGCGGTTAGTGCCGGGGCGATGCTGTTCACGCTCCCAGCAGCCAAGGCAGAACGCAATTGCTGGATCGAACTCGAGTTTGGTGTCTTCAATCCACTTGCCGCACTTGCTGCAGTTGCCATAGGAACCTGACATCAATCGATCGAGTGCGTCGTCAATCTTGCGCAACCGCGCTTGAAGGAGTTCCCGATGCCAGTTTGCATCGTGCATTGCGGCATCATTTGACATCCCCTGCGGTCCCGGCTGAGTTTCAGAATCGGGGAGAAACTCTTCTTTGACCAGAGCCTCGCAAATGTCTTCTCTTTCGGACTGCAGGCGATTCCACACCAGCCCCCCGTTTCCTTCAACAGGAACCTCAATCAAACGAATTGAATTTGTGCTCATGGCGCTTGCCTCCATTAAGATCACGTAGTCGCCAACTCTCACAATGCAACGAAGATGCCGAGGAAAATTGGGTAAATTCGTTTGGTTGAGGCGTTATCTGGAGTTGAACTGAGGAAAGTTTCGCTTTCTATGTGGAAAAACGCTCAAAAGAACTGCGGTATTTGGATTTCCAGAGGCCAAGGAATATCCACCTGAGGCGGGTCCCGTATTCACTACGAATGCGTAGTCTCCCAATATTTTTCCTGCGCAAGTTTTGCCCAACGCCAGAAGCGGCCCTGTCTAACATTCGCAGGTTCATCGGTCCATATATCTTTGTGAACGTACATGCTGTCGCTGCCGCCCTCATCAATGACGAGACTCATCTCATGAAGATAGTGTGAGATCGGCTGGCGCCCTTTGATTTCGGCGGCCAGGTTTGTGGCCGCAACCTCGGCCTGGCGTACGGCCATGTGGCCCATCTTAGGACCGCTAAAGTTTACGCAGTCGCCGATTGCATACATTTGTTCAATCCCAACGACGCGCATGGTCGAATCGACATTGATGTACGATTCGTCGTCGGTAAGGCCCAGATACGATGCCACCGGCGATCCCTGGAATGGCGGCAACAGCATCAAGAGGTTGAAGTTAATTCCGTGGCCAGTGCTTGTGGTAGCAGCACCAGCTGTAACTCGGTCGATTGGGAAATCGGGTCGGAACTCAATGTGATGAGCAGTGAGTGCTTTTTTTAGCGCGATGGTGACAGCGGAATTTTCGAAAGCGGGGGGGTCGGGGCTGATGATTGTTATTCTTGCACGGTCACGCTCGCCGCGCTCGTCGAGCAGTCGTGACAACGCGAACGCAGTTTCGTAGACGGGAACCGGTAATCGCGCTCCGGGACACTGACCGATGACCACTCTTCCCTCATGAAACTCAGCGATAGCTTTACCAAACCTGAGCGCTTTTTCTACGCTCAGAAGATGATGGGCGTGCTCAAAGAAACCCGTAATGCGTTCAGTGGCTAACCGCCGACCGAGCGCGAAAATTAGATAGTCGTAGGAAAGGCGTCCCTCAACTTCGCCATGCGCGATCGTTACCTTGCGTTCAAAAGGGTCGATGCGTGCGACTTCCGCCTCAATAAAGTTCACTCTCCGGCTCAGCATGGTCTCGCGCAGATCGAACGAGACATCTTCGCGCTGACACTTCCCGAAGGCCAACCTCACCAGCGCCGGATAAAAGATAAAGCGCCGACTTCGCGACACCAGCGTGATCTGATGCTCGTCACCCAACTCTTTAGCAAGACGTTCTGTAGCCACAACGCCGCCGAAGCCTCCGCCCAGTATCAATACGTTGGCCATTGCTACCGTCCCTTTTCTTTTACTGTGGCTGGTTCTTGGGTAGCGACTCGGTGGGTAGGGCAACGAACTACCTCAACGGAGCACTTCGCATGCGAAACTATGGATTGCGAGACCGACCCGAGCAGGAACCGCTCCCACGCGCGATATCCATGCGAGCCGACCACGATCAAATCCGCGCCCCAAAGCTCCGCTTCTTCCAGGATGATCACCCGAGGCGGACCCGCCACCGCTTGACCCTCAATATTTGCTTCGGGTCCTATTGCGGCTTTGAGTTTTGTTACCGCTTGCTCCACGATCTCTTCCGCATGCTTCGAAGCCGCGCGATCCAATTCTTCAAAATAGCTCGGCCGTATGGCCCAGGAGTCCGGCGCCGGCGGTATGGGCAGCTCAAACGTCGTGAGCACCCTGATTTCTGAGCCTTCCGGCCATGGTCGGCGGGCGATCTCTTCAACTGCTCTGTTGCTGCATAGCGAACCGTCAACAGCCAATAAGATTTTCATAGACGCTCCTGCACTGGACCGCGGCGCGGCCTCGTCTCGCCTTGAATCTCCAGGTGTTCTGCACCGCTCGTACCAGTGATAGGTGTTTTGTTTACGAAGCTTTTGCCGAATCACCATCGGCGATTCAGCGTCAGGTGCGAGGTATTACTCAACTGCCGGGGTTTTTCGCGCACCGGACAGCCAAAGTTTTCTCGCCAGCAAAGAAGCGCGGCGAAATCCTTGTCTTTCAGACGCGAGATGGCGCGATTCAGTTTAGGAAGGAGCGTGGCACAAATAGTGCACCCAGCATCCAATGATGAGATCCGAATTCAAGGATGACGGAGACCACGATGAAAACACGAGAAATACCACGAGCGGAGTGGCGCAGATTTTTCGACAACATAAGCCGCAGACAACAAGGCTGGGAGGTGGAGCTTGAGGTATTTAGCCCGGACATCGGCGACCAAATTGAAGAACGCCACATGTTCCTGACGGGCATTACCGCAGAATTGACCGACAAAGTCGACAAGACCAACAGGGGCGACAAGATCGAGATCATGATGGCGTCAGCGCCGAGCAACCATGTCACACATATGATCTCGACTCCGGTTTTGGTGCAGCTCCAGCAAACAGACCGTGGCATAGATACTGCGCTACGCATCAAGTCTGCTGACGGAATTACCAGCCTGCTCCATTTGCGCTAAACGGATGCCCCGACTCACGCCAAGAGGGTTTTCAACAAGACGCCCGTTGTGTAGGCCAGGACAGCCGCAATCGCCCCGACGAATAATGTAGTGAGGCCTGAACGCCACCAGGAGACCGTAGACCACCGGCTCTTAGCTGAGCCGATGGCGATGAATACAACCGCTGTCATAAGCATAGAGACTTGAAGCGCATTGGTGATTCTGAACAGGAAGGGCAGCAGTGGTACCAGCCCGCAGAAAAGAAACGCGCTGAATGTGCTGAGTGCTGCCATCCAGGAAGAACGTATCTCGCGCGGCAGACCATATTCTTCAGTCAGCATCGTGCTAATCCAACGTTTACGGTCAGCAGTTACCAGCCGGACAATGCGCTCCAAATCCTCACCGGCGAATCCCTTCAACTGAAAAATCTGTCTGACTTCTTCGCGTTCACCTTCGGGCGCCAAATCGATGTGACGATTCTCTATCTCCTCCAGGCGACTTAAATCATCCTGCTCGGCTTTAGTACCCAGGAAGTTACTAGCGGCCATTGAGAAGCCGTCGGCAAACAGGTTAGCAAAGCCGAGAGCCAGGATGATCCAGGGAGAAAGCTGCGCGCCGGCTACACCGCTCACAACTGCAAACGTCGTGACCGCTCCATCGATCCCGCCGTAGATCCAGTCGCGCAGATAGTTATGTGCTGGTCCGGCGGCTAGCCGTTCTTTGATCGCTTCGACCGAGTGTTCATGTTCCATCTAAATCACGTAGCGGTGCGTGTGTCGGGATTCAGGCTGGGAAAGGAAACGCCGCTCGTTCAATTATCGTCTTTCACAACCTCGCTCTCTCTGAATCTTTGCTCATCGCTCTTCCACGCCAGTAATGCGATCGACGATTATGCGAAACACAATGGTGTCCGGCGCACTCGCGTCTCGTGCCATCACCGATTCAACTGGCGTCAGCAGCGGGAATCGAACAAGCAGCTTGTTCAGGATGGATCGCCGGTCACTCGGCACACGAATTTCCTCAAAGTTGCCATATGCAATAACGCTTCTCCACTTCAGATCATTCTCAATCTGGTCTACCTGAAGGCAGGCGCGTGAATGCGTCCTCATGGCATCAATCTTTCGGCCTGGCAAGGAGTGGCTATAGATCGACTCGTCCTCAAACACGTAATTGATTGGCACAACGTAGGGCTCGCCGTTGTCAACACAGCCGAGACGCCCGATTTTGCCACCAGCGATTAAGTTCCGCGCTTCCGCCTCACTCAGTATTCTTGTCATAGCACGCTCCAGCAACCAGTTGACACCCGCACCTCGCACGGGTTCACCACCCAATGAGTTCGCAATGCGTGTGCCGTTCGAGATTCGCAGGAAGAGCGTTTGCCAAGAGCTGTTGCTGAGAACTCTTTCGCAAACCTGAGTGGATGTACTCAGTGGGAGGCTGATCCATCACCCTAAGATTTTAGGACCTCGGCAAGAGCTTTGAGTAGCTTCTCGGCGGTGTAAGGTTTGCTCAAGAAAACTCTGACTCCTTCAAGTGAAGCCTCGCCTGGTTTGTGGCCCCCGGCCAGACCACTGGCGGCAATGATCTTGATCTCAGAGTTCATCTTCTGCAGCGCGCGAATGGTTGCCGGGCCGTCCATAAAAGGCATCATCATATCAGTCAGCACAACCGCAATTTCGTTCTTTCTGTCCGCATAAAGCGCTACGGCTTCAGTGCCGTCGCTCGCCGTGAGCACCTCGTAGCCAAAGGACTCAAGTGTGCCGCGAGTTATCTCGCGAATCGCCTCTTCGTCATCAACTACCAGGATCAACTCGCCATTACCAGTGGAAAGATCCGTTTGTAAAGCGCCTGCCTCGACCGTTCCGGGCGCGTCGAGAGCCGGAAGGTACAAAGCAAACTGACTTCCCTTATGGACTTCGCTATAGACGTTCATGAAGCCGCCATGGCTTTTTACGATTGTCAGCGCAGTTGAGAGTCCCAGCCCCGTGCCCTTTGACATTTCCTTTGTAGTGAAGAACGGTTCGAAGATTCTACTCTGGATTTCCGGCGACATTCCCGGTCCGGTATCGGAAACGGTAACAAGCACAAATGGGCCCGGCTTGGCCTCGATGTGCATTCGAGCGTAGTTTTCGTCCACCAAAGTGTTCTCTGCTTTGATCGAAATGGAACCACCCTCGGGCATGGCGTCGCGTGCGTTGACACAGAGATTCATCAGCACCTGATGCAGCTGAGTTGCGTCAGCCGAAATTATCCACAGGTCTCCAGGTAGCTGGTAATTGATTTCAATCGACTTGGGCAGTGTTTCACGCAAAATCTTCACGATCTCTTTTACTAGGTGCTTGGGCTGCAACGCCACGCGTTCACCTTCCACGCCCCTGGCGAACGATAAGACCTGACGTACCATATCGCCACCGCGTTCGGCATTGGTGCGCAAGACTTCCAACCATCTCCTGGTCGTCTCGTCAGTTGCTTTCAACTGGAGCATATCGATTGCCATCAGGATCGGTGACAACACATTGTTAAGATCGTGGGCGATACCGCCGGCGAGGGTGCCGATGGATTCCATTCTCTGAGCGCGAAGAAACTGCGCCTCCATGCTCTTCTTCTCGGTGATGTCAGTATTGATCACGAGTATTGAAGTTGGCGCTCCTTGATCGTCGCGTACCAACGTCCAGCGACTCTCCACAACAATCTCGGCGCCGTCGCGGCGGAACTGACGAATGTCACCTCTCCATTCGCCCTTGTCGATGACGGCTTGCCGGGCATTTTCAAACTGGAGAGACGGCTGCTTAAGGAGTAGTTCCGCTGCGTTCCGGCCAATCGCTTCCTCTGCGGTCCAGCCATAAATGCGCTCGGCTCCTTTGTTCCAAAACATAATGTTCTGCTCGAGATCGCGCACCAGAATTGCGTCCTGAGCTTGATCCAGTAAAGCTGCTTGCTCGCGGATTCGCTCTTCGCCTCGTTTGCGTTCTGTGATATCACTGCGGATAGCGACATACTGGTAGGGTTTTCCTTCGGAGTTGAGAAACGGGACAATGGTTGTATCGACCCAATAGTAACTCCCATCTTTCGCACGGTTCTTTATCTCACCACGCCATACCTGGCCGCTCGCGATTGTGGTCCACAAGTGTCTAATAAACTCTTTCGGGTGATAGGCGGAGTTGATAATGCGGTGGTCCTGACCAAGCAGCTCTTTTCGTGAATATTTGGAGATTTCGCAGAACTTGTTGTTGACATAGTTAATGATGCCGCGCTGATCTGTGATGGCGACAATCGCCGACTCATCAAGCGCAAACTTGATGTCTGCCAATTCCTTGAGAGAGCGCTGTAAAGCCTCCTCCTGGGGAAGTTCTGTATCAAACGATGTTGTGTTAATCGTAGTCACTAAATATTACGAGATCATGATTCGGCATCGGCAGTGAGGCTTCTCGCTTCCTCAAGCTTTTTGAGTCTGTACCTCAGTTGGTCGCGCGAAATTCCCAATAATTCGGCAGCCCGGGTCTGGTTACCCCCGCTGCGTTTGATGGCCTGTTGTACGAAAGACAGTTCTGCTTCGGCGAGCGAGACTCCTTCCGTTGGGAGCGTAAACTGGGCTGCCACGCCTTCATGGCTACTTGAGGCAGTCCCGGCACTTGGGATCGCTTGTCCTATTAGCCCCCCTGGCAAATACTCCGTGGTGATAGTGTCGCTATCTTCGAGAATCAGAGCGCGCTCGATAACGTTGCGCAGTTCACGAACATTGCCGGGCCAGTCATATTTTCGAAACACTGCCACTACTTCCGGCGATAAGTTGGTGATCTTGCTGCGCAAGCGTAGTCGCGAGCCGATTGTCTCGATGTAGTGTTGAGATAGTAGCAGGACATCGTCACCCCGTTCACGCAGAGGCGGAATGTCGATTTGGATTATTGAGAGACGATAGTAAAGGTCGAGCCGGAAACGGCCCGCCTCGCTTTCGCTTTTCAAATCCCGATTGGATGCGGCGAGCACTCGCACATCAAGCGGAATGTCTTTTAAGCCGCCCACACGCCTGAAAGTTCCTTCTTCCAGCACACGCAGTAATTTTGCCTGTAGAGCCAGCTCAAGTTCCCCGATTTCGTCAAGCAACAGCGTGCCGCCTTCCGCCTGCTCGAATAGACCTTCCTTGCGCGTCTTCGCGTCAGTGAAGGCTCCCTTTTCGTAACCAAACAATTCTGATTCGATTAGCGTCGCCGGAAGCGCGGCGCAGTTGATCGCGATAAATGGGCTATCAGCCCGCTGCGATCCGTAGTGAATGGCTTTTGCCACCAGATCCTTGCCTGTGCCTGACTCGCCTTGCAGGAGTACGGAGGACACTTCACTTTCTGCTACCTTGGCGGCAAGCCCCAGCATCTTCTTCATCGCGTCAGACTCACCCACAATCTGCCGGAAGTTAAACTCTCGGGCCCGTTCTTTTCTTACCTGCTCCACTTCACGCCGCAAATGACGAGCTTCAATCCCGTTACGGATTGTGACGCGAAGTTCCTCCAGGCTTATCGGCTTGCCGATGAAATCGTAGGCACCACCACGAAGGGCAGAGATAATGTTATCAACCTGCACGTTGCCAGTGATCATAATAATGATCGACTCAGGCCGTTCTTGCTTTATCTGGCGCAGCACATCCAGTCCTGAACCATCAGGGAGGTCGATATCCAGCAATACTGCCGACGGCGATTCTCCGTTGAATTGAGCCAGTGCTTCAGCAACAGTGCCGGCTTCAACGGGCACGAAGCTCCAGCTCCGCAAAGCTTCGCTCAACGTCCACCGAATTGCCTGGTCGTCATCGACTACAAGTATTTTCTCGTTGGTGTTTTTCAGCGGAACTAGCCCCCATCACAGCTTGAACGACGAATGTCGCAGCAGGTCTCTTTTATTATATTCGGAGAGCAGTAATAGAGAAAGGTTGGTTTCTGATGAGATCAGTTGCCATTGCCGACTAAAATAGAACTAGCAATAAAAGGATATCGATAGCGGCTACCTTTCATCAAACGCAGTGTTGCTCCTTGCAGCCTTTGACATTCCAACCTGGAATCTCAAAGCCTTCGCTTCAATCTCGGGTCCGAAAATGATGGATCATCGATTAAGTTGAGCACGACGGAAGATGGGGCTAGCTGCCAACGCGTGCGATGCGATTTTCCTAGCTGACCCGAAAGTTCAACTAAAATAGTGCCGCACGCACGGCTTTAACTTTCTCTGATACGCTTCAGTCCGCCGAGGAGTTCTTCGGCGGACTTTTTCTTATAGGGAGACACGATGGAACGAGAACAGCCGATTATGACCGTCCCCGAATTCTCGGAGATGATGCGGGTTCCAGCGAAACGGGTTTACGAACTGCTACCAAGTCTGCCGCCCGTTGTCGTGATCCGGTTAGGTCGACAAGTGAGAATCAACCGTCAAAAGGCTAAAGAGTGGATCAATAGGGGTGGTGGCGTTGAGTCTTGCGGCCTATCTCCAAGGGTCGCTGCATTGTTATTTGAATTAGCCATAGTCGAGGTTCTGCCCTAGAGGGATTTCTTTGGTGCATCTAACACGTCTCTTACCTTGCGCGCTAGAGCGTCAGTCGCGAACGGTTTCTGGATGAAGGTTGCCCCCTCATTCAAGACTCCCTGGCGAACGATGGCGTCATCCGTATAACCGGACATGTAGATCACCTTCATGTCGGGCCGTAGTTGAGCCAGCCGATCGGCTAACTCGCGTCCGCTCATCTCAGGCATTCACGACATCAGTGACAAGCAAATGAATCGGCTTTGTGTGACGCTCGCAAATCAAAAGCGCCGCGCCGCCATTGGCCGCCTCGAGCACCTGATAGCCATGCATGGCCAGCACCGCAAGCCAGTATTGTTCATAGCCGGGGATACATCACGCGACCCAGAATGCAGGTGTCCACTGACGCTAGCATTTCAAAGACATCGTTCCATGTCTCGTCATCGTTGGCCTTTGCCCAATCGAGTTCTCCATTCGGTCCCTCAATGAAGCCGTCCACCGACACCCGCAGGGCTGCAATTATTTTTCTCATGTTTCCGTTCACTCCTTCCTTGTCTGTTTCCTTTGAAATCATTCGTAATGCTGCCGAACTGTTCTCTCCTATTTGTTAATCGTTTGCGCTACCTGGAAACCGACAGGATTTCCGGATCGACGAAGATAACCATCATTTCGACATCAATTCGAAAGATATGGTTAACGGAAACAAGCCTTGGCGACGGGTAAGCCCGCACTAGGGTTTTCTGGAACGAATCCAATCTGCAGGGGGATTAAATTGCTGGATTCAAGGCCTCCTTTCACGCCTTCGCGGATCTCGGGGAATAGCTCAATCCAGCTTTTGTCAGACCCAGTTGTTCGTCGAACGAGCCCGGCACCGTCCTAAAACTGATGTTGAGACGATTCCATGCATTGATAACCGCGATGGCGAAAGTCAATTCCGAAATTTGCGTCTCGCTCAACTGGGCGCGGACGCGATCGTACAATTCATCAGGAATGCCATGTTCGGTGAGCTTGGTGACGGCCTCGGTCCACTCCAGCGCTGCTCTTTCAGTTTCGGAGAATAGCGCGGACTCTCGCCATATCGGGATGTGATAATTGCGCAGCTCCTGTTCCCCATGAATCTTGGCTTCTTTGCAATGCATATCAAGACAGAAGGCACACCCGTTGAGCTGTGAAGCTCTTATGTTTACCAGGTCTATTAAGGTATTTCCCAGCGAGCTTTTCTTAACAGCCTGACCAAACTCAAATAGTTTGTTTGTCAGCTCGGGAGATTGTTCAAAGTAATTCAAGCGTTGACTCATAGTGTCTCCTTTTCAAGCGGCTTTAGACGGCCGCCGTTGTGGTTGTCATGGGACCCTCCTTCAAAAGCATGTTTGTCGCTCAACCAAAGTTAGGTCGTGCGACTGTGCTTGAAGGCGAGAACCCGGAAGATCAGAGCATGCGTGACGAGCAGGGGTGGGACGATTGCGGTCACAATGAAAAAGGCTGCCCCAAGCGCGCCAGGGTCAAGTTGCGTCCGAGCTCCCTGGTAAAATGCGAATAGGAGATCGGCCGCGCCCCAAATATTGAAGAGCCAAACGATCAAAGTGGCCCAGCTAGCGCGTCTCGAAAGGGCGAGCGTGGCAATGATGGCAAGTACTCCGGCAACGAAATCTCCATACCCAGCAGGAACAGCAAAGGCTGCTGGTAATCGCGGAGAGACAACCCCAGGCACTAAAAAGCTGAGTCCGATGAAACGCAGAAACATATGAGGCGCCACCAACCAAATTAGGGAGTCGTGCCCGTTCTTAAGCCGAAGCCACGGCCAGACGTAGAGCTTTGCAATCACGATAGCACTCACAAAACTCACCAGTATGTTGATTCCAAAAATTGCTCGCGGATCCATGGCTCTCTCCTCATTGATGGTTTTGCACCATCCTCGCGCGACGCCACATCAGAACTCCCATTGCCACCATCCAGAGGCTCACGATCTGTGCGAACACGACAAAAAGCCGCTGCCTACCTAAGCTCACACCGAAGAACATCAGCATCCCGCCGACGAGCGAACCAGCACCGCCAACGACACCAACCCAGCCGAGCCATGCTGGATAACGGCGGCTAAAAACCACCGCCAGTCCAGCCAAGATGAAGGGCACGCCATGAAAGTAGCTGTGTACGCTCGGCCATGTCCCGTTTAAGACAAAGTGAAGCGTATCGGCGATTAGCAGGAGGCTGGCTTGTTCCGATGCGTGCGCATTCGCCCAGGCATGAGCCAGTGCCGTCAAACCGAATCCACTAATCGAGGAGTCAACGATATGGATAGCAGCGCCCACCATGATGGTCACGGCTCCAAGTCGACCAAGTGTCCAACTGATGCCGCTTGTGAGCGAGTTGGCGAGCGCGTTGAATGCCCAAACCCACAGAAAAGCGCCGATGATGAAGCACAGGTGTACCGTCGGCCAGTACCACGATGGGCGCGAGGCGATCGTGCGTAGGACGGTTTCTGTCCCGGCCTCATTCGTCAGATTGCCGAAGCCCATACCCGCAGCGACCGAAATGATGGAACCGAGGATCGCGCACACTGCTCCTGTCCTTAGTAACGTCTTTTCGCGAGTTTGTATCGCTTCACTCATAAGAAACCTTTCCATGGAAAAGGCCACGTTCCTCGATGACTATCTTTGAGAGAGCGCCGCCGATATTGCTCCGTCATGATTGAAGACCTCATAGTGTGCGCCTGCCGCTCCGAGGCACACTAATAACCTGCGGGACGAAACGATTTGAAGGGGAATAAGTAGGGGAACCTTCTTAGTATAGGCCCATTGAATCGAATTCGTAAGAGGTTCGCACGAATGACACCAGTATTTTGGACAGTTAATCTGCATGCCCATACAATGCTCGACGAGGCCTACCCAACAAGTTTCAGAAAGCAGAGCCATGACAACTCCGTCTCCAAGCGCTTTCAAGCGAACGTCAAAATTGATCAAGGCTCCGCGCGAGGTAGTGTATCGCGCTCTGATCGACCCAGCTGCGTTGGCCATCTGGCTCCCACCGGGAGATATGACAGGTGTGGTCCACGACTTCGACGCTCGAATCGGTGGAGGATATCGGATGTCGCTGTTCTACCCTTCATCCGCGCAGGAGCTCCGCGGAAAGACATCGGAATGGGAAGACAGATTTACGGTTCGGTTCGTGGAACTCGTGCCCCCAGGTAAAATCGTCCAAGCGGTAACTTTCGACTCGGCCGACCAAGCTTTCTCAGGTGAGATGACTGTTATTTGGTCATTTGAGATTGCCGATGGTGGGACACAAGTGACCGTGGTATGCAAGGACATACCGTCGGGCATACGACTAGAGGACAACGAGGTGGGTGCGCAACTCTCGCTGGAACAGCTGGCTAAATACGTAGAGTAAGAAAGTTTTCAGATCTGCTCAGGATTGATTCCGAAGCTAAACCATTACGGTCTTTTCAAGGCGCTCACGATAGGCTTGATAGTCAGGTAGCTGGCGCTCGTATTCCTCCGACATGAGGGGCGACGAAATCATGAAGTCGGCAGAGGCCCGATTGCAGGCTACAGGAGTGTTCCACACGACGCTGATTCTCAAAAGAGCCTTGACGTCAGGATCGTGCGGATGCGGTTCAAGCGGATCCCAGAAGAAGATTGAGAATCCGCGCCGGTGAGCCCAGCACTCTTCAAGACCGATATGATAATAGAGCGTTGACAGTACTTCATTGGCAAACTCGGCGATAACGTGGATGGTCAGTGACTCTATTTGTACTTCAAGTGCCTGCGCGTCGGCGTCACAGGCTTCGCGGCGTCAGCCGCACGTCGCACATCGTCGCTTGTGAACACCGCAAAAAGAAACGGCTGTGATTCGAGAAAATGAGCCAAGTCGCGCAGCGTCAGACCAAGATCCGACAGTCGGTCCTCATCGAGGAAGATCTGACTATTTTCTGGTTCGAAAGATGTAATCAGCTGCTTTGCCACAGGATCAAACTTCTGGTGCAACAGGTCTACGATCACCGGCGCAAAGTGCCGGCGGTCCGGCGACAACGGTTCCGGCGGCATACCATGGTCTGCAGTCACTGCCAGGAGATAGTTATTCCCAACCTTTGCCCGTAGGGCCCCAAGCATCCGCATCAACTGACGGTCCATTTCCCCGAGCGTGACGCGCAGCTCGTTGGAATCCGGGCCGTGCTTGTGGCCTACGAAATCCGCGCCTTTATAATTCAACAGAATAAGATCAGGAACGTTGTCTTCACCTACCGGCTCGTGCTCGATCATCGCGGCCATCGCCTCGGCTTCGAATGCTGGAAACAAACCCGAATAGCGCACCTCTGCAGTCGAGTCGATTTTATGACGCATCCACTCCCCGCTAGCCGGCCACAGTGTTCTCGCATTCCGATCCTTCAGATATGCGGGCAGCCGGAAACAGTCGGGGTTTGTGGTCCAGTTGCCCGTCTGCTGATCGTAGCTTGCGAGCACGACTGGCGCTCCATTCAACTGGCACGCACCATGCCCCGCGAGCGGCGTCGCCGCTCGCTCGATGCTCCCCTGTGCCAATATGATCGAGCGACCAGCCGTCGCCAGCTGCCAGACGTCGGCGAGTGTTAATGCCATCAGGTCTTGTGGCATTCCTTTAGCGAACATGTCGTGTCGCTGGCGGTGCGTGCGGTCGTACACGCTGACACCAGTGATTCCGTGCACGCGCGGATCGGTTCCCGTCGCGATGGTCGAGTGCCCAACAGGGGTGTTCGTCGGGAGGTAGTTGACTCGCGCCTGATTAAACCAGGCACTGTGCTGGCGTATGGCGGTGAGCGTTGGCATGGAGGCCGCGTAGCGATCGAAGTAATCCCGACGCATGCCATCCAGGACTAGCAGCATGACCACTCGGGGTCTCGCAAAATCTGTCCGCAAAACCGGCAAGACATGGCCTGTCGCGGTCGGGGGCATTTGCACCCCAAGCGCAGCCGCAAGCGTTGGCGCCACGTCCTGCTGCACGACCGGGATCGAGTACACTCCGGTTCTCACCGCAGGGCCCGCAAACATCAGAGGAATCGAGACGTCATACGCCCACGGTGAACCGTGCATGTACGCGTAGTTCGGCTCAGGTCGCGTGATGAAGTCACCTTCACGTGGGACGATCAGCAGTTGGCCGGTTCGTCCGGGATAGTATGCCCGAGCAAACATCTCCAGGAAGCGCTGTCGCGCGGCTGAGGTCTTGGCATCGCCTGGCGCAGTACGCCGTACCCGAGGCGCATCACTCACTGAAGCCCGCTTTAGCTGCTGGCCCAAAACCATCCCAGCCATCGCAAGCAGGTTTAGGACGACAAAGACAGCACCGGAAGCTGTCAACTTTGAGGACCTGAGAAAGATTCGCTGGGTTGTCATGGCGGCTCCATCGCTTCAAACCGGACCGTGACGGGACCCGATCCGACCAATCAGTAATCGCATAACTTAACTCAACAGGGAGATTAGGAATGGTGCCGAGGGCGGGAGTCGAACCCGCACGACCTTTTGTTCAACGGATTTTAAGTCCCGTGATGGCCCTTTTACCTCATCTTATGAAACGATACAAGCCAGTATTTAAGCGCCTAGCGGTCGTCAAGGTATCGCTTCAGTTGGCTTAGTATCAACACGTCCCGCCACCATCTTAGCCCCATCTTTGTTCGCAGTGGACACACACATCAAGCTGAGGCATTTCCTCGATCCAGTTTTCGTCAAGGAGGAAGGTTGGGTTTTTTCTAACCCGGTTCGGCCGAAGGCTGCCGCTATTGTTTTGGAAGGGAGGTTCGCAAACAAAGCATCGTGAGCGTACGCAATGATTTACTTGTTAATTGCCTCAATCTTCTGACGACTGACTCTTATCAATGTATCGCCGCGTTTGGCGTCATCTCTCAAAACGCAGCGCGTTGGTGACGTTGGTTGGACCACCAACCAGCCCCACACGATGTTAGGCTGACAGGCTGCTTCGGAGCCTTGCGATGTCGCGCTGCGGCGGAACGCCGAAAAGCTTCTTATAATCGCGGCTGAAGTACGCCGGGTCCTCGTAGCCCACACGGAAACCCGCGCTCGCCGCGTTCAGGTCTTCACCGAGCATCAGGCGGCGCGCCTCCTGCAGCCGTATCTGCTTCTGGAACTGCAGAGGGCTCATCGCCGTGACGGATTTGAAGTGATGGTGAAAGCCGGAAACGCTCATCCCGAGTTCACGCGCGGTCTCTTCAATTTTAAGCGGCTCATTATAGTGTTCGCGCAGGTGCCCGATCGCCCTGGAAATGCGGCGCATGTCTCCCCTCGAAGAGGCCACGAGGTGGCCAAGGCGCGCGCCCTCACCACCAGCCAACAGCCGGTAGACGATCTCCCGCTTGATGAGCGGCGCAAGTATCCTTTGCTCGCCGGGCTTATCGAAAAGCCGGGCGAGCCTGACGACCGCGTCGAGCAGGTCTGCGTCTACGGGGTTAACGCCTATCGCCTTTACACTGGCGTCGCCTTTCCGGGTCTCGGTGCCAGCCTCCATCATGACCGAGGCGACGAGGGCCGGGTCGAGGTCCAGCCTCAGGCCGAAGTAGGGCTTGCCTTCCGACGCCTCCTCCACCCGAAAGATTACGGGCAGGTCTACCGTGAATAGGAGATAGTGCCCCGGGTCGTACCACAGGACCTCCTCCCCCACCAACACCTGCTTGCCGCCTTGGACGACGAAGCAGAAGGCGGGCTGGTACAGGGCGAGCGTCGATTCCATCGGCTTAGTCAGGCGGGCGAGGAAGAGGCCGTCTAACGCCTCGCGTGCCCCGTCCTCGGGGAGGGCCCGCGCCATCCGCTCGAGCAACTCCTCCCTGTTACTTTGTACCCACTTCTCATCGCGCTTAGCTTCTCTACGGTTCATGAATTCATATTAGCCTCTTCTTTCCCTCGCGGCACGCCGCACGAACAATTTTTGCAGGAACGTACAAGTATTCGCGACTATCGTCATACTGCTCTGTGTCTCAGCGCCCGTAGAATCACTTCTAAATCAGTAGGACCCAGAAAATCGGCGCCCGCGAAACTGAAATGGTGTTTGGAGAAAGTGACGGTGAGCGCGGCCGTCGGGGCATCGGGGAGACGGAAGGGAAATCATGAAAAATGTTGTGTTGAATAACGGCGTGGAGATGCCCATCCTGGGGTTCGGCGTTTACCAGATACCCGACGCCGAAGAGTGTGAAAGAAGCGTCTATGAGGCTCTACGCACGGGCTACCGCATGATCGACACCGCGTCCGCTTACCTGAACGAGGAGGCGGTCGGCAACGCGATCAAAAGGAGTGGTGTCGCGAGGGAGGAGGTCTTCGTTACCACCAAGCTCTGGGTCCAGGACGCCGGCTACGAGAGTGCGAAGAAGGCTTTCGAAAGATCACTACAGCGCCTCCAACTGGACTATCTGGACCTGTACCTGATCCACCAGCCCTACGGTGACGTCTACGGCTCTTGGCGGGCGATGGAAGATCTGTACCGGGATGGCAGGGTCAGAGCGATAGGCGTCAGCAACTTCCAGCCAGACCGACTGATGGACCTGATGGTCCATAACGAGGTGGTTCCGGCGGTCAATCAAATCGAGACGCACCCCTTCAACCAGCAGGTCGAGGCCCAACAGTTCATGCGGGAACACGGCGTCCAGCTCGAATCATGGGGACCGTTCGCCGAAGGCAGAAACAACATATTCCAGAACGAGCTTCTGCTCTCCATCGCCGGCGAGTACAACAAGAGTGTCGCTCAGGTGATCCTGCGTTGGTTGATACAAAGAGGAGTTGTCGTTATTCCGAAATCAATCCGGAAAGAAAGAATCGTCGAGAACTTCGACGTCTTCGACTTCGAGCTGAGTGCTGAAGAGATGGCTGCCATCGCCACACTGGACACGAAGCAAAGCCTCTTCTTCGACCACCGTGATCCGAAGATGGTGAAGATGTTGGGCGAAGTAAAACTAAACATCTGACCCTCGATGACCTGCGAGATCGGGAGTGCCGCCTCGAAGATCACCGTGCAGGGGCGCGTTACCCCGAAGAGTTGGAGCGAAGGGTTGGTCGCTGAGCGGCCGTCATGGGAAGTAGGTGTCAAGATTATGAGCAATAACATCGAAGGGAAAGTCGTCGTCATCACGGGCGCGAGCAGCGGGCTGGGCGAGGCGACCGCCCGGCTCCTATCCGCCGAGGGCGCGACTGTCGTACTGGGTGCGCGGCGCGTAGATCGTCTCAAGTCATTAGCAGACGAGTTGACCACCACCGGCGGCAAGGCGCTCGCCGTCGCTACGGATGTCACCAACTACGATCAGGTGAAGCGATTGGTCGATGCAGCCGTGCACACGTTCAGGCGCGTCGATGTCATGCTCAACAACGCCGGGCTGATGCCGCACTCGCCGCTCGAACGCCTCAAGGTCGAAGACTGGGATCGGATGATCGACGTGAACATCAAGGGCGTGCTCTACGGCATCGCCGCGGCGCTACCGTACATGAAGGAGCAAAAGTCCGGGCACTTCATCAACGTCTCCTCCGTTGCGGGCCACAAGGTCCGCGCCGGCGGCGTGGTCTACGCGGCGACTAAGCATGCCATGCGCGTCGTCTCCGAAGGGCTGCGGATGGAGGTGAAGCCTTACAACATCCGCACGACGGTGATCTCGCCGGGCGCTGTTGCCACGGAACTCGTCGACAGGATCACCGAGCCCGACATCCGGGAGGGCGTCCGCAAGCTGACCGACGAGATGGCGCTCCCGGCCGAGACGTTCGCGCGCATGGTCGCCTTCGTCGTGAGCCAGGCGGAGGAGGTGGACGTCAACGAGATACTGTTCCGCCCCACACGCCAGGAGTTGTAAGCACCCCTGTTTGCCGTGGGAGGGTTTTCCCTTAATCACCGAATCGAAAGGACGGAAATGAAACTGCTCGCCGCGACGGTAATAACGCTTTCTTTGCTCGCCTCGGCATTCGCCCAGACGAATCAGGCGGGGGCTGCGTCGGGTCGTGGCGTCGCCCAGGCTCCGGGCTCGCAGTCAATCAGAATCATGCGCAGCGGCTCGCAGCCCTCCCGGCAGGGGCCGGCCGAGAATTTCACCGGCTCCGTGCGAGTCGACGCTCTGTTCCAAGCGAACGCCCCGGCGCGCACGTCGGGCTCACTCGTAACGTTCGAGCCCGGCGCGCGCACCGCGTGGCACACCCACCCACTGGGCCAAGTCCTGATCGTGACGGCGGGCACAGGCCGGGTCCAGCGCTGGGGCGATCCCGTTAACGAGATCCGGCAGGGGGACGTGGTCTGGATCCCGCCCGGTCAGAAGCACTGGCACGGGTCCGCGTCGGACAGTTCGATGGCGCACATCGCCATCGTCGAAGCGCTCAACGGCAAGGGCGTCGATTGGATGGAGAAGGTCAGCGACGCGCAGTACGGTTCGCGGGTCCGAGCTCAGGGGCCGGCGACGCATTCGGCCGTTCCGCAGCCTCGGCCATCTGAAAGGGCGATCGGCGACTTTGCTCCCAAGTTAGCCGAGCTGACTGATGACGTGCTCTACGGCGACATCTGGGCACGTCCGCAGCTTTCGAAGCGTGATCGCAGTCTGGTGACTGTGGCCGCGCTGATTGCCTTGAACCGTCCAGACCAGCTCCGGTCGCACCTCGTCAGGGCGCGCGAAAACGGCGTGGCGCAGGAGGAGTTGATCGAGACCATCACCCATCTGGCTTTTTACGCGGGCTGGCCCAACGCGGTAACCGCCATCGCCGTTGCCAAGGAAGTTTTCGAGAAGAAATGAGTTACGAAGGACATATCCCAGGAGAAAACATGCAAAAGCAGGAACCCGGAAAGAGCTACCTGAACTTCTCGTCCCTTGTGGACACTGGAGCAAATTCTATGAGCAGGAAGCATCGGAAGTTTTTCATCGCGGTCTGGCTGATAGCAGCCGCCTTTATTACTTCGGCAAGTGAGCAAGAGACCAACAAGAGCAAGCCGGAGCAAGCGCCTACGCCCGCGACGCCGAAACCTGTTGTTGTCAATCTCTGGCCCGGCGTCGCGCCCGGGTCCGAGCAATGGAAGCAGCCGGAGACTACCCTTGACTTCGCCGGCAACCAGCTAATCGTCAACGTGACCACTCCGACGCTGACCGCCTACCTGCCGGCCTCGTCCACTGCTACAGGCACCGCCGTTATTATCGCCCCCGGCGGCGGCTTCATAGGGTTGTCGATTGACTCCGAAGGTCACGACGTCGCGAAATGGCTCGTGGCCCATGGTTTCGCCGCAATCGTTCTGAAGTACCGGACGGTTCAACTCGAGGGCCAGGATTCCGCCCAAATAGGGCAGTCCGCCGGCGCACGCTTCAGGGCCCAGCTTAGCAACCTCGCTTTGATCGACGAGGACGGTAAGTACGGCATTGCCGACGGCATCCAGGCTGTCAAAGTCGTGCGCGCGCGCGCCGCCGAATGGGGCATCTCTCCGGACCGCATCGTCTTCACCGGATTCTCCGCCGGCGGGATGATCACTGCTTTTACGGCCATACAGCCCGATGCGCGCCCGAACTACGCAGCTCCGATTTACGGCGCCCCTATCGCATCCGTGCCGCCGATACCACAAGGATTACCGCCCTTCTTCATTGCTATGGCGCAAGACGACACCCTCGCCGGCCGTTTCATCGTCCGCTTTTACGACGCCCTCAAGGCCGCCGGATACCGACCAGAATTTCACATCTTTAGCTCCGGCGGTCATGGCTTCGGCATGCGCAAACAAGGCAAATCGAGCGATCACTGGATCGACGAATTCTACTACTGGCTGGAAGCGCAAGGGCTGACGCGTCCGCCCAAGTAACCATAGCCGTCACAAGACAAGTGAGTATCCCTACTATGAATCGCATGAATGCAGAACTAGAAGTAATTAGTGTCTCCAACGAAAAGTGGCGCTGGATGTCAGAGCGCAAGGTAGACTCGCTGGCCGCTCTCTTCCATGAAGAAGCTGTCTTTGTCCACATGCGAGCCACCATGTCCAAGAACCAGGAACTCGACGTCATCAGAAGCGGAGGGATTCAGTACAAGAACGTTGAGATCCAGGAAACGTCGGTGCGGTTCATCGGCACGACGGCCATCCTTTTGAACAAAATTCGTCTGGTAGCCGTGGTTGGCGGCAATGAGGTCACCAATCCCTTCATGGTCACAGAAGTGTATGTGCAGCAAAGCGGTACTTGGAAGTTAGGCTCGCTGTCGTTCACCAGGCTGCTTGGCCAATAACGACACCATTAAGGAACTAGTATGAAAAAAGATCACTGCTCGATGAGAAGGATTAGGATCTGTGCTCTCGCCCTCTTGGTGGCCGCGGTCATCACACCTGGGAGTGCGCAAGATTCAAGAAGAAAGCCCGAGCCGCTGGTGATCCAGGAGCAGGGCAGCTTTGCGGTTGGCGGGTCGATCATCACCGCACCCGGAACCTTCGACCCGATCAAGCAGGGCGCGTACAACCCCGCAGGCACCGATCCCGCGGGGCAGACGTTGCACGGCGATCACGCTTACGTCTTCTACCAGGTCCCGGTCAACGCCAGAAAACTTCCACTTGTCTTCTGGCACGGCCACGGGCAGTCCGCCAAGACTTGGGAAACCACTCCGGACGGGCGCGAGGGGTTCCAAAACATCTTCCTGCGCCGCCGCTTCCCCGTCTACGTGATCGACCAGCCTCGGCGCGGCCGCGCGGCGCGCGGCACGCAGCCGATCGCCATCACGGCCACGCCCGATGAGCAGCTCTGGTTCGGCATCTTCCGGCTCGGCGCCTGGCCTAACTTCTACTCCGGCGTGCAGTTCTCGCGCGACCCGGAGGCCTTGAACCAGTTCTTCCGGCAGATGATCCCAAACACCGGCCCTTACGACGCGCAGGTAAATATAGAGGCCGTCTCAGCGCTATTCGACAAGATGGGACCGGGGATTCTTGTCACCCACTCGCAGAGCGGCGGGCCGGGCTGGCGCACGGCAATCAGGAACAGAAACGTCCGCGCCGTCGTCTCCTTCGAGCCGGGCGGAGACTTTCCTTTTCCCGAGGGGGAGGCGCCACCACTTATTACCCTCGGCGGCAGAGAGGTTCGGCCCCCAGCCGTGCCCCTCTCGGAGTTCATGCAGCTCACGAAGATACCGATCGTTATCTATTACGGCGACAACATCCCCGAGAAGCCAAGCGCGAACCCGGGCCAGGAACAATGGAGGGTCTTTCTCGAGATGGCGAGGAGGTGGCGGGATGCGTTGAACAAGCGGGGTGGCAATGTCACCCTCGTGCATCTGCCCGAGATAGGAATTCGCGGCAACACCCACTTCCCGATGTCGGACCTGAATAACCTTGAAGTCGCAAACGGCATGTCCAAATTTCTTAAGGAGAAAGATTTGGATTGACTCCATACAAATACATGATCGCCTCGCGTACTAATACATCTTATTTGTTCAAGCACCATTCATTGGGCTAAAGCCACGGTGTTAATGAGATCGCTCCGCGTGAGGGATGTTGATGTTCGACCGAAACCGGCGCGTCGTTTGGTTGCGGCTTGGCTGCGCCGTAATCTGTGGATGACAAAATTTCTTTTCTTTCCCTGTCGATTTCGAGAGTCGCCATTCGACATATGACCAGAGGTGCCTGATATTTAAGATGACTCAGCGCAGAAGGAGCAAAAGATGAGCAATGTTCGAGTACTCGTAGGCACCCGTAAGGGCGCCTTCATTCTTACTTCAGATGGAAAGCGTAAAAAATGGGACGTGAGTGGTCCTCTTTTTGCCGGTTGGGAAATGTATCACGTCAAAGGATCGCGTGCGGATCCGAACCGCCTTTACGCCTCGCAAACCAGCGGTTGGTTCGGGCAGATTATTCAACGATCAGATGATGGCGGCAAGACGTGGTTCCAACCAGGCACCCCCGCCGGCCAGCCGACAACGACACCCGATGGCATGCCCGTGGGCGAAAGTAATAAGTTTGTCTACGATACTTCGTCTGAAACCGGCAAACCTCTTACGACCCATCAGTGGTACGACGGCAAGCCACACCCATGGGAGTTCAAACGAGTCTGGCATCTTGAACCCTCCCTTGACGATCCAGACACTGTCTATGCCGGCGTTGAGGATGCGGCACTGTTCCGTTCAACCAACGGCGGTCAAACGTGGCACGAACTTGCGGGATTGCGCGGCCACGGCACAGGGGCTCAATGGCAACCGGGCGCCGGCGGCATGTGCCTGCACACGATCATCCTGGATCCGAAGGATAGAGAACGGATCATTGTTGCCATCTCGGCAGCTGGTGCATTTCGCAGTGACGACAGTGGTACAACGTGGAAACCAATCAATCGCGGACTCCATTCACAATACATTCCCGACCCGACCGCAGAGGTGGGCCACTGTGTTCATCACGTGGCAATGCATCCATCAAATCCGAATCTGCTGTTTATGCAGAAGCACTGGGACGTTTTGCGTAGCGACGATGGAGGTGACTCTTGGCACGAAGTCAGCGGTAACTTGCCGACCGATTTCGGATTTGTGATTGACGTTCACGCGCATGAGCCCGAAACGATCTACGTCGTGCCGATTAAGAGCGATAGCGAACACTATCCGCCTGATGGGAAACTCCGCGTCTATCGCAGCCGTACCGGTGGCAACGAATGGGAGCCGCTCACTAAGGGGCTGCCGCAAGAAAATTGTTACGTCAACGTGCTGCGCGATGCGATGGCTGTCGACTCGCTTGATTCGTGTGGCGTGTACTTTGGAACAACCGGAGGGCAGGTTTATGCATCGGCCGACGCCGGCGACACCTGGGCTCCGATTGTTCGAGATCTTCCCCCCGTACTTTCAGTAGAGGTCCAGGTGTTGTCATGACAAGGGCCATGATTCGGGTGGTAATGCCGGCGCATTTGCGGACGCTTGCAGGCGTGACGGGAGATGTGATGGTTGAGGTTGACGAGATTGATGGGGAAGTGACACGACGATCGATCCTCGATGCACTGGAGACACAGTATCCGATGTTGCGTGGGACGATTCTCGAGCATGTCTCGGGAGAGCGCAGGCCGTTCTTGAGATTCTTTGCCTGCGGCGAGGATATAACGCACAAGTCGCCGGACGATCCGCTACCTCCGGAAATTGCGTCTGGAGCAGAACCGTTTTATGTCATTGGCGCGATCGCGGGCGGTTAAGACATAAAGACAATATTCCGCGGAGCCATTTCGCTCCGCAGTAATTACACGAGGAAAAAATCATGACAAATAGCAATACAAACACTATCCGACTTCATCGAGTGCTCCAGGCACCGCCCGAGAGAGTTTACCGGGCATTCCTTGATGCAAACGCAATGGTCAAATGGCTCCCGCCCAATGGATTCACGGGCCAGGTTCATCACCTCGATGCAAAAGTCGGAGGCACTTACAGAATGTCGTTCACCAATTTCACCACCGAAAAGAGCCACTTCTTCGGTGGAGAGTATCTTGAGTTAACGCCAAACGAACGCATCCGCCACACTGACATGTTCGACGATGCGAATCTGCCCGGAGAAATGCAGACGACGATCACGTTCAAGCAAGTATCGGTCGGAACTGAATTGAACATCGTTCAAGAGGGAGTGCCCGCTGTTATTCCGGCTGAGGCTTGCTATCTCGGTTGGCAACAATCGCTAACGCTGCTCCGGAAACTCGTCGAAGCTGAGATTCCAGATCAGACTTAAACCTCAAGGCCGGTAACTTCGTCGGTGGGCCTGACGACTTATAAGAAATGCCACGGATGAAGGCTGATGAAAACAGATTTTGATTTGTGTTATCAGCGTCACCCGTGGCAAGAAAACATCTGCTTTTTGTGCGCGGAGTTTCTTCAACATTTCTGGGTTTGCAACCCGGCTACTTTCTATGACGCCTCCGGCGTAAAGATTCCTATACGTCGCGAAGAGGTTCCTCCGAACGTTTTTTTAAGCTTCCTATCTCACGCCGCCGGCAACGGGGTTCGGTACCTCATTCGTTGCGTAAAGCAACCAGCGGATCCACCTTCGTCGCGCGCCTGGCGGGGATGTAGCAGGCGAGTAATGCAACTGCGAGTGCGCCGATTGAGACGTCGGCTAACGTGAATGCATCTGTCGGACGAACTGCCGAGGCTTCTGTCGGGGCACCTATCAGCGCTGGACCAAACAGCAGCGTCGACGTCACCTTTGTAAGCACGAATCGAACTGCGAGACCGATTACTGTGGCAATCCCCGGAAGCCCCCCGAGCTTCATTCCGTCGCTTACTATCAGCAGTAGAAAGTTACGCCGCTCGGCGCCGAGTGCGAATCAGCCCTGACTCACCCATTTTGCTTCGCACCTTCTCCCTGCCCTCTCGCAAATGGAGAGGGATTGCGGGTGGTACTGACTTCATTGCTAAGCTTCTAACGTCTGTTCGCTACTGCTGGCGATTCCGCAGTTGGGCTACGAACGCTAAACGCCGCGAATCAGCCGTGATCCACCCGCTACCGCGGGTGGTAGTGACTTCACAACGATTCGAGTTCTTTGGTTGCGTTTTCGACGGCGCGCTTGGCGTCGTCTAACCCTTTAGTCGCCTCTTGTAGCTCGACCGAGATACTTCGTGTGCGTTGGTCGGCGTCTTCCGAGGCGGCGGTTGCTTTCTTTAAACGCTCCTGCACTTCGCGGCTCTGTTTCTCGGTTTCGCGGCGGTGTTTCTCAGCCTCATTCGCCACGGCGTCTGCCTTCTTCTGCTGCCCTTCCAAACTTTGTACTGTGGCCCGGGCAGCAGTAAGCGATCTTTTCGCGTTCTGTAGAGAAACTTTCGCGGCGGCCATTTTTTTCTTAGTGCTGAGTACTGAGTGCTGAGTGCTGAGTGCGGAGGGTGGAGTGCTGGGTACTGAGGGCTTAGCGCTGAGTGCGGAGGTGTGAGTGCTGAGTACTGAGTGCTTGAACGGAGCAAAAGACTCGAAGCCCGGTGGGTCAACATCCGCGGTCAGGCGGCCTGGAGTTGGTCGATCTGAGCCGGAATCGGAAATGGACGCGTAGGCGGACAACGCCTCGAGCGTAGTGGTAACACGTCGCAGCGTTTCCGGTGAGAGATTGTGATCGGCATTGCGCAGCACTGTAGTCGCCAGCTCTGACAATTCCGAGAGTGTTTCTCGTCGAGCCTCGAGCGCCGCACGCATGTCCAGGACCTTCCCCGATGTCTGCGCCTTGTGAAAGCGCTGACCTGTCGCGATCAGCCGGTCGAAGGCTTCGCGGTAATGCCAATAGAGCTGGTTCACCGCCCAGGCCGAAATCGATGGCTTGGCCAGCAACTTTACACGTTCCGCGTCAGCCGCGCGGCCGTCTTTCTTCAGTCGCGCGGCGAGTGTTTTGCGCGCGCCGATGAACTCCGCCAGGGGAAGCCGGAACAAGGAGTCAACATCATCGTCGAGTTTGGGCATAAGCATCCGCAGGGTACGAAAAAGGGAATCCGCTCCTCGTGCCGGTCAAGTGAGCTCCAAAGGAACGATGCCGATCTGGATCTGCCGCACAAGAAGCGCTGCATTCATCGGCTATCGTCATCGGACTCATCCCGCATAGGTGTGTTGAAATGAAGTGGTGCCGAGGGCGGGAGTCGAACCCGCACGACCTTGCGGTCAACGGATTTTAAGTCCGTAGCGTCTGCCATTCCGCCACCCCGGCACGTGCGCCAAAATACCATGCGCCGCCTTGAGTGAACAATCTTCACAGTCCGCCACTTCGGCAGCTGCACCTTGGCGATTAGCTTAGGGTCAACGCCGTTCGCCGCGGAGTACTACCCAAAGCCCGCAGAGATTGCGCGAAGACTTACAACGTGGCCCCCGGCTGAGTGCCGATGCAGTTCGTTCAAGTCATGCCGTTACGGAGCGTGCGCGAGCGCAATCTGGCTACGGGAGGCCTGAGTTCCGGCGCTAAATGCAACTGCACCAGCAGCAGGCGCTCTCAAGTCTTCACAGTGATCGTTTCGAAGTGTAGAATCAGTCTCATGCACGTAGTAAGAGCGACGCCGATCCCCCAACGCATGACTGAAGAACAAGAAGTTTTTCTTAAGCATATCCAGAAGAAGGGACTCAAGCGCACCTCTCAACGCGACTTGATTCTCGACATATTTCTACGAACGGAAGCGCATCTTTCCAGCGAAGATCTTTACCGCCTGGTTCGGCAGGAAGACTCCAGCATCGGACAAACGACGGTCTATCGCACCTTGAAGCTTCTTGCTGAAGCAGGTCTCGCTCGCGAAGTTCGTTTTGGCGATGGCATCACCCATTACGAACACAATTACAAGCATCAGCACCACGACCACATGATCTGTTCAGAATGCGGCCGGATCATCGAGTTCTTTTCGGCTGAGCTGGAAGCGATTCAAGACGCAATGGCAGCAAAGCACCGTTTCCAGGTGACCCAACACCTGCTGCGAATTATTGGAGTTTGCGCGGAATGTCGCCGGGCAATGAAAGACCCAGCCAAAGCTGATGCGGCCGCCCCGCGAGTTCGTGCAAAGCAGGCAACCGCTCGAGCACGATAAATAATTCAAATAAGTCCTCAAGTCTTATGGCGCGCTGTAGTCAACCTTGATTCCAGCTTGCGGATCCCTGTGTCACTCAAGCTCTTTACTGGGACCGCGGGCGTCCCGCCCGCCGAAGCGCGTAGCGCGCAGCACGACCGCGAGCCGGCATTCATCCAACGTTGACGCCTAAAAAACAAGTGACAGTTCGCGCTCGCGCGCTTCGGCGGGCGGGACGCCCGCGGTCCCAGTAAAGAGCTTGAGTGCGCCGACGAAGGCTTCTCCTCACACATTTCGTCCCGGTTTTGCCTTTTCTCTCGATTACGGTGTAACTTGCGTTCATGTTTAAGTTAGAGGTCGCTGACATAATTTCACGAACTTCTCCCGTAAATTCGTTCCTGGTGTGCATTGTTCTCACCGCATCGCTTGCACTCACGGGCTGTCCGAAGAACGAGAAGGCGCCGAATGTGCGCGTCGCGACTTCGAACCGTGCGGAAGAAGTGAGCCCGGCAGCAGTGCCGGGCGCCGTGGCATTCAATGGCGAACGCGCGATGGAACATGTGAAGAAGCAAGTTGAAATTGGCCCGCGCATCCCAGGGTCGCCCGAGTTGGCAAAGACCCGGGACTACATTGTTAGCTCCTTGAAATCTTCCGGCCTCGCAGTCAAGCAAGATGAGTTCATTACAGCGACGCCCCTGGGCGAGAAGAAAATGGTCAATCTTACCGCCGAGATTCCAGGCGAATCGAAAGATGTGATCATGGTTGCCAGTCATTACGATTCAAAGTTTTACAAGGACATGCGTTTTGTGGGAGCGAACGACCCTGGCACTTCTGTCGGCACTCTGCTGGAGTTGGGGAGAGTATTAAGTGCTAGTCCACAGAAGCCCAAGCTCACGTATTGGCTTGTGTTCTTCGATGGCGAGGAGGCCTTTTGCGAAGAGTGGGACCAGTGTAGTAAGCCCGACGCTCCCGATAACACCTACGGCAGTCGCCGTTATGTTTCCAGACTGCGCGAGAACAATGAGCTACGCCGGGTGCGCGCGCTGATACTGCTGGACTTGATGGGATCCAAAGATCTTGAGCTGGGTCGTGACACGATGAGCACCAGATGGTTGCAGGACATCGTTTGGCGCACGGCCCATGAAAGCGGATACGGAAAGTATTTTGTAGAGCGACCTGAAGCTGTGGGCAGCGATGACCATGAACCTTTTCTGAGAGCTGGGATAGATTCGCTGGATTTGATTCAACTTAGCACCTACCCCTATTGGCATAAAGCCGACGACACGCTGGATAAAGTCTCAGCTCAGAGCATGAAAGTTGTTGGCGATATTGTATTGGCAAGTTTGCCGAAGATCGCAGAGCGAGTGGCCGGAAGGCCATCCGCGACAATTGCTCCTGCAGCGACGCCGGCGATTCCACAATAGAAGCTCTCCGAAGGGGACCCGCGAAGAAAACTGATGAGCCGCTCAAAGACTAAAATCGCTGTTATCCCCGGAGACGGCATTGGTCCGGAAGTTGTGCGCGAGGCTGTTCGCGTACTCGAGCGCGTCCGCGAGACCCACGGCGTCGAAATGGAGTTAATTCCCTTCGACTGGGGCGCTGAGAAGTTTCTGAGCGAAGGTGTTTCGCTTCCGAGTGGCGCGCTTGAGATGCTCTCAAATGAATTCAATGCCATCCTCGGCGGCGCCTTTGGCGACCCGCGCGTTCCTTCCAATCAACACGCAGAAGACATCCTGTTGGGAATGCGACGCGGCTTGGATCTTTACATCAACCTCCGCCCCGTTCGTCTGCTCGATTCACGGCTGACTCCCTTGCGCAACCGTAAAGTTGAGGAGATCGACTTCTTAGTCTTTCGTGAAAACACGGAAGGCGCTTACTGCGGCGCCGGTGGTTTTCTGAAGAAGGGAACTGCCGACGAAATAGCTACGCAAGAGGAGCTCAACACACGCCGCGGTGTTGAGAGAATCATCATCGCGGCCTTCGAGTATGCGCGAGAACAGGGGCGAAAGCGCGTCACGATGGCCGATAAGTCAAACGTCCAACGCTACGGCGGAGATTTGTGGCAACGCGTTTTTAAGGAGGTCGCCGCGGACTATCCGGAGCTGGAAGCGAACCATCAATACGTTGATGCGATGGCAATGTTCATGGTGCTCGACCCGGCGCAATATGACGTCATCGTCTGCAATAATCTCTTTGGCGACATTCTTACTGATCTGGGCGCTGCCATTCAGGGCGGTCTTGGTCTCGCTGCTTCAGGCAATATTCATCCGGGCCGCGTATCGCTGTTCGAGCCTGTCCATGGAAGCGCGCCGGCTATTGCGGGACAGGGAATCGCGAACCCTGTAGGCGCTATTCTGACCTCCGCGATGATGCTAGAATATTTAGGCCACAAAAAAGCAAGCCAGGCAATCGAGAAAGCCGTCCGCGAATCCATCTTGAATGACGAGACCACGCGCGATCTTGGTGGAAAACTTTCTACTGAGCAGGCTGGATCGGCAATTTGCCAGAGACTAGGTTATACGTAAAGCAAGCTGTGAGTTTGCGTTACAAGATGATGACTGCGAGCCACAAAAACTTAGCAGTAAAAATTGCCGCTGCCGTTGTCATCGTCGCGATAGTGGTGGGACTGTTTGAAGTTGTACGCGCGGTGCCGTTAGTTGTAGTGGCCCTGGGTGGAGTTGGCTTGCTTATTTTGCTTGCTCTCAAACTGAGGGCAAGCCGCAAGACCAAAGTGATTTTTGGCTTCTACATGGCGGCTAATGAAATACTGGTCGATGGCGAGCGCAGCCGGTATCACTTCGAAATCGCCGAAGTCATAAAAACGGGCGAAAAGGTGGTGAGGTCAATGCCCGATTCGCCACCCTTGAGTCGCTTCGCGCTGGGTGCTTTGTACTATTCCATCGGTGATCACAATGCTGCGGTTGAGCAACTGGGCTTCGCGGCTGAAGAAGAAGTACTCAAAGAAAGCCGGCATCTTTTACCATCGCGGCAGTTGCGGCGTTATGTCGAGAAATTGCGAAAGATTGAACGCCGACCAAAGCGTTGGTCAAAAACAAACGCCGCGATTGCAAGTCTGCAGCGAATGCATCAGGAGAGTGCCGCCCGGCTGCTGGCCGAAAGCCAGCAACAACTGAAGCGAATGGTCGAGGCGTACGAAGGCGGGATTTCCGAACAGATGCGTTCGCCACGCAGAGATTTGGCAATCTCCACTTCGCGCTCGCTCAAGTCGATTACTGCACCGCCCCCAATCTCGGAAGTCCTACAGGACATCTATCAGGAAGAGCCGAAGGCCTCCTGATTCACAAAACCCGGGTGCCCAGCCTTTGTTCGAAACGCTCACAGCCGAAATCATCGCGATAGGTTCGGAGCTCCTTGCTCCCGACCGTAGCGACACCAATAGTCTCTGGCTCACCGAAAAGCTGAACAATATCGGCATCGAAGTAAAACTAAAAACCATCGTCGGCGACGACGACGCGCGCCTCGAAGAAGCGATCAAGGACGCGACCCGGCGGTCTAAGGTGGTCATAACCACTGGCGGGCTTGGCCCAACCGAGGATGACATCACGCGGAAGGTGGCCGCTCGCGCTCTTGGTCGCCGGCTGTTGCTTGACGAAAAAATTCTTGCCGAACTGCGCGAGCGATTCCTGAGCTTTGGTCATGTAATGCCCGAGCGAAACTCACGCCAGGCGATGGTGATCGACAAGGCGGAAGTGCTGCCTAATCCTAACGGCAGCGCGCCGGGAATGTTTATCGAGGATGGAGGGGTAGCAATTGTCTTGCTGCCCGGGCCGCCGCGAGAAATGCGCCCGATGTTTGAAAACCATGTCCAACCAAAGCTTGCTGGCAGAGCCGGTTCTGTGAAAGTTGTGCGGCGAATGCTGCGCGTTGCGGGTTTGGGCGAGTCAGCGGTTGACGAAAAGATTGCGCCCATCTACACGCAGTATGAAAATCCGCAGACGACAATTCTTTTTAACCAGAGCGAGATCGAGATTCACCTCACCGCGCGCGGCCGCACCGAAGCGGAAGCCGAGGCCCTTCTTGATCGCTTGTCCGGACAACTGGAGGAGCGTCTGGGCAATGCGGTCTTTTCTTTTGCCGGCGAAAAGATGGAAGAAGTGGTTGGTCTGAAGTTAACGGTGGGCGGCTATACGTTGTCGGTCGCTGAGAGTTGTACAGGCGGGTTGATTGCTCAAAGACTGACGGACGTGCCAGGTTCGTCGAAGTACTTTATCGAAGGAGTTATCGCTTACTCGAACGAGGCGAAGACCCGAGCCCTTGGTGTCGAGCCTGTGTTGCTGCTCGAACATGGAGCAGTGAGTGGGACCGTGGCTGAAGCGATGGCTGAAGGAATCCGCAAACGCGCGCGCACCGATTTTGGTTTGTCAGTAACTGGAGTTGCCGGACCCGGCGGTGGAACTGATGAGAAACCCGTGGGGCTTGTCTACATTGCACTGTCCGATGATGCCCAGACAGAGCATCGCAAGTTCATCGTCCCCGGCGATCGCCAACTCATTCGCTGGCGCGCTTCGCAAGCGGCGCTGGACTTGTTGCGGCGAAGGTTGATTTGATAATCATCGCATTTTCGCTAATGATGGAGGCGATGAGTCCCCAAGAAGGAGAAAGGTAGTTGCAGCCACGGGCGTGTGCAGCTTGTGATTGCCGAATCGATTACTCTGCTTTAGCGAACTGCGGAACGTGCTCCGGTTTCCCAATCGACTCCACTGACAAGTCAATTTTGAGATCCGGCCAATGGAGATCGCCGTTATCTACAAGCTGAACATTGTGAATCGAGCCCACTGTCGCATTCCTAAAGCGGGGGAATTTTTCGAAAGGTAGGAAGAACTCCTTATCGTCGATCAATAACCAAATTCCACCTATCGAAATCTGGGTAACTTCAACTTCCGAAGTGCTTTTGCCACTGCGCTTTGATTTCATCTTTGTGTTCCTCAATCAGTCTGCGGGCTCTCTTTATCTGCGTCGACTTAAGACCATTATTGTGCGCCAACTCTATAGTCGGTTCAAGCCAGAACTTCGCCTCATGCTTTTCGTAAGTGACATGTACATGCATTCGCGGCTCCTCATTTGAAAAGAAGGCGAATCGAAAACCTCGCTCCCGAAAGACAGTAGGACTCACGATTTATGGGCTTTCTCGTGACTTGGGGGTTGAATCTCATCGTCATCATTAGACCCGGAAGGGTTGCTTGGGCAACAGCTTGTCGCTCGCAATGCCGGTTGCTATAGTGCCAGTTTCCTTTCATCCCTGAACTAATTGCTTCGATGGAGTGGTGCTTGAAACCTGCGGCTGTCATCGGTATTGCATATCTGCTGGGATCGATACCGTTTGGCTATCTGATTGTCCGCGCCATGCAAGGTGCTGATGTCAGGGAAACGGGTTCGGGAGGAACGGGCGCAACGAATGTGTCACGGCGCGCAGGGAAAGCGGCGGGCGTCGTGACGCTCATTTTAGATGCGTTGAAGGGTGCGGGCGCGGTTGCGATTGTGAAGGTGCTTTTGGGATTGCCGGTTTTTGCAACAGACCAGGCGGGTGGGCAGGCAGGTCCGGCCCCACAGTTTTGGGACGCAAAGGGAGCGCAGTGGTGGGTCGCAGCGGCGGCGATTGCTGTGATTGTCGGTCACATCTTTCCAGTGTGGTTACGATTTCGCGGGGGCAAAGGCGTGGCGACAGGAGTCGGTGTGTTTCTTATGCTCGCGCCGATAGCCGTGGCGATGGCGGCGCTGGTTTTTGTTGTGGTTGTGGCGTCGACTCGTTACGTTTCGCTCGGTTCAGTCCTGGCCGCCGTTGCGATTCCATTATTCGTATTGTTGCAGCATATATTTGTTAGGCCGGTCGAGTCTCTGACACCGATCTTGAGCACCGCAGTTATGGGGGCAGCTCTGATTGTGTTCGCTCATCGGGAAAATATCAGGAGGTTGATCGGCGGCCAGGAGAGCAAATTCCAATAGTGAAATGGGCAGGCGTATTGCCATTATCGGTGCAGGTAGTTGGGGATCAGCGCTGGCTATCGTGGCGGCGCGGGCGGGCCATGAGGTGCGGATCTGGTCGCGCAACGCCGCGGTGGTTGACTCGATCAATACCGAGCGTGTGAATCCGGCTTATCTAAAAGAGGCCAGGTTCGCAGATAGTGTGCGGGCCATTGGAGATATGCTGGAGGTTGTAAACGGAGCGGAGTTGATCATAGTTGCCGCTCCTTCTCACGCAACGCGCCAACTGCTCACGACCATGGCGCCGGCGCTGCAAACCCAAATGATCATGGTCAGCGCTACCAAGGGAATTGAAATTGAAAGCGGGAAACGAGTTTCACAGATTGTTGCTGAAGTCATTCCCAGTGTAACTCGACGGCGATTCGTTTGTTTATCCGGACCCTCGTTCGCGAAAGAAGTGGTCGAGAATCATCCCACAGCGATCGTGGCCGCTAGCGAGGATGGCGATGCGGGCCGCATAGTTCAGTCGGAATTGAGCTGTGACAATCTACGTATCTACACAAACGATGACGTGGTCGGCACCGAACTTGGCGGCTCTGTAAAAAATGTGGTGGCGATCGCCGCCGGAATGGTGGCCGGACTTGGCTTTGGTTCAAACAGCATCGCCGCTTTGATCACGCGAGGGCTGGCCGAGATGACGCGGCTTGCGCTGAGCCAGGGCGCGAGGCTGGAAACACTGATGGGCCTGGCGGGATTGGGTGATCTGGTCCTAACGTGCACGGGGAATCTCTCGCGCAATCGCTTTGTTGGTCAGGAGCTCGGCAAGGGTCGCAGGTTGAACGACATTACCGCCGGCATGACCGAGGTTGCTGAGGGCGTGAGAACCACGCAGGCGGTAAAGCAACTGGCGGATCGCACCGGAATAGAGATGCCCATTACGAATGAGGTCTATGCCGTGCTCTATGAAGGAAAATCGGCATCCAAGGCGGTGAACGAATTGATGACGCGCCCTTTGCGAGAAGAAAGCAATCAGTGATTATGTTGGGTGGATTTTCCGCTAAGGTTCAGCTACGGACAAAAACTTTATGCCTGTCGCAAAGGAAGAAAAAGTACTCGCCGCAAATCGTGCCGCGTTTCACGAATACCATATCCTGGACAAATATGAGGCCGGTATTGCCTTGACGGGAACGGAAGTGAAGAGCGTGCTGGCAGGTCGGGTCCAGTTGAAGGAAGGCTACGTCGCTGTCCGTGAAGGCGAAGTCTGGTTGTTTAATGCCCACATTTCCCCTTATTCTCATGGCAATCGCGAAAACCATGAGCCGCTCCGAACGCGAAAGTTGCTCCTGCACCGGCGCGAGATTGAACAACTCGACCAGGCAGCGATCAAGCAGGGGATGACGCTGGTGGCAACGCGTGTCTATCTAAAGAATCGCCGGATCAAAGTTGAAGTTGCAGTGGCCCGTGGGAAGAAGATGTACGACAAGCGCGAAACGGAATTGCGGCGCACGGTTGAAAGAGAGACGCGTGCCCAACTCAAAGAGCGCAATAGGTGAAAGATTAGAAAAATAGAGCTAGTTAGGAGTAATCGTGAAAAATGCAAATTGAAAGCACAACTGGTTCCTATCGGGAGCTTGATGTTCAGGCTCTGGCTATCGCCGTTTTCAAGGACGAGAAAGCAGACGAGGGTTTTCTCAAAGACCTCGATTCGATCACAGGCGGCGTGATTAAGTCAGTAGTCGACTCCGAAGAGTTGAAGGGTAAAGAGGCGGAAACCGTCTACGTTCATCTGGTAGGAAACGGCGAGATTAAGGCCCAGCGCCTGTTGTTGGTGGGTGTGGGCGAGCGCGGCGAGTACACACCAGCGCAGGCTTCACTAATGGCCGGAACTGCGGTGCGCGCGTTGCGCGGAAAAAATGCCAAATCCATTGCCGTTGTTCCGAGAGTCGAGGGAAGCCCGGAAGAGATCGCTTCGGTGGTCGTTGAGGGCTCTATTATGGCGCTGTTTGATCCGGACAAATACCGAACGACGGATAAAGAAGAACGGCAGATCGAAAAGCTGATCGTCGTTCTCGATGGCGCGGATGAAACCTGCCTTAAACGAGGTGTTGAGCGCGGTAAAATCATCGGTGAATCAGTGAACTTCACACGAGATCTCGCAAACGAACCAGGCGGCTACATGACCCCGACGAATATGTCGGAACGCGCGCGCGATGTGGCGACTGAATTTGGCCTTAGTGTGGATGTGCTTGATGAAGCGCGAATGGAGCAAGAAGGAATGGGTTCTTTGTTGAGCGTGGCGCGCGGGTCCGATGAGCCCGGGAAGCTGATCATCCTGAAGTACACACCGCCAAATCCAGTCGAAGGGAACGAAGAGCTGCTGGCATTTGTGGGGAAGGGGATAACGTTTGATTCCGGCGGCATCTCACTCAAGCCGGGCGAGAACATGGAGTTGATGAAGTATGACATGACTGGAGGTGCGACTGTTATGGGAGCGATGCGCGCAATCGCGCAGCTGAAGCCGTCTATTCCCGTGCTCGGAGTCATCCCCTGCGCTGAGAATCTCCCATCGGGCAAAGCCACAAAACCCGGCGATGTGGTGCGAGCGATGACTGGTAAAACTATCGAAATAATCAACACCGATGCTGAAGGCAGGTTGATTCTCGCCGACGCCATTGCTTACGCAAAGAAACTCGGCGCGACCAGGATTATCGACATGGCCACACTTACCGGCGCCGTATCTATTGCGCTGGGCGATGTCAATACCGCTGTGATCGGCACCGATCAGGAACTGGTTGACGAAATAATTGTGGCCGGGAAAGAGGCAGGCGAGAAGTTTTGGCAGTTGCCGTTGGACAAAGAATATTCCAAGCAGATTAAGTCGGACATTGCAGACATTAAGAATGTCGGCGGACGAAAAGCTGGAACGATAACCGCAGCGGCATTCCTGAAAGAGTTTGCTGACGGTGTTTCGTGGGCCCACCTCGATATTGCTGGTACGGCCTGGGGTGACGAGGCAAAGCCGTACAGATCAAAAGGACCCACGGGCATCGCCGTGCGGACGCTGGTACGAATTGTGGCGCGAGCAGCCCTGAAATGTGATGGTGCTTGATAGTGGTGAACTGTATTCAGATGTGGACTTGAATGTCCACATTCGTGAACACCAGGTCCCGAGCGGGGACTGAGATACTTGAACTTTGTTAAGCTTTTTCCAATCTCTGCTCGTGGCACTGGAGTTGATAATAGATTGGCAAAGGCCAGAGGAGCGGCGACCCCCTCAATAAAAATGTCCTCGCCCCTATCCTCGACAGCCGCTCGAGGTATTATTAGAGAGTCGCTTCTCTGGTCCCCCTCACAACCCGCCGGCAGGTTAAGTCAAAATCTTTCAATCCATTACCACAATTGGGCATTAGAACGGGCATAAAGTGTTATAATTTTAGCGGTTTGCTCCGGGGTAAACGACGGCAATTCCTCTGTTTGCTTTTTAAGGAGTCGCAAACGCGCGGTGACCAATTACTACAAAGTTCTCGGAATCAGGCAATCGGCCTCCAAGTCAGAAGTCAAATCGGCTTATCGAAAGCTTGCGAGGTTACGTCACCCCGACGTCAACGGTGGTTCGGAGAAGGCTGCGCGAGAATTCGCGCTTCTCTCGAAGGCTTACCGGGTATTGATCGATCCGCAGGAACGAGCGTACTACGATGAGCAACTGACCACGCGGTCTAATGGCGGCTATTCCATCCTTCATTCTACCAATCCTCATGCGCAGCGGGCACGAAATTTCGCGGTGCAGGCCCGCTGGGATAGAGTTGTTAATGAAGTTCTTGAGAGAGACCGCCAGGAAAGCCGAGAGCGGCAGCGCGTTGTCTTTACCACCGTCTCGCTGTTTCTTTCCACGTTTTTTGTGGCAATGATTAAACCTCATCTGTGGGAAACTTTTGACTATTTTGGACGAGGAATCGTTCTTACTCTTTTTGTCATAGGTGTATGGCATCTCGCGACAAGATTGCGGGAATACTTTGCGCACTACACTTATCGTCCAAAGTCGATTCAGGATTCCATAATGCGCGACGAGGAAAAACCTGAACAACCATTTACGCGATTCTCAGCTTACACGTTCCTGTTGGTTGGATATGTGCTTAGCATAGGTGTAGGACTAATCATCGGTTGGCAATCGCAGCAGTTTTTAGGCGGCCTTGCAAACGTATTCCGTCATATGGAAGCGGCCCATCCGAACGTCATTTTTTACTCCTCAACGATGCTGCTGATTCCCGACCTGGTGGTTTACCCTCCTATCGCGGTCCTGATTGTGGATTCAATGCAGGCCCTAACTGCGAGAATGGACTGAGCAAAAGCTAAAGCGATCGCCTTCGGCGTGTGAATCAAAATGCAGGGTTCCGGAAAATATTCCAGCGCATTGCGGCTTGCAGCATTCATTTTGGCAATGGTGCTGCCAGCCACAACCGCCAGCGTTTTTGCTCTTGCGAATGCCAGGCAGGAACAAACGCGCAAACGACATTTAACGCCACTTCAGCTGGAGATTGAAAAACAGAGGCTGCGGTTGAGTTCTGCCGAGACTGAAGAACGCCGGGAGGCGCTGACGCGCTTAGGTTCAATGCACCATCCAGAGGCTTCACGAGTTGCGCTCTCGGCGTTAACTGATCCATCACCGATGGTGAGGGCTACCGCGGCGGCTTCGCTGCTATCTTTACCGGCGGAGGAAAGTGCCGCAAGTTTACTACCGCTGCTGGCTGACAAAGATGAGTTCGTCCGCCAGCACGTCGCTTATGCTCTCGGTCAAACGCGCAGTCGTGCCGCTGTTGCGGCGCTGGTAGATCGACTAGCCGACAAGAAAGATTCCGTTCGAGGAAGCGCAGCAGTTGCGCTTGGTCAAATCGCGGACGCTGCGGCCGTGTCCTCCCTGGCCGCGGTTTTGAATCCGCAATCAGGATTAACGCCTGCGAAAAAAGACAAAAAGAGAAAAAGTGAACAGAATCCGTTTGTATTAAGGGCAGCAGCACGCTCGCTGGGACAGATTGGCGACCGCGCGGGATTGCCGGCGCTGATCGTCGTACTCCAGGACGAGAAGGCCGGAGATGACCTCAGAAGAGAGGCGGCAATCGCGCTAGGCGCGATTGGCGACGCTTCAGCAATTCCGGCTCTGCGGGAGGCACTGACAGAGGCCGATCCATACCTTTCTCAGGCAGCTCACGAAGCTATACGGAGGATCGCCAGGTTACGGAACTCCAGCGGCACTTAGGAACGGCATGATCTGAAAAAGTTGAAAGCGCCGAACACTTTCCAGTGCTCGGCGCTTTCGCTATCCCGGTAAAGAAAGTCTTTAGCTTTCTGTCTTTTCTCCCCGGCTCTGGCTCTTCTTGGCAGCTTTTGTCGCCTGCGGAATTGGCAGGCCGACGCCACCCGAGAGCGACTCCAAAGCTTCCGGCTCCTCCTGCGGCGCCGGCAAGTCATGAATCAACGCACCGCCCGAACTCTTCGAGAAGATCAGCTTGTGCGTGTACTCGTCAAGATCGACATGTACGAGATCGCCGAGTCCAATTTGTCCTGTTGCTACCAGGTTTGAAAGTGGATAGACCAGGAAACGCTCTACTGAACGCTTCAGATGTCGGGCGCCGTATTTGAAATCCAGACCTTCCTTTAGCAGAGTCTCTTTGGCAGTACCCGAACATTGGAAGACGAACTTGGTTCCGGCCGACTGCATAATCCGATCCTGCACCGCTTGGAGTTCCAGTTCCAAAATCTGACGCAGATGGTGTTCCTTCAACGAACGGAAGACAACTACCTTGTCAATGCGGTTCATGAATTCAGGTGAAAACTTTCGCCGCGCCGACTCGACAGCAGTGCGATAGATCTTTTGATCCACTTCAGTGTCGTTGGGATTCTTGGCAGCCTTACCTGAATGAAATCCAATGCCCCCGGAAATTAGTTCTGACATCTCTCGGGCGCCAAGATTTGATGTCAGAATCACCATGCAATTTCGAAAGTCGACCCGCCGGTTATCACCGAGCGTCAAGGTCGCTTTGTCCAGAATGCCCAGGAGCAATTGCCAGAGGCTGTCCGAAGCTTTCTCGATCTCATCAAACAAGATAAGCGAAAGCTTCAACTCTTCTGTGTGCATGCGGTCGAGATTCTCCTGTGTCAGCATCGGAGAGGTCTCGCGGTGGCCGAGATATCCCGGCGGCGAGCCAATCAATTTGGCAATCTCATGCGAATGCTGAAACTCCGCGCAGTCGATCTTTACGATCGCATTAGCGTCGCAATACAGGACTTCTGCGGCAGCTTCAATGACGCGAGTTTTTCCCGAGCCGGTCGGACCCAGGAACAGCATGGTGCCAATCGGGCGGTTAGGGGGGTTCATGCCGGCGAGAAATATCTGGTAAAGGCCGCTCATGCGCCGCACTGCGCGCTCTTGCCCAACGATGCGGTCCGAAAGCCGCTGCTCGAAGTCTTGGGCGCGTGGACTTTTCTGATCAGGATCCAGGAATACTGTGCCCATGGTTTCGTTTAGTTTCTTTATCTCCATTTCAGAAATCATCTCGTCCTCCTTGCCTGCGCGAGCGCTTCTCAATTTTCCCTGAAGCCCTCTTTTGGCCCGGCCGTTATTGGCCTGCCTTAGTCAATGCAAAGGACGATCCGTTCAATCTCCTCCCCATATTGATGCGCCGGTTGTGAGCTTCGTTTGCTCTCAGCGAAATGCACCGGACAACCACCGCAACTCGTGACAGATGCTATATATACGACACGAATGGAAATGTCATCACAAAATATTGGGAGGTCTTGAAATTAAGTTAACGTTTTGGACAGATCCCCGCCTGCCGGGGCTGACAATTCGTGTCAGAGGAGCGCTGCCAATAAATGTTTCGCGTGCAGAGCGGGGAAGTGAGGAGTTGTTAGGCTGCACCTTTTAGCGCAGACAGCCCCCAAAAGGTCATCCTGCAAAACATTGATTTGTCACGTTAGACCGAAACGCTGCGACGAGATTCTACAATCAGTCGTAATATTCCAGACCTAAATGTGTAATCAAATCCTCGCCACGAAGGTAACGCAAAGTATTTTTGAGTTTCATCAGCTGGATGAAAACGTCATGCTCGGGATAAAGGCCCGGGGCAGTCTGAGGGGATTTGAAATAGAACGAAAGCCACTCCTGAATGCCCTTCATCCCGGCGCGTTGAGCCAAATCCAGAAACAATGTGAGGTCGAGTACGATTGGCGCTGCGAGAATTGAATCGCGACAGAGGAAATCAATCTTGATCTGCATTTTGTAACCCAGCCAGCCGAAGATATCAATGTTGTCCCAGCCCTCTTTGTTGTCGCCGCGCGGCGGGTAGTAGTTGATACGAACTACGTGGGAGAAGTCTTTGTAAAGTTCCGGGTAAACTTCCGGCTGCAAAATGTATTCGAGCACCGACAGCTTCGACTCTTCCTTTGTCTTGAAGGATTCGGGATCATCCAACACTTCGCCATCACGATTGCCAAGAATGTTCGTTGAATACCACCCGTGTAGACCGAGCATCCGTGCCTTCAGCCCGGGCGCGATGATGGTCTTCATTAGTGTTTGACCGGTCTTAAAATCTTTTCCGCAAATGGCCAGGCTATTTTGCTCAGCAAGAGTTCTTAGTGCCGGAATATCTACTGTCAGGTTTGGCGCGCCGTTAGCAAAAGGGATTCCCGACTTCAACGCCGCATAGGCATAGATCATCGAGGGCGCAATCGACTTATGATTCTCGCGCATAGCCTGCTCAAAAGATTCAAGCGTCTTGTGAACCGGATGCAGCTTGAGGAAGATTTCGGTCGAAGCCGCCCAAATCATCACCACTCGCGAACATCGATTCTTCTGTTTCCATTCCGCAATCTCGTCGATTAGCTGTTGGGCCAGCTTGAACTTATTGGCGCCTGTTTTGACATTTGTTCCGCTTAGGCGTTTTACGTAATTCTGATCGAAGACCGCTTTCATCGGCTTAATCTTCTGGAGCGGAGACTTCAGTTGCTTTAGCAGATCCTTCTCCAGTACGCCCGCGTGCATGGCGGCTTCGTAAGCTGAATCTTCAAAAATGTCCCACGCGCCGAACACCAGGTCTTCCAGCTTTGCGAGCGGCACGAAGTCCTTAATAAGAGGAACACGGTTTTCGGTTCGCTTGCCCAGGCGAATCGTCCCCATCTGAGTCAAACTTCCAACCGGCTGTCCAATTCCTTTCTTTACAGCTTCAACGCCCGCGATGAAAGTGGTGCTAACTGCGCCGAGACCAACCAGCAGCACTCCCAGTCTGCCTTTCGGTTCGATCACATCGGCGCCTTGTCTAACTGGCATTTATCTTTTCTCCTATCAACGAATTGTGCTGCGAATGATACAGATGCGCGTCGTTGCTGTCATCTGGAGCCATTTTGAGGCTTAGTTTAGCTTGGAGCGGTGCGACAAATTTCGTCATTACAGGGCGGTGATCGGAGCGGAATGTTAGTCAAGTTCCGAAACAAGCGAACGCCATTACAGAACCGAGTAGCTTTGCTCGTCTGCGACGCGCAGATAGCGAGATGAAACTTTTCGCCTGTAATAGAATCAACGACTTACACGTCAGTTTCTAAGAAGCGCGGTAGCGCCGGATGCTAAAGTCAACGTCAGTATTAAGCCGTATTGCCTGATTAACCCGTATTGCCTGAGCTCATCGCCAAAGTAGAGTCTAGCATCCGGCGCTACCGCACTTCTTAGAAACTGACGTGTAAGTCGTTGATTCTATTAAGGCGAAAAGTTTCATTTCGTCATCTGCTTGTCGCAGACGAGCAAAGGTACTCGGTTCTGTATCGACTGTCTCCAATCTTGAATCTTTGACGATTCATTGCGTCTTAACTAGCAAACGGAACTGTACCGATTTTGGGGGTGTTCGGGTTGAGAGTTCGAGGTTTGGACCGCGACTACGTAAACGCCAAACTAAGGATTGGAAGCTGAAGTGTTTCGGTGTTGCACCATCATGGCTGGATCGTTTGTGATCAGCGCTTTAATACCGAGCGCGCGAGCTCGGGGGATCCATCGAGGATCATCGACTGTCCAAAGCACAATTTCTAATCCTTCTCGCTTAGCCCTCTCCGTCAAGCGACGGTTCACCAGCGAGTGGTGAAACGCGATCTCATCAGCCCCTACGTAAAGAGCGAGATCAACCATTCTGCGCCGCCGGACAGTCGCGACCGGTCGGGAAATCCTTGGTTCGAATAGAGCGGCTGTACGAATCCGCGCATTAAGGTTTTTGACTTGGGCAATAGCATCAAAACTGAAACTTTCAACTACGACTCGATTCGTCATACGAAATTCTTCAATTTCGTGGACGACGGCGGTCGCCAATGCAGGTGCCTCCCTGGCGTAGCACTTCATCTCGATGTAAAGGACAGCGGAGTTTGTATTAAAAAGTTCGAAGACCAGGGCCAGTGTTGGCAGCTTCTCGCCGGCAAAGGACTGCGTCCCGGTTTGCTTACGGTCTGCAAACCAACGCCCGACATCAACCTCACCGAGCTCCTTAGCGGTCAGCTCGCAAACGAGGCGATCCAGCAATCCAGTTCGTTTGAGCGTTGCGTCGTGGATGACTACCGGCACATGGTCACGCGAAAGCCGTACGTCAAACTCGATGCCGTCAGCGCCGTCGCGCAATGCGCGCTTAAATGCAGCCAAGGTGTTTTCAGGAACTACGGTCGAGGCTCCCCGGTGACCCAGGATTAACGGATTTGCTGTCATGAGTTTTGGGGCAATGTAAGAATCCTGAGTTTCCTTTTCTCACTTCTCATTTTCCATTTGTCATCGCCGGAAGCAACACAGTTGGAGACTGATCATTAAGGGCGTTACAGCAGCCAAATATCGTTTAGAAGGCGGACTTGTCCGCTTCGCGTACCGTGGCGGGGCACAAGTGCCCTATCTAAACAGCGTACCGTGGCGGGGCACAAGTGCCCTATCTAAACAGCGTACGGTGGCGGGGCACAAGTGTCCTATCTAAACAGCGTACCAAGAAACTCCTGGGCCAACGGCAAATGAGAAATGGAAAATCGGAGTTCTTCAGTTACCACTACTCGTGGTGGCCAGAGATTCTCGTGAGGTCGGATTCTGAAGCACTTTTCGCAGGGTGATATCAAAGGTGCCGTA
>DASXQM010000243.1:0-13573 GCA_036507195.1 Pyrinomonadaceae bacterium | reverse complement strand
ATCCGTTCGTGGACGAATGGATCATTGGTGATGACTGCTCCCGCAGTCACGTCACTATGACCACAAAGAAACTTAGTCGCTGAATGGACCACGACATCGGCATAGAGCGAAAGCGGTCGTTGTAGCACGGGCGATAGCATTGAGTTATCAACTGCAAGCAACGCTCCCGCACGATGTGCGAGTTTGGAGAGGGCTCTAATGTCAGTGATTCGGAGCAGCGGATTACTGGGGCTCTCGATCAGGATCAGTTTTGTGTCAGGGCTCAACGCCTTGGCGACTGCAATGAGGTCAGTGGTATCGACGTATTGCACCTTGATTCCCTGACGCGGCAGGATCTCTTCCAGCAGACGCACCGTCCCACCATAGAGATCGTCGCCGGCAATAATCTCTTCACCACTGCTTAGTAAACGAGTGAGAGCAGTAATCGCCGCCATACCACTGGCAAAGGCACATGCGTATCCTCCTCCTTCCAAATTCGCCAGTTGCTGTTCCACGAGTGCGCGCGTGGGATTGCCGCTGCGCGTGTAGTCGTATTCACCAAACCCGGAAGCAGTTGGTTGTTGGAACGTGGCGGTTTGATAAATTGGCGGCACCATAGCGCCATAAGGATCGTCGGGCGCATCGAAGTTGACGCAGCTAGTTGAGATTTTCATGCAACACATTCCTCCAATTCTTCCAACTCACCGCTCGTCTCCAAAAGCTGTGCTGCCCGTCTGAGATCAAACAGATCGGCCATGACTGCTTCGGTGGTCGGCCAGCGTCCGGCGCCTGTTCCTGATATGACCCAGGGCTCGCCAACTTCGGGCTCGATTAACAAACAATTCTCGGCACCATGAGTCTGTGCCAGGGGGTGATTTAGCGGCAGCGCGATCGGCTCGACGCGCGACTCAATTCCTTTTTCCGAAACGTAACATCGCGCAACTAGCCGAATCACTTGTCCTTGTTGTTCTGCTTGTCTGAGCTTTTGATTGTTTAGTTCTTCAATACCTTTTCGAGGTATTGATTCCAGCCGTGGGCTGATCCCAAATGCAGCTCGCGTCAGGAGAATCAACTTCTGCGCGGCGTCAATGCCGCTGAGATCGAACTGTGGCTGAGCTTCCGCGTAGCCAAGGTCCTGCGCATCTCGAACGGCTGTACTCATGCTTGCGCCGGCCGCAATGCGATCGAGAACAAAGTTGCAGGTGCCATTGAGGACACCTGAAAATCCCTTCAACGGACCAACCATCTTGGCTCGATTAACTGTTTCCAGGGCCGGCAGCACACCGCCAACAGCCGCGCTATAGCGAAGTGAAGCGCCAGCCTCTTCAGCTAAGATCTCCAGCGCATCACCGTCGGTAGACGCCATTAAGGCTTTGTTGGCAGTGATGACATTGCGCCCCAGGCGCAGCGAAGACTCAACGAGCGCAGCAGCTCGCTTCGTGCCACCAATCAACTCAACCACCACGTCGCAGGGTCTCTCCACCAGTGCTTCCAGATCTGAAGTGTCGAGATTGCTTGGCACGCCGACGGCACTAGGGCCCTTGCCGGTGCGCGTGCCAACGCCGACAACAGTGAACAACTCAGGCATTGCGGCAAGTCTTTGGTAGACTCCGCCGCCGACGGTGCCGCATCCAAGCAACGCTACGCGCAGAGGTTCCGAGGGCTCCGCGTCGTTGTCCAGGCGGTCGGTGATTGGTCCGACTTCCGTGGCTTTGCCAGATCCAATACTAGTAATTGAAAAGCGCAACCGATTGGCCTCAGCAAAGCGAACTGCTTTTAGCTGAACTACTGACCCACCGACTTGAGCAGCGGTTTTGTAACTGGCCTCAGCGAAGCGCGATGCGCACACGGCACGACAAGCTGGATCGCTGGTGTAAAGCCCGTTCACATCCTTCACCAGCACGCAACGCGCAGAGAGACGATGCGCAAGAAAGAGCGCAGTCAAATCCGAACCACCACGTCCCAATAGTGTCGTGTCGCCACTCTCGCCGCGACCGACAAATCCTGGAAGGACCACTACGCTTCGTCGCGATTCGCTCACTAGCCGTGCCGAGTCAACGGAAATAGGATCGGCATCCAGCCGGCCGCCGGTCGTACGCAGACCTATCTGTGCGGCGTCGAATACGCGCGCGGGAATTCCGGCTCGGCTCAACGCCAGAACCAGGAGAGCAGATGAGGCTGACTCTCCTGTGGCAAGCAACGTTGCCAAAGCTGACTTGTCGGGTTGTCCGCAAAGATTTTCAGCGCGCCGCAACAATTGGTCTGTGGTATCGCCAAAGGCGGAAACCACCGCGATCACCTGTTGACCTTCGCGCCAGGCCCGATAGATTTCATGGACCACTTTCGGTAAATCCGCTTCGCTGCGAAGTACTGAGCTACCAAACTTCAAAACTGTGATGTTGTCTTTAATATTCATAAGCCCCTTTTCCAAAGTTGAGTGATGTCTTGATCATTGAAGCTAAAAGGAAATCACTCGAGATTCGCCCTCTCTCAGGTTGGGAAGGGCGGTTTACCCCCGCTCGAGTTTCATCACACTCAAGAATCCACTTCTCACAGCTCTCATTGCCTCAACGCCTGTTCCAAATCCGCAATCAGATCCAACGGATTCTCCAAGCCAACTGATAAACGCACTAAGCCGTCAGTAATACCTGCTGCCTCACGCTGATGAGGCGGCACATCCGCATGAGTCATCGAAGCGGGATGCGTGATGATCGTTTCCGCTGCGCCGAGGTTTTCCGCAAGGGCGCACAAACGCACGGAATTCATCAAACGGATGCCAGCTTCCACGCCTCCTTCCACTTCGAAGGCGATGAGTGCGCCGCCTGCTCCCTGCTGCCGTTGCACTAACTCGAATTGCGGAAAGGACTCAAGCCCCGGATAGATCACATTGCTCACGCACTCGTGGACTTTCAGAAAACGCGCGATCCGCAACGCATTCTCAGAATGTCGCGCCATGCGAAGAGGAAGCGTCTTCACTCCTTGCAAAGTCAGCCACGCCGGAAACGGCGACTGAATCGCGCCAGTGGCGTTGCGCGCAAACGCCAGACGTCCGTGCAAATCGGCGTCACGAGTAATCAACGCGCCGCCAACCGTAGCGTTGTGGCCCTCAATGAACTTTGTAGTTGAGTGCAGCACGATGTCCGCGCCCAGTTCGAACGGCCGCTGCAGTGCCGGAGTGAGCAAGGTGTTATCTACTACCAGTAAAGCACCCGCTTCTTTGGCGAGCCGCGCGGCCAGTTGAATGTCGGTAAGTTTAAGCGTGGGATTGGCAGGTGTTTCGATGAATAGAAAGCGAGTTGGCTGTCCAGTCAATGCGGCCTTGAGAACCTCTTCATCCGACGTGTCCACGAAATCTGCCATGACGCCGAACGGTTCGAGCACCTGGCGAAAGAGTCTTACTGTTCCACCATAGACCGCTTGCGAGACGACAACTCGATCGCCCGCGCGAAGCAATGCGAGACACAGAGCGGTAGTGGCTCCTAATCCAGTTCCATAGCAGCTACAGAATTCTGCTCCTTCGAGCGCTGCTAATCGCCGTTCGAGAGCAGAGACTGTGGGATTGCCCGAACGGCTGTAAGTAAATCCCTTGTCCTTGCCTACAGCTTCCTGTCGATACGTTGTGGTTTGGTAGATCGGCGTAAGCATCGCGCCGGTCGTCGGATCGGGTGGTGTGCCCGCATGCAGTGCGAGTGTATCGAACTGATAGTTATCCAATTCGCTTTCCGCATTCCGCAGCTCGAAATCGCTGATTTGTTTTTCTATTGTTGCCATTAGATTCCCCCGAATCCTTCGCCCGACTCTGTGCGTTCGGGGCAGTAGCCCGCGCGTCAGCAAGGGCTTAGACAGCGGTGACAAGTCACCGCACTCCAAATTCTGCGTGGCGAAATCTAAGGCAGGTAACTTCTAAAGCGAGTGCGGAGTAAAAGAAAAACCCCGCGCCTCAGAGTGCGCGAGGTTCCAGTGATATCTTGGAAGATCCCAGCAGCTCTTTAGCAGTTTTTTACGTGGAGCAAGTTGCCTTAAATCGCCACGATCAATCAATGTCAAAGATAACGTAGGCTCTGTATAACATATCGACCGAGCCCTTTTCAATCAATGCTGCCAGCATAACCGTCTTCAAAAGGTCCGTCCGCCCTGACTAATGCACTTCGGAATGCGTTGGACCGCTTACTCTTTCCCGGTGGCGTACAGATGAATAACATGGCGGTTAAGGCAAAGCAATTTAATTCGATTTATGGCAAGTTAAGTTAGGGTGCTCTTGGCGCGTGGCTGTCGCCGTAGACGGGCTTCGGCGCTCCACCTGATCCTGAGTGCGGGAGGTTCAAATTACTTCTTTCGCCGAAGTCTTTGATAGACCTGCTTCCTATCTTCGACCAATACGATTCTGACTTCTTTTTCCGAATCGTTTATTTCATAAACAATACGGTAATTTCCGACGCGCAGCTTATAGGCATTTAATGCCGTAAGCTTTTCGGCTCCGAAGGTTCTGGGATTCTGTTCAAGCTGGCGGAGATGGACAACGATCTTATCGTGAATTTTCGGCGACAAACCGTCAAGCTCTTTGGCGGCCGATTTGGTGAGGACGATCCGATAGGGCATTACTTTTTCTTCGAACGTCGCAAGAGGTAATCGTCAAGCGAAACAGTCGGTTCATTTTTTCGTTTTTCGATAACGGCCGCGTATCGCAAGTCCTCGGCCAATTTCTTGTTTTTCATCAATTTTACGAGAAACGCTTCGCGCTCGGCCGGTTTCATCGCCTGAAAGGCCGTCCAGAATACTTCCGCTGTCGCTTGTGGCTGGGTCATAACGAAGAGATAATAACATCTTATAGCAGACAAATGTTACCGCCCTTCCCTATCATCTGATGGCGGTGGCTCATTCTCTTCAGCCTGAGGCTGGCTCGGCCAATTAGCAATCGGCAATTTGAAATGATTTGAAACGGGTGCGGGTTAGAAATAAAAAAGCCCTGCGCCTCAGAGTGCGCGAGGTTCCATGAAAGCTTGGAAGGTCCCAGCAGCTTTAGCAGTTTTTTACGTGGAGTAAGCGAAGCTTGCACTCTCGACCGCAGGAGAGAACTCTATTTCTCCCGTTTCGACGCTGCGTGTTGCGCAGTTGTGGGCACCCATACCTTTGCAGAGACAACGATCATTCGCCTCAGGGCGTCCTTCCGAGTCATTTGATCGTGCACATTGGCCAACGATTCTTCACTGACCAAAAACGCTAATTCTTTAGGACGAGAGCGAGCACCGGCTTTCAAGACGCCGTTCTCAACTTGTTGTGAGAAATCCCATATCGCACCGGCTCGCTCGATACGGTTATCGGAATTGGCGACCGAGACTTGTCCAAGCTCTGATCTGAGCGATATGAGTTGTAGTTTGATCTGACCGCTGATGGCTTCCCTCGAAGTATTTTCCAGGTAAGCGTCGACCGTGATGGTGTGTTTCGAGCGATCGTAGATTGCTTCGTTGAATCGTAGTACGACTCTGTCGGTTATGTCTGACATACCCCCCGAAGGTTCCGCTACACCGTTTTGCGTAGCGGAAGCGATGACGGTCACTGGAGCGGTCCACACTTGTGCAATACCTGTGCGGTTGTCGACCCATAAGGGGTGAAATACCCCGTCCGGACTCGCAGCAAGGCCACTTGTATCTCCGCCGCTAAACTGCCGACCATCGACTCCCAAGTTGAACGTTACCCTTCCGGAGCCTGCTCCAAAGGTCCACGGTACCAGTATCAGTTTTGAGGTTTGAAAACTCGAAGGGGATTCAGAAATCTTGACGCTAGGCATGAAACTCTCGCCTCCATCGATCGACACCGAAAAACGGGGCCAGTAACCGAGTTCATCGGGACTATCTCGGCGGTCGTACCACATAACTCCGACGACACCTGAAGAGTTAACAGCAATCGTTGGCATGAAAGCTTCATCAGTCTTTGGGACATCACTAACGACAAGAGGTGTCGACCAATTCTCTCCTCCGTTTGAGGAGTGGGATATCCATACTGCGGCCCGACCCAAGCGCAAGTCAGACCAAACAACATACAGCCGGTCTTTAAACGGTCCGGTACTGCTATCCGTAGCCATTACCGGTACCAAATTACCTGTTGTGCTGAGCCTGGAATCAGGGAACCAGTCGCTGACAGTCACGGCCGGCAAAAGGGTTTCGCCTCCATCTTTCGAAGAAACTACTAATAAACGACCGATAGCTTTATTAGGCTTCTGTTGATCGTTAAAACTCGCTTCGTTGTACTCCCCCGTCACTGCTAAAAAGGTGCCATCAGACAAGACAACGCCGTTGCCCATCGGGTTGAGTACATGGTTCGGCCGCGTAACCGCGCGCCTTACCGGACCAAAGAGAGTTTCCCCATCATCGGATGATCGCCACAAGTCGATTCCGTATATGGATGCTTGAATGTTATCCAATGACGGCACCAAACCCATTGCATTCAAGAATATTCTGCCGCCATACTTCCCACCTGTGTTATCGACCGTGAAGTACGGTCGATCCACCCCTCTACGAGGCAGTTTTAGCGACTCGGACCAAGTTCTCCCTGAGTTTGTTGACTTGAAGACCGGTATTCCGCCAATGCCGTAAGTAAGCGCTGTCATGTAAGCTTTACCGTTACGTCCGAAACTACAGGTGGGATCGACCACTCCACCAGGCGCGATTATGTTTAATGTTTCCTGCCAACTCCTTCCGCCGTCGAACGATGAATAAGCAACCACACTATGTTTGTGCGGTAGTGAGAGTTCATTTCCGACTACCGAACATGCCAGCAGATTCTTGGGACTCTCCGGATCAGCGGCCATTAGAACTTCCCAATGAAACTGATCTCTCCGCGATTTGCTAACTTGTATGTTTTGCCCGACCGTTATCAAGCCTGTTGTTAGGTCTTTGCTTTGGGCTGCTAGATCAGGAGAACCAAACAAGATCTGCATTAAGACCCCCGCAAGCACGAGTGCCACGCGGATTTCTTCCAGGTAACGAGTCGTTCCGTTTCCGACTAGCCGCGTACACCACGCATCACGACTGGTTCCCATATCAAAAGCTGAACCTAGCTGAAAACTGAAATGATCGAGGCCCGCCCATCTGGTACAGCGAATTCAGAGAGGCGCCGCTGCCGGCGTTTGACGCCTTGTTCAGCGTTGTGTTCGCTTTTCCAAAGGAGGTACTCCCGGTTTCAAAATACTGCGCTGGATATCCGTCGTAGCTAAACATGGGGTGATTTAGCAGGTTAAACGCCTCAGCCTTTAATTGCAGGTTCCATCTTTCGGTCAGCTTGAAATTTCGCCGCAATGCCAGATTCACCTGATAGACCCCGGGCTGCCGCACAACGTTACGTCCTAAGGTGCCTTGGCGTTGAGGGTTACCGTTAGCGTCTAAAGGTGGATCCGCAAAGGCCGCTACGTTGATCCGCCTGCCTCCAGGCGCGGCTGGGTCGTTAACCCATAGCGGCTGGCCCGCCACTAGATCCGGACGAACACTAACGAAGCTCCCGTCGCCGCGGACAACCTGGGTAAAAGTCTTAATATCTACGGGCTGACCAGAAAAGGCGAATATCGAGGAATCCAGCGACCAGCCGCTGAGCAGCGGCGTGATAACTGGCACGCCTTTCAGTTTTGGAATGTCGTACGTGAAAGCGGCACTGAAATTGTGGCGCACGTCAAAGCTCGCATTTCCACGTTCCAGAGTGCCCTGGTCAACCTCATTTGATACGTCGTCGATCGCATGCGACCACGTATAGTTCACCAGGGCCTGAAATCCGCGCGAAAACCTGCGTTGGTATTGAGCTTGGAATGCGTGATAATCCGACGCGGGACCGTTAGTTATGAAGTTTACATCTCCGAAGTTCGGATTCGGTCGAGTGCCGGTGGATGCAACTTGCTGATTCAAGCGTTGGTTGGTCGTCAACCTTCGGGCGACAGAGCCAACATAGGAGAGTGTCGCCGCCTGCCGGGCTCCCAGGGACTGCTCTACGGAGAAGTTCCATTGCAGAGTGTACGGAAGCGCAAAGTCGGTATTTACTGCATATAGAGTATCGGTGATCGGAAGAGCGACGTTAGGCTGTGGGGGGATAACAGCCTGAGCCGGAGTTATGGGCCACGGCACGCCTAACAAAAATTTTTCAACTCGGAAAGGAAAACCCTGATAAGCACCTGCTGCTTGGCCGCTATTAAGGTCGTAGTAAACGCCGAAACCGCCTCTAAGCACAGTTTCACGCCCGCTTTTTTCGCGCAATTGATAGGCCACGCCAAATCGCGGAGCAAATGCGGTGTAGGACGTTTTATACCAAGGCTCGTCAGGACCGGAGAGCCGTGCTGTTGCCATGTTTTCAGCACCGACAACCAGCACCGGCAACCTACCATTTTCTTCTGTAGGAGCCGGATTCAGTTCCCATCGCAAGCCGAGATCAAAAGTCAGACGGCGAGAAACCTTCCATGTGTCCATCGCATACACAGAGAAATTATCGAAACGCGGGCGGGCTCCTGTTCCCTCACCATTGACTGAAACCTGCCTTACGTCTCCGCTGACAAACCTCGCCTCATCGAAGTTTGTCCAAGGAACGTTGTTAAAGATAAGGGCAGTAACGTCCTGACGGTACTGCACCGAGCCGTAAATGGGAGCAAGCCTGCGATAGTCGAAACCGAACCTAAGTTGGTGCTCCCCTGATGTCCATGACATGTTGTCAACAAAATTCAATTGCCTTTGACTAAAATCCGTCGCGTTACCGCTTTGGATTTCCATGAATCCCCCTGCGGTGATTAACGCGACGCCACCCTGAACCTTATTCAAAGGCCCGGAATACCCCGGCAAAAATGTCGAAACTCCGACCGGAACAGCTCCGCCAAAATTGTCCAGTGAGCCGACTGACTGAGCCCGATTATAGCCATAGTTGAATCGGAACTCATTAGTGATGCGATTAGTAATTGAAGACGTCGCACCAAGTGTAAGAGTTCGGGTATCCGCTGCGAGGCCGTAAAGCAAGGCGAGAAACCGAGATAGCGATCTAGAGGGAGTCTGATTATACCTGCCGAAAATTGTATGTTTGCTGCTGAGTGTGTGATCTATTCGTATCCCTGTTGAATCAAGTGATTTAGGATTGGAATAGGCGCCCACAAAACGAGCTGCGCCGGTAGGAGTTCCAGTTGAGTCAATTGTCTCCGGCTGAGTCGGAAGCGGAAACGCGTTCAGGACCGACCGCATTGCCGGGTTCAGGTTCGGGATTTGCCGCAACCGCATTGATGGGACCGGCTCGTTGGCGAATACAGGCAGTCGCAATCGCTGCCCTTCGTATGAGAAGAAGAAAAACGTGCGGTTGCGGCTATTCCAAAAAGCCTTACCACCCTCTCCAAAACGCGGTAACATAACCGGCCCGCTGAATGTGCCACCAAACTGGTTCTGCCGCAGCGGAGGCTTCGGTTGTGGCTTTGTGTTGAAGTAATTCCTGGCATCAAATATCTCGTTGCGTACGTAGTCATATGCGCTACCGTGAAAATCGTTCGTACCGGCACGTGTAACAAGCTGTACCTGTCCTCCTGGCTGCCGACCGAACTCGGCTGAATAGGTTGAGGTCTGAATCTTGAACTCTTCCAGCGCGTCGACGGAGACGAGTGTGTTGGTGCCCCCAGACGCGCTCAATGCGGGTAAGGCTCCTGCAACTGCGCTGCTTGGGCCTCCTGGGCCTGGGTTTGGAGTAATCCCAAAATTAGCGCTCACGCCATCGACTGTAAAGTAGTTCGCATTGCTTCGCTGTCCGTTAACGCTAAATTCGCCGATATTACTAGTGGTGGTGGTTGTGAAGACGACTCCCGGCGTAAGCAGAATGAGCGACTGAAAGCTGCGCCCGTTGAGCGGCAGGTTTCCTACGAATTGTCGATCAATAGTCGTTGCCACCGCAGGTGATTCATTAATCAGCGGCGCTTCGCTCAACACCTGTACTTGCGCATTAACATCGCCCGCCTTTAACTGAATCTGCAGCGACTTTTGATCGTTAACGTTCAGCACCAGATTTGTGAATTCAGCAGGAGCGAATCCTTGACCCTGCGCCCGCACCGTGTAACCACCCGGCGGCAGCAAAGGAATAGTGAAAACCCCCTGCTCGTTCGTCGTCGCCTCTCGCTTTAGCTGAGTGCCTTTGTTAACTACGGTAACTGTCACGCCCGGAATCGCCGCGCCATTCTGATCTCCAACTGTGCCGCTGAGGGTTGCGGCGGCGCTTTGCGCGTGCGCGGCGGCCAAGGGCAAAGCGCAAAGGGCGAAGAGCAGTAAGAAGCGAAGGGCGAAGTGCACGGGGCGTTGGGTTGTCATGATGATTTCTCCTTCAAGAACAAGATCGTTTTTCATTATTCATTTGGGAACTACCCCACCCGCTTCCGCAGGTGGATTGACCTCATTATCAAGCGTGCTTATCGGAACGAAGCGGCTTGAATACTTTTTGCAAGCGCCTCCGCTCCGGTCAACGAGCGAAAAAATTGTGGCGACTTAATCGCCGACGTGCCCGAACTACTGTCGGAAATCGTAAACGCCGAGCGCACCGACTGATCAGTAGCAGAGCAAAGCGTGAACAAGCGATGTATTCCCTGCTGCAAGTCCGCGTCAGTGTCGATACTGAATCCTTCTGCTGGGCCAGACCCCGAAGCCATGAAAGGGCCAAGGTCACGGCGCAAGCTGCTCAGCTCGCGCTCAAGTGCCTGCGCGTGCCCGCGCAAAAGACCTAACCATTTGTCTCGCGCTTCGGGATCGAGTGTTCGTAGTTGCTCAATTGAGAACCTTTGCGCCAGACGGTTCAGCGCACCCGCATGGCGAAGCGCCTGAAGTGATCGATCCACCATACGCGCTGCAAACTGATTGACGCTCTGGTCCAATTGCGCGCCGCTCATTCCCTTGGCCGCAAAGTAGCGTCGCAGCTCAGCGTCCGCGGGAATCTTGCTGTTCCCAGATTCCAGCAGCTCAACTGAAGTAGGGTTTGACGCAGAGTTTCTTGACCTGGCTTGGGCCCTCAACGCCTCGGCGACGGTCTCGACTTTGAGCTTGACGGCAGGATTACCGGCGACCGGCGCGAGTGCCCGAAGTACTTCCTCTTTGCGTCGGTCGGTCTCCACAATTCCCTGCACTAACAACCGCCCTTCCGGCGTGCGTCGCACGCTGACTTGATCGCCCAGGTCACCACCGCTCTGATTGACGAGACTCAGCACTTCGACTTCCAACTCGGCGGAAGCGACGACTGGAGACGCGGAGATGGGCAGACTGGGCGACGCGGTGATGTTCTCCGTGTCACCGTGTCTCCGCGTCACCGTGTCGAGTAATTCAGGTTCAGGCTCAAACACCGCCGGAGCCACCGTTGTCGGAGCATGCCGCTCAAAGCTCGTTTCCATAAAACGGTACTCGCGGAGTTGCGGACTTCGGATTTCGGATTTTGGATTGGCGTCTTCAGCACGCACGACGAGCTTCATTTGCGTGGCATGGAGATCAGGTTTGCTCAATATCAGCGTCGCCATTATCAATCCCGATCCCTGACCCCTGACGCCTGAGCCCTGCTTTTCGTAACTAATCGCGTACGCCCCCGGCCGCTCTTCAACAGATGTCCGACCAGCATTAGCAACAAACAAGCTGAAGTCCTTCGCCGACAGATCGGATTGCCACGCATTGTCGAAGCTCAGCAGCGCAGCGCTTTGGTTATCCGCGGTTGCACGGCGCTCGGGCTTGGAGGCATGGCTATAGAAAGTGCGCTCGCCGCCGCGATCCCACTCGCCAGCGACCAGGTTGTTCTTGTCGTCGAAGAACCGACGCGCAGTGATTCCCTTTTCCGCACTGTGCCAGACTTCAATTCTGTGTCGAGCAATCAAAGCACCGCCGCCTGCGTTGTACTCTTCGACTGTAATCATGCGATGCAATATGGCGTCGGTTCTGGCGGCAACTGTCTTTTCAGCCTCTGAAGCCTGTCGCAACAGATCAGTGGCGGTGAGCGTTGGAGGATTGACGTGCAACTGCGTGAGCAACAGAGTTGCTATCAACACAAGCGCGACGACTGCTGTAATTGCCCCCGGACGCAGCCAGAAGCCGCCGCCAAACGCGGCGCGGAGGCGGGGAAGAAGGTTCAGAAAGTTCTGGAAACGGGAAGTCACCGGTCGCTTCACTTCGACGGGCGGAAGCACGACCGGCAACGCTGTCTCCTCAGGCGCGGAACTGTTAAGTAGCTCCTGCACTTCCTTGTAAGTCGGATCACTATAGGCGACGTTGAGCGTCGGCCACGGACTTCGGAACTCGAGCTTTAGACTCAGCGTGCGGCCGTCACTCATTTGAATGAGTTGCGCACGTTCACCTGGACCAGCAGGCGGCAGGTCATCGACATTGAGCAGCAGCAAGCGAAGCTTCTGCTCACTGAACACTTCGACGAATGAAATATCTTCTGGCAGGTCAATATTGAGGTTTAGCTCACTCAACTCAGAATTAACTGTCTGAGAAGCTTGAACGTAGCCGTTCACAGCAACACATAACTCCTGCGGCTTATGCTCGAAGACACGGCGGGCGCGTTTTCGCCAACTGCCAATTCCGCCACCGCCTTTCGGGCTTCCACCGCCCGGTCCCCCTGGTCCCCCAGGTCCCTTCGGACGATTGTCGCGTCCGAGCGTTTCCGTAGGATTGCGCTCAGACAGCAAAGGCAAGCCAAGCATCCTGTTCACCTCGTCAAGACATGAAGGACAACTAACCAGATGGGCCAGCTGTCCGCATTCCATAGGACTGCTATTTGTCGCTGAGTAAAGGTCGCGAAGCTGTTTGCGAGAAAAGCAAGCTCCACGCTTTGAGTGAAAGATTGTCTGCCGTAACTCTTCCAGGAAATCGTCTGTAGTGCGCGCCGTAGCCGAGGGAAATATTTCCGGAACTCGCTCTACTCCTATGAAGCTCAGCGACTCGGGATTCTCAAAGGAAAGTCGGGCCTCGCGGCGAGCGATAAGCAAGTGAACGTCAATGGCTTGGCGCGACGTGCGCAAGAGTTGAACAATTTCGCTCGGGTAATAGCCGTGAAAGAAACGAAGAGCCAGAATACTGGCGGCGCGCGCCGTCTCTTTGCGCGCACATACGTACTGGCACACGCTGCGCAATTCGTCCTGCACGCGTAACTGGTCACGCAGGTCAGTAGTGCGCAACCCGTCCTCGGCCGAGTCGTACTCAATGACCGAGAGTTGCTGCCAGCGATTACGTGTTTCTCTCCTTACTTCAGAGAGGTGCAGGTTGCGAAGCATGCTGTAGAGATACCCATCGAGATTTCTGATTTGCGTCAGATCCGGTTGAGCGAAAGTGAATTGCACATAAGCGTCGTGTAATAAGTCCTCAGCCAGTTCGCGCTCGTTGCCCGTCAACTGGAGAGACCACCCCAATAGCCGCTGATAGCGGTCGGTAAACAGTTCCTCGTGGCTGGAAGCGATTTTCAGGACCTCAAGCATCGAAGCATTCCTGAACCGATGTCCCCACCTTGTTCATTGGTCGGCTGCGAAATGATGGCTTCTACTAGTAAGTTGATCAGGAAGGGTCTTATCTTAACCCGCGCAGGAAGATTATTTTTTTGCTTTCGTCGATTTTAGCGCGGTTTGTTG
>DASXQM010000242.1:0-8281 GCA_036507195.1 Pyrinomonadaceae bacterium | reverse complement strand
GTGGCACTGAATTTCCTTAACCATCCGTTTTTCGACATCGCGAATTCCAGTCCGACTGGGAACACGTTTGGCCAGATTACCGGCGTGAGCAACAGCACCCGCACTATGCAGTTCCGCGCCAGTATTGATTGGTAATTAGTTTTACAGGTTGGACCGCTGGAACAATGGAAGTCCGGTCCGGGGGCGGACCGGGCTTCTCTTTATGCGGTGTAAAGTGATCATCGGTCTAATTAAATAAGGATATGACATGAAACGAAGGACACGGTTCTTTTCAAAAGGCGCTCGACTGATTTTGTTCTTCCTCTGTTTTTTCTGCGTTCTTTTGCGCAGTGATGTGACTTACAGCCAACGGCGCGAAGAACCGGGCCGTTCAATCGGCACAGTCACCACGCAGGGAGACCTGGTTGTGATGACGCTGAATGAAGGTGTGTTTGGCAAGGCGAATATGTTTGATCTCGCTCGGAAAACGCTGCGCTTCACACCGGATGGAACTGGCTACCGTGCTGAGAATCTGCCGCTGGAGTGGGATTCGGAGTTTGGCAAAGAGATCAGCGACCCCCAACTCGCTCTGCACAACTTCTCGTTCCCCTATTCAGGCAAGAGTTGGGATTCTCTTTCCGTCGGCCTTACTGGATCGATCACCTTCGGCTCACAACCCAGTCCCGCTGGCGGTGGTTTCGGTGGTCCACGCGGGGGCGGTGTCTCCGTGGAGAGATTCGCTCAGTTGCAAGAAGCCGCGCGCACGATCATCAACACAGTCCCGGCAATCTGCGTGTTCTTCAAGCCGCGCATGTCCGGTACGCGCTACGTGAAGGAACTTTCAGACCGCGTCGTGATTACCTGGAACCTCTCTGAGCCGTTCGGCAATATCCAGGACTTCACTTGGACACCGACTATAAATCGATTCCAGATGGTACTGCGGAAGGATGGGACGATTGAGATGTCCTACGATCAATTGACGGCTAAGGACGCAATTGTCGGCCTCTACCCAATCGTCACCGCTGGTTTAGAAAAAGAACTCGCGACATTCACTGATGCAGAGCAGTCCGATGTTCCTCCACACCTCGACCTCAAGAACGTCAGGGTCTCCGTGATTGATGGTCTCTTCTTGAACGTCACATTCGAGACTCGAGGTCCCGTGTTACCACAAGGAGACCCAGGATCAGCGGGAATCGCGTATCAGGTCTCGTTCGATCGAAACCAATCGCTACCTATGAGCGCAGCGAAAGCTCAGTCGGATGTAGTCTGGACCATTCGTGGCTTTGGACCAGGGGGACGAGGTGGGGGCCGTGGAGGTGGCGGCGCGCCAAGGTATATCGCGTTAGGACCCGGAGTGTCGCCGACTGTAAAGCTAAACGGCAACACTATCTCACTTCAGGGAGCTCTGCCGATGGCTTTCAAAACGGGAGAGCGAATTGCAGTCTCCGCGTCCGTCACAGCTTCTGGAACTCCGCCATCAGTGGTCAATCAGATGTCTCCCAAGACGGTAACACTGACGGGGATCAGAAGTGCAGAAGTGGATTTGTCGTCAGTGAAGCGGCAGGATGGTCCCTTCCCAATCATCTACGAGGCATTTCATTATATTGCTTTGCCAAATCCGAGAGACTTGACGTGTACAGTCATCAAGGCTTTGGGTGATAAATTCGACTTCCTCGCGTACTACTCAGACTTTCGCGTGGATAATCAGGAAGCTGGCACTCCCAGCACTGGCCCCCTCGGTGGCGGCCCATCAGGCGGCGCGGTGACCGGAATTGGAGCAACCCAAAGAGGATTGGAGAACTTTTGCAGTGCTGGAAGATTTCAATGGCAGTTCATCCAACCAGTCTATGTCGGCTCAAATCAAATGCAGGAGTATCCGCCTGAAGGAACAACTGATTCCAATAACCACAACGTCGGTTTCTACATTCGCCAGCTCACACGTCGTTCAACGAACGGAAAGATTCCGCCCTACGACTACGCGATGTCGCAGATCGGTCACGAGATGGGCCACCGTTGGGCCGCGTTTGTTTCCGCGAAAGTGAATGGTGAGTCGATTCAGCTTGGTCCAACGCATTGGGCCAGAGGTTTACAAGCGCCGGTGGCATTCCCCTATCAGCGACCTACCGAGGCGTCGGCTATGGGCGGAGGAGTCTGGCAGGACAACCTCGACGGCACATTCACACAGCTTGACGATGATTATTACGTGCCAGCAACCGGGTGGTCATATCTTGATCTGTATCTCATGGGTCTGGCAGCTCCAGAGGAGGTTCCCGATTTCTATATTCTGAGAAACCTTTCCCAGGCCGGGAAGGACGCTAATGGCCATTCGATATTCAAGGCCGACCGGACCAAGGTGAGCATCCAGGACGTGATCGCAGCAGAAGGAACTCGTTTACCTGACCTTGAGCACTCTCAGAAGCAGTTCAATACCGGAATCGTAGTGATCGTTGAGCGCGGAAATAAGCCGAGTAAGGAATTGATTGAGCGCGCTAATGGGATCCGAGAAAGGTGGATTGATTACTGGACAACAACCACCGGGCACCGTTCCTCCATGACGGCGACTCCGAAGTGAGTGCCGATAGCTTTTCGCTGACGCACATTACTAGCTTGGGAGTCGTCTAGATGAAACTTCCACTTCGCGGACTGGTTGTGTGTGTTGTTTTCGCGTTCTTGACAGCTAGTAGTGAGCAGACATTGGCCAGGCTAAATACTTCGGCAAATGGCCTGCAGGAACGTCACCTCGAGAGGTTGGCAAACGCCTCGCTGAAAACTTCGTCATTCGAAAATTCGACTTCGACACTAACCCGCGGCGGAGGTACGTGAATACTCTGGAGCGCATCCGCCTTGATGCGTTAGGAGATTCGCTTCTTACGCAAAGCTAGGGAGTCATATGGAACTAGGACGAATTAGCGCCAGCTTTCGTTACCCAATTATCGGCATGAGAACATTCAGAAGTGAGATGGCCCTCGGCCTAACCGCGCTACTTGTCTTGTGTGGGATCTTTCCTTTCTTCACGCGGACACGGGCCGGCTCTGCGATGGCGACGAACTCGTTCAGTGCCGGGCGTAAGGAGTCAAAGGAAATGAAGGCCGGCAAAACGCCCGAGGCCGATTCTTCCGAGAGCGAGCTGCGCAGTCTGATCGAACTCTACACCGTCGACCGCGGGAGCCTTTCGCGCACCTACCCAGTCACGAACTCTCCGACGCGGCAGACACGCTTCAGACAGTTCTACGCAGACTGGCGCGACCGGCTGACGAAGCTCGACTTCGAACCGCTCAGCCAGGAAGGCCGCGTAGACTACCTCCTCTTTAAGAACCACCTCGATCGCGAGTTGCAACTGTTGGACATCCAGTCGAAGCAGTTAGCCGAAGTGGAGTCGTTTCTTCCCTTCTCCAAAACTATCTTCGAACTCGAAGAGAAGCGACGCCGGATGGAGCCGATCGACTCGGAGAAAGTCGCAGCACTGCTGACCGACCTGAGGAAACAGATCGATGAAGCGAGCCGGGCGGTTGAGACAGACACAAGGCGGCCCCAGGGAAGTACCGGGAGTAATACCGACAGCGGAGACGGAGGCGAAAGTAGGACCACACGCGACGCCACACCCGGAGTCCGAAAGCACGTGGTCCTTCGGGCCGCCGCCGCAATCACAGACTTGCGGGCAACGCTGAAGACCTGGTTCGACTTTTACAACGGCTACGACCCCGTCTTCACCTGGTGGGCGGACCAGCCCTACAAGGCGGTGGACCAGGCGCTGCAAGCTTACGCCACCTTCATGAGTGAGAAGGTGGCTGGCGTGCGAGCCGCGAGCGGTGCGGTCACGCCGCCCGACACACGAGCCCCGTTCGAGCGAGCCCGCGCGGAAGTCGCGGAGCGCAGCAGGCCCAGCACCGCGAGGCCGGGCGATTCGAGCGATATCGTCGGCGACCCCATCGGGCGCGACGCACTGCTGGCCGCGCTGGCTGCGGAGATGATCCCGTACACGCCGGAGGAGTTGATCAACCTCGCCAACAAGGAGATGGCCTGGTGCGAGGCTGAGATGCGAAAGGCGGCACGCGAAATGGGCCATGGCGACGACTGGCACAAGGCGCTTGAACAGGTTAAGGGACTTTATGTCGAGCCGGGCAAGCAGCCCGAGCTCATTCGCGATCTGGCGATCGAAGCGATAGAGTTCGTCGAGAAGAATGACCTGGTTACAGTGCCGCCGCTCGCGCGCGAGAGCTGGCGGATGCAGATGATGACGCCGGAGCGCCAGCTCGTGAATCCATTCTTCACAGGCGGCGAGACCATCAGCGTCTCTTACCCGACCAATGGGATGAGCCACGAGCAGAAGTTGATGAGCATGCGCGGCAATAACATCCACTTCGCGCGCGCCACTGTCCATCACGAGTTGATTCCGGGCCACCACCTGCAGGGATTCATGAGCGCGCGCTACCGCCCCTACCGCGCACCGTTCCGCACGCCCTTCTGGGGTGAAGGTTGGGCGCTCTACTGGGAGCTGCTGCTCTGGGATTTGAAGTTCCCGAAGACGCCGGAGAACCGCGTCGGCATGCTCTTCTGGCGCATGCACCGCTGCGCCCGGATCATCTTCTCGTTGAGTTTCCATCTCGGAAAGATGACACCCCAGGAGGCCATTGATTTTCTGGTCAAGCGCGTCGGGCACGAACCCGAGAATGCGACCGCCGAGGTGCGGCGCTCGTTCGCCGGCAACTACGACCCGCTCTACCAGGCGGCCTACCTGCTCGGCGGCCTCCAGATTTATGCGCTCCGCAAAGAGCTGGTCGAGTCGGGGCAGATGACCAATCGCGCCTTCCACGACGCGATCCTTAAGGGAAACAGCATGCCCATAGAGATGGTGCGCGCCAGTCTAACCAAGCAGAAGCTCACGCGAGACTTTAAATCGAGCTGGAAGTTCTACGGACCGAATCCGGGCGCGCAGTGAGTTGCCAGACTTCAGAAGTTGTTTTGGAAGTTAGCTCAGTAGGAGCGGGTCGTTCGTAGCCCGGCATGACAAGAGAATCAACAAGCACCGCAGGAGCTGAAAGTTAATCACATTCCGCTCTTACGATGGTCTTCTGCGTCTGTGTACGTCAGACGCCAGCATCGTTTTGAATCTGCTGAGTGGATAAAAAACGGAGAGCGGTGAAGACCTTAGGGTTCGATCTGACCCAACAACTCCACACTTCCCGAACCTCGAACCACTCGTACGCGTTGGCCGGCGTTGGTGGAGTCGCTACTTTCGAGAAGAAAGACAGAATCGCCGAACGTCGCCACCGCCGTGACACGCCAACCGCCAACGCTCCGATCGACGACGTGCTGCGAGCCGTCCGCGTCGATGCGAACAACCTGGCCGATATCAGGAAGTGCCACATAGATTCGTTTACGCTCGTCAATCGCAATGCTCCAAATGCGAGGCGCTCCGGTCGAGTTCCAGATCTTCGGTTCGATCAACTTCCCGTCCACTCGAGTTACTAACCGCACGACGCCGTCGTTGCCACCAGTTCCAGGTGGCTGCCGTCCGAGAGGTAAAGAGTTTCATCGGCGGCCCAGTGATAGGCGATAACCGGCTGCAAAGGTGGTTCGCCCTTCGCGACTTCCCCCAAGCCTCGGAAGCGCTTCACTGTTCCGTCAGAGCTCCGTTCCATTATCTGCGCTCCACGCAGGAAGATGAGCTCACCTCGTTTGCCGACCGCAAATACCGGGACGCTCACATCCGACGCTTCGGCAACCTTGACAGGCTTGCCGCCGCCGAGATCGATGCAAAAAAGAGCACCGCCCGTCGCCTGAAAGGACTCTGAGTAGATCTGGCCATCCAAGCCGCGAGTGGTCCAATGCGCATGAAAGTTCTTCACTAAAGCTTGCGACTTCTTGCCCTTCTCCAGCCGCCACACAGCGTTGTACATCGAGTCGCCGAAGATCACCGTGTTTACATCCAGGGCGATAAGTCCCCCGCCCGGATGAGCTGCCACAGCAACAGGGATGATAAGTAGGAACAGAATGCTGATTGCCCTCATGGTCTGGATTGGCTTTGCACAAAAAGCGAAAATCTTTCTGTAAAGCGCAACTCCTTTCATTCGCCAAACCTTAAGATTGGGGTCAGCTGAGAAGTATGAATCCCGGATATGCGCCTGAAGCCTTAGTCACTGCCGGGTCCTGTTGTGAACCAAAGGATGATAAAAATGATGGTTGCTGCAATCCCAACACCGATCGCAATCTTCGCGCCTGTCGAGAGGTTGTTGCCCTGGACGCTTTTTACCTGCGGGTAGGCCACCGCAGTAGCCACTCCTGTCTTCCGGTTTGTGACGGTAAAAGTTTCTGCGCCGGCATCACTAATGTAGCCCTCAAGTTTGGTTTTATCCCGCAGCTTGACCTTCACACGAGTCGACTCGCCGGTACCGAGTTTTAGTACATTTGCTTTGATCTTTTCGGCAAAGACCGACTGCTTCTCTTCTTTTGAGTCAGCATAGGCGAGCCTTACGCCGGCCAGATTTATCACCAATGCAACGAGCAAGAGCGTGACCAGTTTCCTGAACATAAGAGACCTCCGTCGAGTAAATTTGATCCACCCGGAACCGAAGCGAAGAGTTTTTGGGACCTAGAAGTGACTCCAGTGAACGCTGATTAGTCTATCACTACGCAGTTAATCCGAAGCAGTCGCGTCCTGGTTTTTATAGAACTAGCGCACGAGTGTGTGGGTGCGATGCAGGTTAAAAGAACTCATCTAAGCGACGGGCTCTTGGTTCGCGTCTCTTCATCCGGACTAACATCCGAAGATCAGATGTTAGTATGGGACGCTTCAACGCTCCTTGTAGTGTTACTTCAAGAAAGGATGCTTAACGAACAGATGAAAAGATTGCCTTGTCAGGTTCTTATTATGCTGTTTCTTGCCATCAGCGGCGCTGCGCAGGCAGCGGGCGAGGACGGAGGTTCACAGCCGATCACGTCGACACTTCATTCGGCAATATTGAATGAAGATCGAACAGTGATCATTCATTTGCCGAGAAATTACGCGCTTAATGCCACTGACAAATATCCTGTGATGTATGTGCTTGACGGAACGTCCCAGGATCAGCACACGGCCGACAAGATTACGGTGCTAGCCGACGCGGGATTGGTTCCTGATGCGATTGTCGTGGGTATCCCAAATACGAGAGGAAACCGCGAACGAGATCAAACGCCGCCCTTTATGAAAACGAGTGTTGATGACGCGAACAGTCCTTTGGGCCGTGGTGACAGGTTCCTGGCGTTCCTGGAGAAGGAACTCATCCCGTTCATAGATAGCAAGTACCGCACGTCGGGACTTAGGACGCTTACAGGAAATTCGAGGGGAGGATTGCTCGTTCTATACTCGCTATTTGAAAAACCGAATCTGTTTCAGGCGCGATTCTGTTACAGCACGCCAGTGTGGCGGTTTGAAGACATGATGATCAAGAAAATGGTCGAGTTTCTTCGCTCACCGACGCACGTCGAGAGCTTCCTGTTTATGAGCGCAGGGGCGAAAGAAAATGAAGGGATCGTCGGCGGGCTCGCGAGGGTCACGGATGCGTTGAAAAAGAACAAGAAGCAGCAACTGAAATGGGCCACATACTCTACGCCTCATGCGGTTCACGGGAACAACGCCCGCATCTCCACATCAAAAGGATTAGTTGAGTGGGGTGCTTATTTGAAGACGAATGGCAAAAGTAAATTCAAGATTCAGACCTGACAATTCTCAGCCCATCTTGGTCCAACACACACATGTACAGATCCCACTTCCGCCAGCACCGCAGTGCTAACACGTACAATTTGTTACTCACCTTGATCTCACCTCGAAGTTTTCTCGCGACACAATCGATTATTGCGGTGGGGTTTAAAGCTGAGCTATAAGAGCGTGACTGGATAAATTTCGACGCCACGCCTGCCGGAGGCCACTTTGTTCATTCACGTCGTCGGGATATGCGGACTCGTCCTCATCTTCCTGGTCGGCACGTTACGTCCTATCAACCTTGGGGCGCTTGCTCTGGTGATGAGCTTCCTCGTCGGCACAATCTTTGTGGGCGAGGGCCCGAAGGAGATCTACACCGGTTTTCCGGTTGACCTTTTGGTGCTGCTCACCGGGATCACTTACTTGTTCGCTATCGCAGAAAACAACGGCACCGTCGGCCGCGTCGTTGAGGGGGCGGCCCGCCTGGTCCAAGGTCGACGTGCGCTGCTCCCATGGCTTGTCTTCATCGTTGCGGCCCTGCCGGCAATGGCGGGTGCGCTCGGATCGGCGGGCGTGGCGCTCCTCGCGCCGCTCGCGCTGCGGCTCGCGCGACGATCTAAC
>DASXQM010000241.1:0-5425 GCA_036507195.1 Pyrinomonadaceae bacterium | reverse complement strand
TCATTTTTCTCTGTGCAACCTCCGTGTTCTTTGTGTCTCTGTGTTTAACAAATCCAGCAAAACTCACCACATAGACACAGAGAACACGGAGGTCGCGCAGAGAATTTCATATTGGTCACTACCGTACTTTTAGCAGTGGTTCAGTTTGCAGGTGGCGATATGGATTACGCTATTACAGTCTGATGTTGGCCGGAGCGAGTTGCTAACCTATTACTTTAGAGTGGGGCGGGAATTCGGTAAGTTGGACCACTCTGGCGCGAAGTCTTCCGCGTCCTGCTGCCTTCTATGAGGTCACGCGGACAATGCCCGCAATCAGTAGCGCGCCGCCTACGCTTGCCACAAGGACGCCGAGAATGAGGCGAACGAAAAGCCACAGCCTACTAGCGTTCGTGGTCCCGCCGCTGGAGGGGTCTGGCTGGAAGGAAGAAGCCATCTTCTTGATCGACACGACGAACACGAAAACACCCAGGCCGATAAGGACCGCAGCGCCAACGAAGAGACCGATGGTTTGAAAGGCATCCATATGTATTAACCGAGAGTCGCCGCTCTGATGAGCTGTTTGATCCCCACGCCGATCAAAATCATGGTGCCCAGCGACGCAATAATCGCGAAGATCAACGGCCCAAAGTTCCACTGCTCACCGTATGAAGCCCAGTAGAGCAAGGCCGCTCCACCGGCAGTCAACAGCGACAATCCCAGAAGCATAAGGCCTAGATTTCGCGCACGCTTCCGACTCTGTAGACATGGCCCGCATATTACATCAAACGGGACAACCTTGTAACAAAATGTTGGCGCGAAGACTCACCGGCGATTCGACGAAGCTGCGCTGGAAATGTACACACGGCGACGCGCACTCTCTGGTCTTGCTCATGCGTTGAATCCAAAATGCGCCCAGTGACTATCTTCGTTGCTCCGTTGAACTCGCATACTACAAGACGGTTCGCTTGGGCTTCCGGGCGATTGTTAGCCGGCAATCTGGTACTCGCTCTGAACCAAGCCGCTCGGATAGTGCCGAGTCGCTATATGACGGAGCCGCACGTCGCGCGGAAGCGCGCCGAAGAGAGGAATCCCCTCTCCAATGAGCACAGGCACGCGAGTGATGATGAGACGTTGAATGAGCCCCGCGCGCAGGAACTCCTGGATCGTGATCCCCCCGTCGACGTAGAGGTGGTGGGCACCGCTAACAGCGAGTTGCGAAACGATCTCGGCCGGAGACCCAGCCATCTGTTCGACAACGCCTCCGCCGGCCGGGGACAAGTCGACGGGGCGACTACTCAGGACCACAACGCGCTTGTCACCATATGGCCAGGCCTCGAAGGTCAAAACCTTCTCGAAGGTCTTACGACCTATCACAAGCGCATCGACGCTGGCGAAAAACTCGATGTAGCCGTGGGGTTCGCCGCCGCCCTCCGGCAGAAAGTCCAGATCGCCGTTCGGTCGCGCAATGAAGCCGTCGAGGCTGGTGCCAACAAAAACAGATACCGTCATCGTAGATTCCATTCAACCTGGGATAAAAATTCATGAAGCGCAGGCTTCAACCGAGTCCGCTGCAAGCTCTTATAGGTCGGATTACGCTACGAGTTTAGAGCAAACCGTAAAATGGAAGGCTTTGGATAGTCCGGTAGATTGGCGCGTCCTTGTTAGCAAAGTTGTTACCGGGTTTTCTCCACCGGCCAATTCGAGCAAAATCGTGATCGTTTTTCACTTCAAAGGTGTGTGCGAAAGTTTGTGCAACGGAAAACGGGCGACGCCAATAATTGCAGGGTCGCCCGTAAGTTTGTGAAAATATGGTGCCCGCTAGAAGATTCGAACTTCTGACCCCTCGCGTGTGAAGCGAGTGCTCTACCACTGAGCCAAGCGGGCGTAAATCCTTTAGAGTCAATAACTTACAGGCAGGAGCGGAAGCAGTTTTAGGTTCTATCCGCATCGCAGATCCTTAAACAATTTATGTGAATGCTCGCTTTCCCCCGCAATAGAGCAATCGTGGCTTCCAAAAGCTAAATAGGTACCACGGAGAGCCTTGGAACGCAAGATACACAGCGGGTTTTTCGGAGTTCTCATCATATGCCGCTTCACACTTGCGAGCGTGCCGCTCTTGTCGACAATCATGCGCGGCGTGCCGAGATGATCTGATACTAACCAAAACGCTTCGCGATAGAGCGTGCCGGCCAACTCGTAAAACGAGCCAACGGTGGCAAAGGCGTTCAGCACATTCTAGCGGTCTCGTCACAAACTGCGTGCTAGATACGCCGGCGGGACTATCGGTAGACTCCGACTGTAAAGTATCAGTTCTCCCAACTAACGATTACAGAAATCCTTAAGGAATCGATCCAACGCATCCAGCGTTTCGGGATCTTCATAAACTGAGCCATCAGTAAACAGCACTTTGTCGACCAAAAGAATACATAATGTCTTCATTTCTTCTCTCGATGAGGGTTTTTGGTCGGACTTATAAACACCAACAATTTCATAATCAATCGGCTCGCTCACCGATTCCAATGTCTCATTTGGCAAGAGGACCCTTTTTACGCGCGGCATCGGCGTGGAGTTCCCCCCACCGCCCGACCAATACCGGATCATCACGCTAGCCCACTCAATCGGCTTGTTTGAGACGTTTCGGAGACGATACTTAATAAGAACTCCGGGTTGATCGACTCGCTTAAGAAAAGTGGCATCTTCAATCTTGAGGGGGCAATTCGCTTGAGAGGCAATTGCGACAAGTGCAACATGATTAGGCACTGTCTCGTATTTTGATTTTCCCTGCGACAGCCCGGTTCCCGTCGCCACGAGTAGTATGCTCACCATCGCCAGGTAACGCATAAGGCAAACCTCCTATACTTCTTGCGAACCGTAATTGCACCGATACTAATTACTCATCCAACCTTATCGATCCTTTTGCCCAATTTGCAATCTGATCTCAGCCTTCGCCGATTTGTAACGAACGTCGTTCACCTTCCCTTTGTCCCAAATGCTTGCTGTCCACTGGGTCCGAACGGTCACATAAATCGTATTGATCTTGGCCTCGGCATCGTAAACGTTAGCGGTGAAGATAAGGCCACCCTCCGTTCTCTGCGGGGTACCGGCAATTCGCCACCTTCTGTTTTCACTATCGGTTGTTGTAACAGTGACTTCTTCCTTGTCACCACCATTAATAACATGATATTTGACGCGGATCCCCAATATCCCGTTTATATCGACTTTGGGATGGTCCACGTCCAACGTGAATTCGTTCGAGTTAAACTCATCTCTCGTTGCAGAGCGGATAGGATTGACTGGTCGCGGCACATTCAGCGGACCTTCCGGAAATCCAGCGAGAGAGTCATCAAGCAATTGGACACCGTCAAAAACAATTTGAGGTTCGCTTGGGCCGACCAAATATTCCATTGGAAGGTTTGTGTCGGCTGAAAAAACTGCACGGTTGTTTACGTAGCTGACAGTCCCAGCGCCATACATTCGGCCCGCCGCATCCTTATTTACGTCTTGCTTGAACTTAGCATCGCTGGAACCTTGTAGCGTGCGCGCATAGGACTCATCATCGGTCTGTACAATCCCGGTGGCAGGATTCGGCGTCATCATGCCGCTGGGGTCGGTAACGTTTGTGGGATTGTTGTTCACATAGCTGTAGCGATTGAAGCTCTGCGGATCAGCAACAATCGCGCTGGCGCCAAGAGGGTCGACGCTGGTGAAGCGGCCCTGAAGATTGGATTGATACCGCGCTTGGGCGAAGTTCAGTCCCGTCTCGCCGTCAGCTTCGTAACCGGTGAAGTGCTGGCGCACGCTGTCGCCCGTGTAACCCTGTGTGGTGGTGCGGCCGCTCATGCCAGCGGATAACTCTTCACCAAACGGCAGATAGTCGTGACGCTTCACGCTTGCGAGCGTGCCGCTCTTGTCGACAATCATGCGCGGCGTGCCGATATGATCCGATACCAACCAAAACGCTTCACGATAGAGCGTCCCGGCGAGTTCACGAAAAGAACCACAAGTCGCGAATTGACTGAGCACGTTTTGCCGGCCGGTCCCAACTGTTGCCTGGCCTGACCAGAATGACAACCCGCCCGCGTCCGGTCCACGCTGCAAGAATGCTTCGTAGAGGTTGGTAACAAACTGCGTGTTACTAAGCCCGGCATCGTTAACCTGCGCGGTAAACAACGAGCGGCCGAAAGTCTCCGCCTGCGCCTGCACCTGGCTCAGTCCCTGCGCCGCGGCTGCGTTCAGCGCGTCGCGCTGCGTTTGCAACTCAGTAGGCGAGGCATTCGTGCCTCGCGCTCCCAGATAGAAGTCGTTGACGAAGTGTTCGGTGCGTTCGTTGTCCGAAACTGCCGTGCCGTAAAGCGTACTCACCAGCGTGATGAATTCTGAGCTGCCTTCGAACGCATTGCAGACATTCGCGCGGCCATTGGCCGCAACTTGCCCGGTCCACCAACCAAGTCCGCTATCGTCTGGGCCGCGCTGAAGGTAGGCGTAGTAAAGGTCGCCAACGTATTGAGCGTCAGTACGTGCGGGCGCGTTGGTTTCGTAGTTCGTCCCGGTAAATAAGGCACGAGCTATCTGGCTGGCGACCGTCAACAACTGGGCCTGGCTGGTGGCTCCGGCTGCGGCCAGTTGATTGACCTTGTCCTGCAACTCGCCCGAGGTTGGATCGCGTTGCAGCGCGCCGTAGTAGAGATTGGTAACGAACCTTGAGAGCCGGGCATCGTCGCCGGAAGCCATCGTCACCAGCAGCTGACCACTGCGATAGCCATACTCCTTCGTGGGCAGGAATGGCGCCGCGCCTGCTTTGTATTCCGCCAGCAGTTCGCCGCCCATTCCATAAACCTGCCACGTCTCGACGCCGTTCACATTGCGTTTGATGCGTCGGCCTGTGGCATCGTAGGTGTACGTTTGCCACTGATTGTTGGGATATCCCTGTGCCGTCGTCAGGTGGTTCTCGCCGTTGTAGGTGCGGGAGCCGGCGCCGGTGTAGTTATCGTTGGTTTGATTGCCGGCGGCGTCATAGGAATAGCTGTAGCCGATCGGAGCGAGCAACCGATTGCTATTGGCATCGGCGGTGTAATTCGGATGCGGCACATTCGTAGTTGTCTGTACCTGATCAATGGTCCGGTTGCCGTAGCGATCATAGCTGTAAGCCTGTTTGAAGTCCTGACCGCTGAGACCGCTGGTATTGGAGCCGTGATACTCGGCAACCGATTCAAGCCGGTTCAGGGGATCGTAACCGTAGCGATCTTCAGTCCAGTTATAACCGCTCATCTGATCGTTAGTCGGGATCCAATACTGCGACTGGCGCAAGGTGCCATTATTGTCTGGACCACTGTTAGACCTGCACGTTTGTCCCTGGCACGTGAGGTCGGCTGTTGAGTTGTAATTGACGATCGCACCACGGTTCCAACTCCATTCGTCCGTGAGCCAGGAAGCGGTGCTTAGACGC
>DASXQM010000240.1:0-2204 GCA_036507195.1 Pyrinomonadaceae bacterium | reverse complement strand
GCTGCAATCGGGGAATGTTGCAGGATAATCCAAGAGGCCCAACGCTGGCCTTCAGCTGCGGCGCGATCAGCATCCAAGCAGAAGGAAAGAAGTTACTTGAGAAAGATGCTATCGCGCCGTCAGCTGCAAGGCTTTGTTATACAGCCTTAGTTGGTTGAAGGCAGTTTGGTCTCCAAGAGTTTCATTTCAGGGTACATCTTCAGGAGCGTTTGCTCGATTAGCTCGATTATCAAGTCAATGTTGTGAAGCTCCTGTGCCCCATGAATGACATTCTGAGCGATCACCGCACTAATTCCGTGGGACAATCTCTCCACGTACAATTTTGCGTCCCTGACAGTTAGATCAGAGTGAGCATGGATCTTGTCGCGCGCCGTGAGCAACCTATTGTGCAAGTCAAGATGAGCAAGCGGTACCCGGCTATTATCGAGTTTGTGCGGAAACGGTTTACCTTTGGAGGTTAGAGTGGCTCCATAAGAAGTTCTATAGGGTTTTGCATATTCAACCAACGCAAATTGAAAGGCCGGACCAACAAGTTTGTGTCCCTAGTGTTGTTTGATTTCAAGCAAGATCCAACGGGCACTATTGAGGTCGTTAACGCAGGATACAAAATGGATGTATTGTTCTTCCTGAGCAGTCACAATATCTCCGAGTAACGAGGGCTGTATAACGTCTGAGTTGACGCGGCGGCGCGATTTCACTCATCACTCATTACCCATAACGCATCACTGTTTTAAGCTTCCGCCGCTCGCGTCCAACGATTTGTTCGACGCGATCGGTCACAGATACTTTTCATAGACTCTTAGCCATCATGTCCTTAAAACGCGGGAACAATGTTACAGCATTCTCGTACTCGATAGCTCGCAAGTCGCCTGCGGAAAGACCAAAATTCTTCAGGCCGTCAATATTCGCGCCCGTGCGCCCCCACGGATAATCACTTCCGAACATTATTTGTGATGTGGGAACCAAGCTCATCAAGGCAGATAGCGCAGGCCGGTTGGCAGACCCGGCGAGTTCGTAATATAGCCTCTTCAACTCGAACTCGACTCCATTCGGTAGCCGGTCCGCCAATTTCTTGATAGCGCTAACTTGTCTGGCAATGCGGCCCGCCACCATCGGAAGCGTTCCGCCTGCGTGACAAAAGATGAAGCGGATGTCTCGGAACCGCGCGAACGACCCCGATAAAAGTAGGCTCGTGATTGCGCGCGTCGTGTCGTGAGGTAATTCCGTCATCACGACCGGGATATCAGGGATTAATTCACGACAGCAGTTAGGGCCAGTCGGGTGAATATACACGACCGCCTTTCGACGGTTGAGTTCCTCAAAAACCGGCGCATACGCGGGATCGCCGGGCCACTTATCGCCGTAACTAGTCATCAGCCCGATGCCGTCCGCCTTGAGCACGTCTAAGGTGTAAGTGACCTCGCGCAGGCTGCCTTCGGTGTCGGGCAGAGGCACGGCGGCGAAGAAGCCAAAGTGTCCAGGGTGATCTCTGACTAGTCGCGCAGCGTATTCGTTGCATTTCCGCGCCAGAGTGCGCGCCGCCTGCACGGCTCCGAACCATACGCCCGGAGTCGAGATCGAAACGATTGCCGTGGCCACACCATTCTGATCCATCTCGGCCAATGAGTTTTCTGGCGTCCACCGCAACACTGGCGCAGGTAGGTAGCCTTGGCCTTGAGCGATTACCCGCTCTCGCGCCGCCGCCATATAGACAGGCGGAAGGATATGGTGATGGACATCGATTAAGTTGGGCTTGGCGCTGGCACCAGCCCACGGCATCAGACAGCTGAGCCGCAGTCTTGTACCCGCAGCGTAGCTGGGCAATGCTGAGATAAACCATCGTCTGGAAAGTGTCATTACTCTTCTAGGAGGCTTCAATCGATCTCAACGGAAGCGTCGAACGTTGAGTTGACGCGGCGGCGCGATTTCACGAGCGCATTGCCGCAGCGATCATCTTACGAAACACTCCCCCGCCGCTCGCGTCCAACGATTTGTTCGGTTGCGTCGGTTAGTCAGCGTCAGCTTCGGTAGTTATTTTGCCATTGTGCACAGAGAAAAGCATATGAACTTTGTCTCCGTTGCGAATGTCCAACTGCACAGCATAGGGGTACCCATCGGTAATCGGAGGCGGCGGTTGGTTGTTAAGTGGAGCGACCTGGCGAAAACCAGCAGGTACCAGACCATAGACGATCGGTTCAGTTAGT
>DASXQM010000239.1:0-14070 GCA_036507195.1 Pyrinomonadaceae bacterium | reverse complement strand
TTTCGAGATAGAGCTTGGCTTCATTACGTGCCAGTTGTAACCACTTGCGCACCGTGTCTAACTTGCTTTTCAGGATTTGCGCGATCTCTGAAGGATAGTAGCCATGAAAGAACCGGAGGATCAGAACACTACCCGCCTTGGAGGTCTCCTTGCGCAGGGCGGCGTAATGGCAAATCAAGCGCAGTTCGTCCTGCACCTTGATCTGGTCACGAACATCCGTCGCGCGCAAACCAATCTCCAGCGAGTCATACTCAGCCATTGAAAGCGACGTGGTGCGCACGTAGGGTACGCGCCTAACGTAGGACAAGTGGGAATTGCGGAGCATCGCGAACAGGTAACCTTCCAGATCATGAATCGTGTTCAAGTCAGGCCGGCGCAAAGTGAATTGGACAAATAAGTCGTGCAAAAGATCTTCTGCAAGCTGCCGATCATGGGCAGTCAGTTTCAGAGACCATCCCAGCAAGCGCTCATAGCGCTCGATGAACAGGTCTTCATGATTCACAGTAGGTTTCCAGAGCTTTAGCATGGCCTCTGAGTATAGGACGTATCGAGCGGGTAGGATGTGAAAAGCGCAGGGCAGGAAAATTGCTGACTAGACGGGAGGAACGGTCAAGTGAGAGGGACTTCCCATGCGAGGTTGGGAGGTAGCTCGGTAATCGGGAGTTTTAATCGGCGCTCATCAGATATTTTCAATTGTTTGGCCAAGTGGGTTGGCCTTTCTTCATCTTGTCAAGAGTTTCGCGAAAGATCTTGAGCTCTTTTTCATCGTTCTTGGCAGCGGCTAAATCCATGCCCTTCGATTCCAAGGTGATAGCTTCATCAGTTCGCTTGATTTTGTAAAGAAGGTTCGCGTACGTATCAATAGAGTTCAGGTTCTCCGGATCGGTCCGCAAAATGCGTTCTAGCCATGAAATCGCAGCAGTCAGCTCTGCTTTATTGTTGCTGTACTGAAACACGTCCCACGCATAGTTATTCAAAAGGAAAGCGTTGACATCGCCTTCACGTCCAGTTCCATATGTCTCGATGTTTTTTACCAAGTTGCTGGTATATTCTGGCCACTGCTTTTTGAGTTGATACCAACCAACCTTGGCCTTGCTGACGACGAGATCAGCTACCCTTGCGTCATACTTTTTGGCAACTAGGCCCGTAATTTCATTCCAGTCAGGTTTCCAATTGTCATCCAAGGCTCTGGGTTTGCCGCCTGGGTACAGCATAGGATTGATCTCCTCACCTATGATGCGATCCACGAACTCGTACGAATACCCGGTGCCCTTAGCCTGACTGACGCGTGAAAAATCCCCAGCCGCGACAGTCACGAGCTTATTTGGATCAATGAACTGGCGCATAGCTCGAGTGATCTCTTCGGGAGTGAGTGAGCGAAGTCTGGAAGCAAGCTTATCCTCCCAATAAAGGTCACGCCCAACATACAACCCATCTGCTAAGAACCTCGCTACAGCGCTGTCGTCCGACAAAGCAAGCTGCCGACTCTGGATATAACCGGATTTCGCAGCCGCGACTTCCTCGGCAGTAAATCCGTCTGAGACGGCCCGAGAAACCTCTTCTCGGAAAGCCTTCTCTACTTTTGATTCATTTTGCGGAGCACTGATCGCCATGGCGCCGAAGGAACCAGCTTTATCGATGGGGAGAGCAGTAAGAGTGGAGCTAATGCCATAGCTGAGTCCTTCTTTTTGTCGGACACGGGTGGCAAGGCGCGAGTTCAAAAATCCGCCACCGAGCATATAGTTCCCAAGCACGAGCGCGGGATATTGCGGATCCTCGTCATTCAGCTCAATATTGGTGCCAGCAAGAAAGACAGCATTTTCCTTGTCGGGAGTATTGAAAGACTTCGTGGCAGGAGTCACTTGCTTATACAAAAATGGGACCCGCTGATAAGCGACAGGGCTTTTCCACTTTCCAAAAAGTTCGATCGCCAGATTTTCTGTTTCCTTGGGATCAAAATCCCCAACAAAGGCCATTTGGGCCGCACCAACTCCATAAACGGCCTTGTAGAAGTTTTTTACGTCATCGATCGTCGTCGACCTAACCTGCTCGGCCCATTCGTCCAGCGTCGCAACATAGCGGATATGTCCTTTGGGATATGGGGATAAGGCGCGCTGCAGGGCTGTGTTTGCAATCGCCTCCGGCTCACTTCGAGCACCTTCTACGTTAGTGAGCATCTGACGTTTGATCAACTCGAATTCCTGTTCCGAGAAGTTTGGTTGCTGAAGGACCTCGGCGGCTAGGCGCATTGCCGGCGCGAAGTGATCGCGATCGGTAACAATCGAGACGCGGATCGTTGAAGCACCTCCACTTATCGTCATCTGCGTCTTATTCGCCGTTAGTGCATCGCGCAACTCTGCAATGTTGCGCCCCGCTGTTCCGCGCATCAATAGTACGTCGACAAAACGCTTGGCAGCACTTCGGTTCCTAAGAGACTCTTCGTTACCGAATTGGATATAGAGGTTCGCGTTAACGAGATTCCCGCGGGTCGGCTTCGGCAGAAAAGCTATCTTAATAGGACCCGTAACAAACCGTTTCGTGTGCGCCTCAATGTTGGACGGAGTAGGATCAAACTGCTCAACAGTCTCAACAGCATGATTTCCTGTATAACCCTTGAGGACCGCCGCATAGTCCGGCGTCGCGGGAATAGCCGCTCGTAATGGCTTATCGTCAGGAATGAACATGCCGATAGTGAGGTTAGAAGGGATCAAGTATTTAGTGGCCACACGAGACAGATCCTCAGTGGAAAGCTTCTGCATCTGATCGCGTTCCCAAAACAGTAAGCGCCAATCCCCAACAGCTGCCTGGTCGCTAAGTGCCGAAGCAATCCTGGCCGGGTCGGTCATCATTTTCTCGAAAGCATTCGACATCTGCGCGCGTGCTCGATCTAATTCCGCCCGAGTAACGGGCTCGCGTGGAATATTTTGAATCACTTTGATCAACTCATCGCGCGCCGTCTGCAAATTGCCATCTTTAGGAACCATCGCCGAGAACAGGATAAGACCAGGATCACGCTGGCTCATAAGATCCGCTTCAGCCCTGACAGCGACTTGCGTGTCGACGAGGTGCTTGCGCAGACGGCCCGCGGCCGGGTCCGAAAGAATATAGGCCAACGTGCTCAGGGCGATAGTATCCGGGTGCCCGTCAGCGGGGATGTGATAGGCAGCCACAACACCCTGGGTTTCGCCCACCCTATGAAGGGTGATCTCGCGCTGTCCGTCCTGAAGGGGCTCTTCCGTGTAAGGCTCCGGTATCGCGGTCGGAGGATTCGAAAGGGGACCAAACTTGCTCTGCACCAGTTTCAGCGTTTCATTTTCATCGAACTTGCCGGCCACGATAAGCACCGCATTATCAGGCCGATAGTAAGCGTGATAGAACCTCTGCAAACGTTCGACGGGCACTCCCTCGATGTCTGACCGGGCTCCAATGGTCGGATGACCGTAGTTATGCCACAGGTATGCTGTTTCAACCACTCGCTGATTTAGAACACCGATAGGGTCGTTTTCGCCTCGCTCGAATTCGTTGCGGACGACCGTCATCTCGCTGTCGAGATCCTTCTTTGCGATGAAAGAGTTGAGCATGCGGTCGGACTCCATGCTCAAAGCCCAATCAAGGTTCTCTTTGCTCGCCGCAAAGGTTTCGAAGTAGTTGGTGCGGTCATAGCTGGTGGTCGCGTTGGCCTGGGCGCCGTGCTTGGACAACTCGTCGGGAATATTGGCATGAGCTTGCGTTCCCTTAAACAGTAAGTGTTCCAGCAGGTGAGCCATCCCAGTCTCACCGTAACTCTCGCTACGTGAACCGACTAGATAAGTGACGTTGATCGTAATGGTCGGCTTCGACGAATCAGGTACCATCAGAATACCTAGACCGTTGGCAAGCCGGTATTCCGTGACCCCCTCTACCGATGTAATCCGAGTGGCTGCCGACGGACTTTTTACTGGAATTGTTTGCGAAACAGACCCTTCGCTCGTCAACGACAACGCCATTAAAACCAGGAATAATCTCTTCATTGTTATAACTTTTACCTCATTAGAATATAGTCGATGTAGATAAGGGCCGAGCTACTAAAGCTTTAGCGGATCAAACGCCGGGTTAGTATTCTTTGGTTAGTTATTGATTCGACGCCGATCACCTTCATTTCGACGGGAGCGTGAGTACTAGGGTTCCTTTCCAGTCATATCAAGTTCCAACCCTGGCTCAACTCCCTTGAGATTTGACGGAACACCTTCCGTCATCCACTTCGGGGGAGCTGCGCCTTTAAGATAGTGATCAAAAAACTGCGCGAGGCGAATCGATAAATCTCGCTGATTTTTATCTTTGCGGATACCATGCCCCTCACCGTCGTACTGCAGCATCCACGCCTTCTTTCCAAGACGCCGAAGGGCCATAAACAATTGGACACCTTGTGCCCAAGGAACGGACTCATCGTTCTTGTTGTTCAGGATTAGCATCGGCGCGCTAATCCTATTGGCGAGCAAGATGGGAGTATTTTCGATGTAAAGGCTCGGTCGCTCCCAAAGGTTGGTTCCGAGCCGATTCTGCCCACCAGCTTCATATAGGAACTGGAGGCTATAGCCTCTCCCCCCAACAGCGTTATATCCGCTAATAAAATCCACAACCCCCGCGCCCGACACGGCAGCCGCAAATAGCTTCGAATGGGTCACTAAGTAATTGACCTCAAATCCGCCGAAACTATATCCATGGAGGCCGATCTTATCGGAATCCACCCACGGAAATCGTGCCAGATGTCGAACACCGGAAACCACATACCGATAAGCACTATCTCCAGGGTGGCCGAGCCTATATCGAATGTCGGGTACGAACACCAAGTAACCACGGCTCACGAAGGAGGGAATATTCAGTTGGCCATCGCTACTAGTTGGATAGATAAACGCATTTAATCCGTCAGATGCACTCTCATATACGTTGACGATAAGTGGATACTTTTTCGTTGGATCGAAATTCTCGGGCTTGTATAAAACGCCCTCTGCCTGTCTACCGTCACTGGTCTCCCAACGAACCAGTTCAGCGGTAAGCCAGTTAACTCTTGCTTCGGGATGGACATTCGTTAGTTGTGTGAACCTCACAAAATCATTCGTAGCAAATAAATTCGGGGCGTCAGTGGCACTCATGCGCCGGACAACATACGTTTCAGCCTTACTCGCTTTGACAGGAACCCAAGGCGCCAAGAAAGCCATTCCGACGACCAACTGGGGCCGATGATACAAATAAGGACCCATCGTCAGACGGCGCGGGCCGACGGAAGCCCCGATCTGCGTCTCGTAAAATCCGTTGGTCCTATCAATACGATTGAAAGCTGTCAACAACAACTTATCGCCCGACGTGACAACGATGGGTAATGTCTTGTCACTACTACAATTCACGAGCCGCAAAACGGTTTTCGATCTGCGTCCGTATCCGCGGGTTATGTTGATCGGTGGTTTTTCACCCTTCGGATCGATTTGCCAAATGTCGTAGCGATCATAAAGAAGAAAAGCTGCATCGTTGGCGATCCAAGCGGGCACGAAATCAATGAAAGGAGACGGAGCCCCCCCGCGATCGTCTTCGTCGTCGTAGAGCGGCACCAGAATCTGCTCGGTGATATTACGCGTTATACCAGTACCCGTCTCATAAGAGAAAACACACTTCCTTTCTGGATCGTAATAGACCACATATTTACTTTGTGGCGAGAGAACGGCATTTGCTTTAATACGAAGCAGGTTTTCTTTTACAAGTGTCCGAGAGCCGTCCGAGGTCGCCACTAAGAAAAGCGAAGGTCTTTTGACGAGTCGCCATTTGCCCTCATATGCATTGTCGTCATTTGTTGCAAAAAGCACATATTTCTCATTCCGCGCACGAACCGATTCGCCTTCCCGCTGGAGAGTAACAATACGGTTATCCTCCAAATTGATTACTGCCATCGAATTTGGGGCACTACCATCGAGCTGTTGTTGCTGCAGCGGCGGTAAAGCTTTGTCCTTATAATGCCAAACGTCTACAAAGACGGACGCTTCTGGCGCTGGAGTTACTTTGGATTTCGGCCGGCGTTGGATCAAGAAAAATAATTTGTCTCCGGTTCGGCTAAAATGGAGATCTGGACTGCCGACCGTTGAGTCCTTCGGCATACCGGTCGTAGCAGAATTTACGAGCATTCGGGCGGTACCCGCTCCGCGTCGGTAATACCAAATCGCCTGATCAGAATCGCCTGCAATAAACGCTATTTGCTGAAAAGCGTCGTCAACAGTGAAACCCGCCGGCCTTGACGGACCGCTCCATATTGTTTCGGTTTTTCCTTCGGGCAGATCGACAAACGCTAGGGAGTTCGTTTTCACCCCATTCAGATCAGTCTCAGTTTGGAGCAATAGAACCTTCGCATTATCACTGAACTGAAAATCATTTACGTTCTTATAGGTTTGTTCCCGTGCACTTCCCAGATTGTGCAAGACCAAGTCGCCACCCGAACGACCTTGCTGATACGCGATCCACACACCTTCGTTTCCCGACGCGACCTTAAAGGAGTCGGCATCGGGGATAGTTTCCAGTGTCTCCTTCCCTAACTCAACAACGCCTATCCTCCTTTGAGGCATGCTAAAGATGCCCCAGCGGCTATCCTTCGTTATGACCGCATCACTGGCATTTGGGATTTCTTTTTTCCAGGAATTGTCCGTGGCCTGGAGCACGAGAGTCGCGCTGGTATCTTCGCGGATTACGTATTGCACGTACTTTCCACCACCACTAAGATTCACGTCGTTCTGGATTTGCGGCCACGATCTATAATCGGTCGCACTTACGGGCCGGCCCTGACCATCGAGTTGGCCCACGAAAACCAGAAGAACGATCACCAGAAGAAAGCTCGCTATCCAGCCTGACCTAGTGATCGTAAATCCATCGTCGGTCGCAATTGATTCCATACTAAAAGCCTAGCCTGATAGAAAATTGCATCGAGCGTGGACCGCCAATCTGGTAAAGCGAATTAAGCCCGCCCTGCCCGTTACCAGAGAAGCCTGTTGAAAGCATCTGGAACGGCACACCAAGTAAACTACCCTGTTGGATATTGCTTTCGTAGCCGCCGAACAATGGATGATTGAGAGCGTTGAACATCTCCGCCCGAAATTGCAGATTGAGGCGCTCCGTTAGCGGGATCTGCCGCAGCACGCCGATGTTGACTTGATAGATCCCGGGCACGCGTACTACGTTGCGTCCCAACGTTCCCTGGCGAAGGAAGACATTTGTTTGCCCAGGTAACTGAGGCGGTAATCCGAACGCGGCAGGATTAAGACGTTGCCCACCGGCCACGCTTGAGTCCTTTATCCAAAGCTGCTGACCTGCGATTCGATCGGCTCGCACATTTACAAATCGACCGTCAGCAAGAAACATCTGCCCGGCAAAAATTTCCAGCGGCTGCCCGGAACGGGCATAAAATGTGGAATTCACCGACCAGCCGTTCGTCAAAGTCCTTACGAAACGGGATGAACCGGTCAGCCTAGGTACATTGTAGGTCAGCGCGGCGGTGAAGTTATGGCGAATGTCAAAGTCGGCATCACCACGATCGAAGGTACCAGCGTCAACTTCATTGGACACTTCATCTATAGCGTGTGACCAGGTGTAGTTTACGAGGGCCTGCAAACCCCTCGACAGACGGCGCTGGTACTGCGCCTGTAGCGCCTGGTAATTCGATGTAGGGCCATTGCTGGCAAAAGCTATTGAACCGAAATTAGGATTCGGGCGCGGACTAGAAAAAGGATCAGGCGTAGGCTGATTTAGCGAGGCCGTTGTCAGCAGTCTACGGGCCGCGGAAGCGACATAGGAGAGGCTGATCGACTGGTTTGCTCCAAGAGCCTGTTCGAGCGCCACGTTCCACTGTAATGTATAAGGTAACTTTAGATCTGGGTTGACCGCAGGGAAGAAATTGAACGGTGCCGGCAGGGTTAATGTTGTGGGGAATGGTGGCGGGGCTGCCTGAGCTGCCGTAAGCGGCAACTGAACGTTCGAAAACGACGTAAACGACGTGATGCCAAACGCACTACTATTAAAAACTGAAGCGCCGAGACCACTTCCGAGATCGTAGAACATTCCGAAGCCGGCCCGCAGAACAGTCTCCCGTCCGCTTGCGCTTCTTAACTGGTAGGCCATTCCCACTCTTGGCGCAAAGGCTGTGTACGTGGTCTTGTAGATAGATGTACCCGGTGGGGCCAAGGCCGCTTTGGAAACATCAGAGCCTGTAATACCGCTCAGCAGCACAGGTTTGAAACCATTCGAGTCATGTGGCACCGGGTTCAATTCCCATCTCACCCCAAGATCGAGTGTAAGCCGCTTTGAGACTTGCCATCTGTCCTGCAAAAAGGCAGATAGATTGTCATAAACTGGCCGCACCCCCTTGGTTGAGAAGACCAACACCGAACGGGCAATCCCGCTGACAACCTCGGCCTGGGTACGAAAGGTAATGTTTTGCCCATACCCGACGGGCGCCAAGATCGAACTAAGGCGTCGCCAATCCATGCCGAACTTCAAAAGATGAGGCCCCTTAAGCAGCGAAATGTTGTCGACGACGTTGATTTGCCTCGAATAGTTGTGCGCCGTATCGCCGAGAAAGAGGTTCTTAAAACCGGGCGATGGCAATCGAAAGTTAATGAACCCTCGAAGTGGGGTCAAGGAACCGTTGTATCCAGTAAGAAGTTGCGACGTGTCGATTGGAACTGCCCCGCCAAAGCTATCCATAGCGAAGGTGCTCTGAGCTTGGGCGACGGTATAGTTAAACCTTAACTCGTTACTCATCCTTGGAGTAAGGGAAAAGGTCGCTCCGAGCGTTGTAGCACTGTTTCCGAGCACATTCCCAACGAGCTGGTTCAGAGTGCGGGATAAGCTACTTGACGGAGTAAAGCTGTACCTGCCGAACACGGTTCCCTTGGTGCCGATCACTTGATCAATGCGGATGCTGGTCGTATCTGCCGCCGACGGATTCGAATAGGACGATGCAAAAGGTGCGGCTCCTGACGGCGATCCACTCACAACTATCTCCGGCCCGGTTGGTATTGGGTAGGCATTTAATATCGGTTGCAAAACTGGCGCTGCTGCTTGCCGTATTCGCAAGGATGGCACCAGAGGGTTTGTCGTAAGTACGGGCACGCGCAATCGGTGTCCCTCGTATGAGAGGAAGAAGAAGGTCTTGTTACGGCCGCTCCAGTATGGCTTGTCACCCTCACCAAAACTCGGCAGCATGATCGGTCCGCTGAATGTGCCTCCAAACTGATTTTGCCTTAGTTGGGGCTTGGGAAGACTATTTGCATTCGCGAACCAGTCCGTCGCATCAAAGGCTTCATTGCGGATATATTCAAAGGCCGACCCATGGAATTGATTGCTTCCTGAGCGTGTAACAAGTTGCACTTGTGCCCCTGGCTGACGGCCGTATTGTGCCGAATAAGAAGAGGTTTCGATCCTGAATTCTTCGAGAGCATCGAGCGAGACCAAACTGTTGGTCGTACCTAGAGCGGTGTTTCCAGGTAAGCTGCCCCCTAACGTCGTGAGATCGCCAGCTCCACTATTCGCCCCTACTCCGGTGTTCGCGCTCACACCGTCAACGGTGAAATAGTTAGCGTTTTGACGTTGGCCGTTTACGCTAAACTCTCCTGGATGATTGAAGTCGGACGTTGTTTGTACAATTCCCGGCGTCAACAGGATAAGCGACTGAAAGCTGCGCCCGTTTAGCGGGAGGTTACCGACGAATTGTCGGTCGATGACTGTCCCCACCGCCGGCGATTCATTAATCAGCGGCACTTCGCTTTGCACTTGTACAGTTGCATTAACGTCACCCGCCTTCAACTGAATCCTCAGTCCCTTCTGATCGCCCACGTTCAGAACGACGTTAGGAATCTCGAGTGGAGCAAAACCATCCCGGCGCGCGCTGACCGTGTATGCGCCCGGAGAAAGCAACGGCACCGTAAAGTTACCATCGTCATTCGTCGTCGCCTCTCGCTGTAACGACGTGTCCGCGTTGAGGATCGTGATCGCCGTCCCGGGAACCGCGGCGCCATTTTGATCGACGACGGTGCCGGTGAGAGTTGCTGTTGCGCTTTGCCCGAATACAGTGAGCAGTGAGCAGTGAGCGGTGAGCAGGAAAACGAAAAGAAGGCAAGTATGTCGGCGAGTCATGATGTTTTCTCCTTCAGACAGCGTTACAGATTTCCATGTGGCTGATTACCCGCCCGCTACGCAGGTGGTACCCACAAATGACTACTGCTTACCGATGAGACCGGCTAATGCTTCGGCGCTTTTGAGCGACTGCCAGAATTGCGGCGTCTTCACCGGCGCGACGCCCTGCTTTCCCGCGTATATTGCAAACGAGCGGCGCATGTTGTCATCGTTACTGACTGCAAGCGCAAAAAGCTGTTGCACGGCGCGCACTACGGTTTCGTCACTCGTGACGTCAAGTCCACCTATGCTGGAAGCCGCTAAAGGGGGGAAAGCCTGCTCCACCTCCCTGCGTAGCGCCGCAGTCTCCTGCTGCAACAGGCGCGCATGTTGAGCAAGCATCGCGCGCCAGTTTGCTCTGGCGTTTGGATCAAGATTGCGCAGATCGTCCAAAGAAAATCTCTCCGCAATCTGCTTCATCGCCAGAGCATGGCGGCGCGCCTGCAAAGACCGATTCAGCAGGCGAGCACTGAAGCGTTGGATTTCCTGATTAAGCTGTTCAGCCGGCACTCCTCTTTTGGAAAAGTGCTGCCGCAACTCAGCTTCAACCGGGATTTCACCTCCCCCGCTCTCAACTTCAGTGACGGTTACTGGCGCTGACGAAGATTGCTTCTGACGCTTCAAGGCTTCCGCTACTGTGGCAATCTCGATCTTGACCGCTGGATTGCCTTTGAATGCGGTGAGCGATTGCAGCAGTTCATCCTTGCGCTGTTCGTTCTCAACAATTCCTTTCACCCGGAGTTGGCCTTCAGAAGTGCGCTCGACGCTGATCTGTTCACCGAGAAAAGCGTTGGCCTGATTTAGTTGTCGCACAACTTCGACTTCCAGTTCGGCGGTGGCCAGTGCTGGAGACGCGGAGAGAGGGAGACTCGGGGACACGGGGACGTTCTCCGCGTCTCCGTGTCTCCCCGTCCCCGTGTCGCCTCCGAGCACTTCCGGATCGGGTTCGAATACAGCGGGCGCGACAGCGCTGGCTGGGCGCAGTTCGAAGCTTGATTCGCTGAAGGTGTATTCGCGCATCTCGCTTCCCTGCCGCACCAGCAAAGTCTGCTTGATGGCGCGCAGCTCTGGACGGCTTAGCACGAGCGTTGCCCGCTGCAAGCCATCGGCAGTGGCGGCATCACGCTGGTAATTGATTGTGTATTCACTGGCGCTCTCAGTAACTGTCGCCTTTTCAATGTGCTCGATAAGCTGCGAGAAGCTCTGCGCAGAAGGTAAGACCTGCCACGAGTCAGCGAACCCAATCGAAGACGCGGAAGGTTTCAAACCCGGCCTCGGCTGAAGTTTCGCTCCGTGATGCAGGAGCACACGCGACGTACCACCCTTGGTCCATTCGCCATTTACCACTTGATTCTGTTCGTCATAAACGCGCAGCGCCGCCAGACCTTGCGTGCCATTCCGCCAGACGTCTAGCCGGCGTCGCGAGATCACGACACCCTGCGTCGTTCTTTCTTCAAGACTGATCGTGCGATGTACGACTTGATTAGCTCTCGCCGCAATGCTCTCTTCAGCCGCGGTGGAGCGCTGCAGTAGGTCAGCGCCTGAAAGCGACTGAGTCGGCACGCGGAAAAAGAGCAGCACGGCAGCGATCAGAATGAAAGCAAACAAGGCGGTGATGGTGCTGGGCCGGAAAAGCAGTCCAAAGTCCAAAGTCGAAAGTCCAACGTCTGTCCACCGACGACGGAGATTCGTCCAGAGACCAACATTGGTGCCAAGCGGACTTTGGACGTTGGACGTTGGACTTTGGACTTCCACTTCCCCTTCGGGACTATCGATAGCAACCGTGGAGTTTTGTAGTTGGACAAGAGTCGGGTCCTCGTAGATGACATGCAGGTCCGGGCATGGACCGCTGAAGTTCAGCGTTGCTACCAGACTGCGCCCTTCGCTCAAGTCAATGCAGCGACGCTGCTCAAAGGCGCCATCAGGTGGCGGCTCAACATTCAGCAACAACAGACGGATCCATTGTTCGCTGAACACTTCGACAAAGTCCGGCTTCTCTTCGAGGTCCAGACTCAGCGTTTGCTCCATTCGATCGGAACTAACTTTTTGTGAGACCTGGACAAAGCCATTGACTGCGATGCGCAGCTCTTTGGGACGATGCTCGAAAGTCTCCTTGACGCGACGAACGGAACGCGTGATCAAATCCTTCCCGCCACCGGCCGAAGGCGGAGGACCGCCCGAGCCACCCTTTGGTCGCGTGTCCCTTCCGGTCATGTCTGTTGGATAGCGTTGATTTAGCATGGGAAGTCCTAAGATGTGATTGACGCTGTCGAGACATGTTGGGCAACTGACGATGTGCGCGAGCGTCGTGCTGTCAATCGCCTCGGCGTGGGTATCGCGATAGAGTTCGCGCAACCGCCTTTGCGAAGGACAATCGTTATGTCTGGTCGAGAAAATCATCTGGCGCAACTCTTCGAGCAAATTCTCAGTACTTCTCGCGAAGCCGAGCTGCGGCTTTGGTTCTGCGGAAGTGTGCTTGATAAAGCCGAGAGCCTCTGGATCTTCGAGATAGAGCGCCGCTTCGTTGCGCGCGAGTTGCAGCCATTTCGCGACGGCCAACCAGTTACTGCGCATCACCTGGGCGATCTCTGAAGGGTAGTAGCCATGAAAGAAGCGCAGGATAAGGACGCTTCCGGCCTTGGAATTCTGTTTGCGCAACGTGGCGTAGTGGCAGATCAGCCGCAGCTCGTCCTGGACCTTGATCTGATCTTGAACGTCGGTGACACGCAGACCAATCTCGAGCGAGTCAAACTCCACCATCGAAAGCGACGTGCTGCGTACGTTCAGCGCGCGGCGCAGATGCGAGACGTGCGAATTCCGGAGCATCGTGTACAGATAGGCGTCCAGATCGTGAATCGCTCCCAATTCCGGCCGATTCAAAGTGAACTGAACGTAGGCGTCGTGGAGTAAATCCTCAGCAAGCTGGCGGTCATGGGCGGTGAGCTTCAGAGACCAGGCGAGCAGGCGCTGATAGCGCTCAATAAAGAGGTCTTCGTGGCTGCTTTGGGGCTGCTTCCAGAGCTTAAGCATGGTTCTAATTATAAGACGTTTGGGTGGGACTAACTTGAAATGAGGAAGATCAGAGAGTCTGGGGCGTGGTCGTAGCGGTAGGAGTCAAACCACGGGCAACCGAGTTCAGCAATGACGGACGCCGTTTGTCACGGGTAACAAAGGCGATCTTGCATTTGCGGGGCAATCGCCACTATGAGGACGCCGCGCGCATGATCATTCGCTCAAGACGTGAAAAGCGCAGGGCAGGAATATTGCTCAATTTGGTAATTACATAGTTGACTCACCGGCATTTGCTCTCGTTTGATACCTCGGATAGCCTTCAGTGTTTGCTGCACAAAATCAGATCGCAGCGACCAGCCGAAGATTCAATGCTCCGAATAAGCCGATCATTCAACCGTCACTACGCAAAATCAGAACTGGGAGCGTAGCGACCAGCCGAAGACTCAATGTTTCGAAACGAGCGAATCACACAACGGTCGCTAGACCAAATCAGAACTGGGAGCGTAGCGACCAGCCGAACAGTCAAGTCAAATATGCAACATGGTTACTTTTTCAAGTCCGAAGGTTTATTCAACATTGAGTCTTTGGCTGGTCGCTGCGCTCCCAGTTCTGATTTTGTGTGACCAATGTTGAATGCTATTGCTCGACCAGGGCGAGACTCAGGTTCCGAACAGAAAATCACTCAGCTGTAACAGCACAAAGTCAGAACTGCGAGCGCAGCCACCAGCCGAAGATTCAATGCTCCGAATAAGCCGATCATTCAACCGTCACTACACAAAGTCAGAACTGCGAGCGCAGCGACCAGCCGAAGATTCAATGCTCCGAATAAGCCGATCATTCAACCGTCACTACACAAAGTCAGAACTGCGA
>DASXQM010000238.1:0-12272 GCA_036507195.1 Pyrinomonadaceae bacterium | reverse complement strand
AATGCTATCGCCCGTGCTACAACGACCGCTTTCGCTCTATGCCGATGTCGTGGTCCATTCAGCGACTAAGTTTCTTTGTGGTCATAGTGACGTGACTGCGGGAGCAGTCATCACCAATGATCCATTCGTCCACGAACGGATGTCGTTTCAGCAGAATGCCGAAGGGGCCGGGTTAAGTCCCTTCGAATCGTGGCTGCTGCTGCGCGGGATGAAAACGCTGGCACTCAGAGTCGAGCGGCAAAATGATACCGCGCAGAAGGTGGCCGGCTTTCTGGAGTTAGGTTCAGCGGTCAAGAAGGTCTACCACCCCGGTTTCAGCGATCATCCAGGACACGAGATTCACCGCAGTCAGTCGCAGGGCGATGGCGCGGTCGTCAGCTTTACCACGGGAGATGCTGAATTCTCCGCGCGTCTGGTTGAAGCCACCAGGCTATTCAAGATTGCCGTCAGCTTTGGCTCCGTCGGATCAACGATTAGCCTGCCCTTTTACATGTCCCACGCGAGCATTCCGCAGAAACTGAAAGAACGCCTGGCGCCTCCCGCCGACCTGGTCCGCTTGTCGGTAGGAATCGAGGACGCTAACGATCTGATCGAAGATCTGGACCAGGCGTTCCTGGTTGCGGCCAGGTGATGCGCTCAGACGAAGATCGACTTTGAACCTGAGGTAGCGACAGTCTAATTGCCATACTTAACGCTGAACTACTAATCGAGAAAGGTTATCTCTAAGAATAGTGGCAAACACTTCCGACTCGACAATCAGGCACGACTGGTCTGTTAACGAGATCAGGTGCATCTATACGCTACCAATTCCGGAACTCATTTTTCGAGCGCAGACGGTGCATCGTCGCTATCACCGCGCCGGTGAAATACAAGCGTGCGCGCTTCTAAGTATTAAGACCGGGGCCTGCCCTGAGGACTGCACTTATTGTCCGCAGTCATCGCGGTATGACACCGGAGTCGAGCGCACCTCACTGATGACGGTTGAAGAAACTCTCGCAAGCGCCAGAAGTGCGCGCGAGCAGGGAGCGACTCGGTTTTGCCTGGGAGCGGCCTGGCGCGATGCGCCCTCGGGTGAGGCTTTCGACCGAATTTTGGAAATGGTGCGAGGAGTTCGAGCCCTGGGCATGGAAGCGTGCTGCACCTTGGGGATGCTAACCGAATCGCAAGCCGCTGATCTAAAGGGCGCAGGACTGTCTGCTTACAATCACAATCTGGACACCTCGCCCGAGTTCTATCCGCGCATCATTACTACCCGAAAATACGAAGACCGGTTGCGGACTTTGGACCGTGTGAGACGCGCGGGGATAACCGTCTGTTGCGGTGGAATCATAGGCATGGGTGAAAGCCGCGATGATCGCTGTTCGCTGCTTGCGCAACTGACATCATTGCGCCCCCATCCTGAAAGCGTGCCGATTAATCTTCTGGTGCGGGTGAAAGGTACGCCGTTGGCCACTGAAACTCCGATTGAACCGCTGGAACTAGTTAGGATGATCGCCACCTCCCGTATTCTGATGCCTAACTCCAGGGTGCGCCTGAGCGCCGGCCGTACCTTCGTCTCTGACGAAACACAGGTGCTTTGTTTTCTTGCCGGGGCGAACTCAATCTTTATTGGCGAGCGCTTGCTTACAACCTCGAATCCGGAAACAGATCATGACAAAGCATTGCTTGCGCGACTGGGACTGCGACTCCAAGAGCTACGCTCATCCAGCAACATTGATTCGGCTTTGGAAATTATCCAAGAGGTAATGCCATGAGCCATACGATTGAGTTTGAACGCCGCGCGCGTGACCATCTGGGGGAGCTTGATCGCACCGAGATGCGGCGCAGTCTGCAAGTTCCTCATGGTCTGAGTTTCTGTTCTAACGATTATCTGGGCTTGGCAACGCATCCGCGGGTGAAAGAGAAGATGGCCGATGCGGTGAGGCGCGATGGCTGCGGCTCGACCGGTTCGCGGCTGTTGAGCGGACACCACCCAGCCTTCACGCGTCTCGAACGACGCTTCGCCAGATGGAAAGGAACCGAAAGCGCGCTCTACTTTAGCAGCGGCTATCTTGCCAATCTCGGCGTGCTGACCACCTTCCTCGAAGAGGGCGACGTTGTTTTCTCAGACGAACTGAACCACGCCAGCTTGATTGACGGTCTGCGGCTTGCCAAAGTTCGCCGCCTGGTGTTCAGGCATGGTGATGTCGGCGATCTCGCCCGCTTGATCGAGCGCGTTGATAGCGAGGGCCAAAAGTTTCTTGTCACCGAATCCTTATTCAGCATGGACGGAGATGAAGCGCCACTGGCTGAATACGCCGCCCTTTGCCGTGCCACAAACACGGCGCTGATTGTTGATGAAGCTCACGCCGTGGGCATATTCGGCTTCCGCGGCAGCGGCCTGATCGAAGCGGCCGCCATCGGCGCCGATGTCTTTCTTTCGATCAATCCCGCCGGTAAGGCCCTGGGAGTCGGCGGAGCGTTTGTTGCCGGACCTGCCTGGGCCATTGACTATCTTATCCAACGGGCTCGCACCTTCATATTTTCCACTGCCGCACCTCCGGCTATGGCCGCCGCGCTGGAAGCAGCACTTGACGTTATTCGTGACGAGCCGGAACGCCGCTCGCGTTTACTTGATCTCTCCGTCGCAGCGCGAGAGCGATTGATCGAGAAGGGCATAGAGATCGGATTGGGCTGTTCACAAATCATCCCCATCATCATCGGTGATACCGGGCAGGCTGTGAGCGTTGCCCACGCCTTACAGCTGCAGGGCTACGATGTGCGCGCCATCCGACCGCCCTCTGTAGCGCCCGGCACCTGCCGGCTACGACTTTCCATCAATGTAAATCTTGAAGATCGCATACTGGAAGAATTCAGTGTCGCTCTCGCTGAGGCGATCGATCGGTTCGCCGGAGTTACAGCATGATTCGCGGCCTTTTCATTAGCGGAACAGATACTGGCATTGGAAAAACAGTCGTCGCTGCAGCCTTGATGCATCGCTACCGCAAGGAGTTGAAGCTGCGTTACTGGAAACCCATTCAGACCGGCATCGAACAGGACAATGACACCGCAGTGGTGCGTGCACTCGGTCATTGCGCCGACGACGAAATCCTTGACGATGGGGTGAGATTAGAGCGTCCTGTTTCGCCACACCTTGCCGCAAAACTAAGTGGAAAAAGAATTACGGTCGATCAGATCTACCGAGCCTTGATGGCGCATGCTGACCCAAAGGTCAGTTGGATCATTGAAGGCGCCGGAGGTGCGCTAGTGCCGATCAATGAATCTGAACAGATGGTGCATCTAATGGAAGCACTCCGACTGCCCGTGCTGATTGTTGTCAGTACCAAACTGGGAACGATCAATCACACGCTACTGACTGTCGAGGCGTTGAGACGACGGGCACTAATCATCGCTGGCGTAGTGATGGTCGGTGATAAGGACAATGACAATCGCGAGGCTATCGAGTCTTATGGTGCGGTTTCGGTGCTGGGAGAAATGCCGACCTTCGCCCAACTCGATTCGAACAGCGTGCGAAGATGGGCGCTCAGTGAGTTCGATACGAAAAGCGTATTGGTTGATCATCTGTGCATGGCTCATCACGCGCGCCAGAGTTTCACGCTGTGATCGCCGAACCCGACAATCTGGTAACCCGCGATCGGGGGTGCCTCTGGCATCCTTATACCCAGATGTTGACGGCGCCCGCACCGCTGCCAATTGTGCGCGGCAAGGGAGTCTATCTATACATGGAAGATAGCCGGAAGATCCTTGACGGCATCTCTTCGTGGTGGGTCAACATTCATGGTCATAGTCATCCGCGCCTTAATGAAGCCCTTGCCAAACAAGCGCGCGAACTTGAGCACGTGGTGTTTGCCGGTTGCACGCATCGGCCTGCCATAGAGCTAGCCGAGGCGCTCGTGTCGGTTCTGCCAAAGGGATTGACCCGGATCTTCTATTCGGATAATGGCTCGACCGCCGTCGAGGTGGCGCTGAAGATGGCCTATCAATACTGGCGGAACAACGGTGAAGATCGTCCCACTTTCATTGCCCTCAATAACGCCTATCACGGCGACACCATCGGCGCGATGTCTGTTAGCGAAGAGTCGGTCTTCACTGCTTCCTTCCAGCGATTTGTTTTTGACGTTGTTCGGGCAATGTCACCGGATTGTTATCGCTGCCCCGTTGGCCTCAAACGTGAGAGTTGTCGCATTGACTGTCTTGCCGATCTGGAAACGACTTTACGCGCAAACGCCGGGAGCATCGCGGCGGTAATTGTCGAGCCGATGCTTCAGGGCGCGGGCGGCATGATTGTGTGGCCCAGTGAATTTCTGAAGGGCGTGCGTAGACTTTGTGACGAGTATGGAACGCTGATAATCGCGGATGAAGTGCTCACCGGCTTTGGACGGACCGGACGCATGTTTGCCTGCGAACATGCCTCTATCACTCCTGACATCATGTGCCTTTCGAAGGCTCTGACAGCGGGGTATCTGCCACTGGGGACCACCGCTGCAACTGAAACGATCTATGAAGCTTTTCTAAGCAACGATCGGACTAAGACTTTCTACCATGGTCACTCATATACCGCTAACCCTTTGGCCTGCGCGGTGGCGCTGGAGAGTCTGAAGATATTTGAGGAAGACGCAGTCCTGGAGCGAGTCCAAAAACTCGAAGAGCAACTTCGCTGTCGGCTAGAGTCAGTGAGATCACTTCCTCATGTGGGAGACGTGCGGGTGATTGGCGGCGTAGGAATTGTTGAACTGGCGCCAGACAAGAATTCAACCTCAGCCGGCGGTTATCTGGCCAATATTGGCCCAATACTCAGCGCAGAATTTTTGCGGCGCGGTTTGTTGTTGCGACCCTTGGGCAATGTACTTTACTTCATGCCCCCGTATGTGATTACCGCAGCGGAAGTTGATTGGTCCATCGATCAAATCGCTGAGGTGATCCAAGACCTACGCTGGCCTGAAGATCACTTGACGTAAAGTCTTCAACCTCATTGGTTTTTTCTAAAGCGGAGGTACGGTATGAGCCAGACACCGAGAATCCAGCGGCCCATCATTGATGAAGCCCTCAGCGAACAAGACGAACAAAGATTCCATGCGCAAAGGCTCGAAGCTATTGGCAGACTTGCCGGAGGAGTTGCCCATGATTTCAATAACCTCTTAACGGCGATCATCGGCTACAGCGATCTCCTGCTTAAAGAACTCACAAACAATAGTGCGAGAAATAAGGTTGAAGAAATCAGAAAGGCCGGTTGGTCTGCCGCCTGCCTCTCACGCCAACTCCTGGCCTTTGGCCGTAGGCAGGTGCTGCAATCGATAGTCCTTGATCTTAACGTGGCAGTTCGCGACGTGAGCGGCATTCTGCAACGGTTGATCGGCGAAGATATCGAGCTGGTTTCCATTGCGAAAGCTAAGCACCCAGAAATTTGGGCTGATCCAGGCCAGATTGAACAGGTGATCGTCAACTTAGCCGCAAACGCACGCGACGCGATGCCTAATGGCGGTGCTCTCACTATCGAGACGGAAAATGTCTATCTCGATGAGAACTACGCTAGCCAGTATATTGCAACCGAGCCGGGTAACTACGTAATGCTGGCGGTTACGGACAGCGGTTGCGGCATGGACACCGATACGCAGGAAAAGATCTTTGAACCCTTCTTTACCACAAAGGAAAAAGGTAAAGGCACAGGCCTGGGACTTGCGACTGTTTATGGAATCGTGAAGCAGTTAGGCGGCAACATTTGGGTTTACAGCGAACCGGGCGAAGGTACGACCTTCAAGGTCTATTTCCCATGGACCAACAAGGCGTTAACGAAGATGCCGGAGCGTCCGGCGCCGCATCTCGCGCGTGGCCAAGGCGCCACGGTGCTGCTGGTTGAAGATGATACTGGAGTCAGGAGAATGGCTGAGGAGGTGCTGGTAGCTGACGGCTATCAGGTGCTGGTGGCTGAAAATGGACGAGATGCGCTCGAGTTGTGCGCGCACCACCAAGGGAAGATCGATTTGTTACTAACAGATGTTGTAATGCCCGGTATTAGCGCCGCAGAGTTGGTCCAAAAGTGCGTAGCAGAGAATCCCGAAATGCGAGTCGTGTATATGTCGGGCTACACCGACGAGACCGTTGTGCGTCGTGGCATCCTGGAGAAAAATGTCGAGTTTCTTCAGAAGCCGTTTGGTCCGGATGAACTGACAAGAAAGGTAGGCGCGACACTGGAGTTGGATGCTGATTAATCAGAAGTCCCTCAAGTGTCGGTACGGAACCGGGAGCCGTAGCGACCGGATGCTACGCGCAATCTCCCCAAGGATCGGTTGTTGGGTATACAGTTTTCAAATCGTTAATCGAGTGTAGCATCCGGTCGCTACCGCTCCCGGTTCCGTACCGATTTGTCGTATTTCATTCGACCCGTCAATTTTTCTGCTAAGCCCATCAGAATCATTCCCGATGATGATTCACAGTTTCGACGATTGGCGCAAGGAACTTCGCGATGTGGATGCGGAACTCATTTCTCTGCTCCAGCGTCGGCTGGAGTTAGCCATTGAGTTCTTACAGCTCTTACATACTGATGAGTCGTCCCTGGGCGATCTCGATCAAGACACGCTGCGTCTGGGCATTCTGCTCTCGTCTGACTATAAAGAGGGTTTCCCGCCTCTGGATGAAGCCGCGGTGGAGAGGATTTTCAGGCGGATTGTAATTGAAACGAGACGTCTGGCCTCCTCCACGATTGCAGCTAGTGTGAACGAAGACACAAAAATGACTGCCAGGGAGCGCGAAGTTCTGATCCTGATTGCGGAGGATCATTCGTTAAAGAGTATTGCCCTGGCATTGAAGATCAGCATAAAAACCGTGGAAGCGCACAAAGCCACCATTATGAGAAAACTAAATATTCACTCTTCAGTTGGCTTGACGCGATATGCAATTAGCGAAGGCTTGATTTCGCTCTGAGACTAGTCCCACCCATCTCACCCCGATGCAGAAAGTCTACTAGGAAGTCCCCAGGTTCGTGGACGCCTTCGAACTCAGCCGCTCCCCGATTTATTTCCTGTTTGCCGGCCTATTTGATCTAATCTCACCGGACTCTTTGCCTTCTGTCAGATTAGCTTTGCGCCGAGCGTTATATATTTAAGACAGATTTAGTCCAAGGACGACGCGCTCCATAACTGGGAAAATTAAGATGCCTAAACCTCGGGCCATTTCGCCCGCCGCCAGTCATGAGGAAATCTTCGCTCAGCGTTATCGCTGGCTGATGGGCTGGGCCTTGCGTCTCACTAATCACGATCGAGAACAAGCTGAAGATTTGGTCCACGACACATTCGTCCAGTTCATGATTAGCCGCCCTGACCTTGGAGCTATCGGGAACAACATCGAAGGTTATCTCTACGCCATGCTGCGCAACATGCACGTCTCGCAGGTTCGGCGTGCCCTTCGCATTCGTGAAACTGCGTTTCCGATTGACGACATTCTTTCCATCTCGGAGACGGCTTCAGTGCAAACGGAACTGCGAATGGCCGGCCAGCGAATTCAGATTCAGGATGAACTGTGCCGCATCTGTCAGTACGCCAGTATTCGCAAGAACAGTTCAAAGATCGGCAGCGCGGTGATTTTGCGCTTCTTTCACGGCTACTATCCATACGAGATTGCCTCCGTTACCCATAGCTCCCGCGCAAATGTCGACAAGATGCTACAGCGGGCACGTACCGAAGCTCGCCTCTATCTCAAAGATCCTGAGTCTCTCGGTTTCCTTGGCACCGAACAACCGATGCCGGACTTACAGATGAAATTCGGACAGGAACCGGAAGATTTTCTGAGTGAATTACGAGACGCGCTTTACGCGTCACGACGTGGAGACTGCCTCTCCTCTGAACAACTTCGCGATGCTTATCAAACGAACGAGACGGATTGTGTCAGCCCTCAACTATTGGCCCACATCGTTTGTTGCGCTGTCTGTCTCGACGAGGTTAACAGGCTGCTTGGCCTGCCGTTGTTAGCTGCACGGGAGCCGGAAAAGATGACTGGAAGAGACAAGCGTGATCGGGATAAAGGAAGTGGCGGCCCTGGAGGGTCAGGCGACGGCACCGGCTCGGCTGGTGACTTCATGGACAAACCGCGTCGCCGCTTGAAAGACGTGTTGGAGCATCGGCCCAAAGAGCTGCGCATCTCGGTAAATGGTTTCATCCTCGGCGCGCACACCATTAACTCTGCATTGAATAAGCTGAGCATCAGTGCCAAAGGTGAAGAGAAGATTGGCTTTGTTGAGGTGTTTAGCGAAGAGGAAGTGCGTTTGCTTTTCTGCCTTGTCGATGCACCGCCGGATGGTCCAGTTGAGCGGAAGGTTAGAGCGGATCTTAGTGATGACCGCAGCCTGGAATTATTCCTGGACTTCAGCGATTCATGGCCCAATCTTAATGTTACTTATCACGACCCTGCGTTCGCTGCTGAGACTGCAGTTGAAGTCCAAAGTCCAAAGTCCAAAGTCCAAAGTCCGTCAGTCGAAGGGGCCGCTGTTCTCGATGCCGATTTACCTGTGGAGAAACGGCGCGCGTTCCTAACCTTGCCCCGCCGGCTATGGTTCGCTCTTAAGCGTTGGGCTGACTTTGGACACTGGACATTGGACTTTGGACTCCTTCTCCGGCCTGGAACAGTGACGGCAGCTTTTGCGTTGCTTCTGATCGCAGCTCTCGTATTGGTTCAGCTTCGTCAGACACCGCCGGTAACAACATCAGCTGCGGATTTGCTCGAACGATCCGCAACTGCCGAAGCGGCACTCGCGGCGAGGACGGATCAAGTACTCCATCGCACAATCCGACTCGAAGAGAAGTCGGCAAGCGGTCGGTTGGTCTCAAGTCGGCGAATAGAGACCTGGCACAGCGCCGAGAAGGGAATTACCGCGCGTCGTCTCTATGACGAAAATGGCTCACTCATCGCCGGTGATTGGCGGCGGGCGGATGGAGTCCAGACCATCTATCACCATGGTGCTCGTCCGCGTCTTCAAATCGGCAATCCGCAATCGGCAATCCGAAATTTTGAGGATGTTTGGCAAGTCGATCCTACCGCTAAGGAATTCAGTTCGCTTATTGGGGGAGCCCAAAATGCACAGGCTCAAGCGACTGATAATAATTACCTCATCAGCTATGGTAACTCGAACATGGCAGCGCCGGGATTGATGAAGGCCAGTCTGGTTTTCGGCCGTTCCGATCTTCATGCCGTCGAGCAAACGCTAGTGGTTCGTCAGGGTGATGAAATCCGTGAGTATAGATTCATCGAGACCAGTTTCGAGCGGCGTTCACCAGGTAGCGTCGCGCCGGCGGTTTTTGAGCCTGAGCCAGCCTTAATAAATGGAGATGGGGCGACAGGGAAAAGGGGTGAAGAGGAGACCATCCCCGCGTCTCCCAATCCCGCCCCGCCTTCTCCGGCGTTGGCTACGCCCGAGTTGGAGCTTCAAGTCTTGAAGCAGCTCAACCAGGCGGACGCTTTCTATGGAGAACAGATCAGCCTCACGCGCACGCCCGAAGGCCGGCTTCGTATTCAGGGAATTGTCGATACTGATAAACGCAAGACCGAGATTTTGCAATCACTCTCGTCGCTGAAGCGAAATCCCGCGGTTCAAATTCAGGTTGAGACTGCGGCCGAAGCGGTGGGTCGCCAAGCGCGCCAACGCGCCACGTCAAGTGGTTCAACGCAGATTGGCAGCGTGGAAGGGAATGCAAAGAGCCCGATTCCGGCAGCTCCCGAACTGCGAGCTTACTTTTCAAGGCAGGGAATCGCTGGCGAAGCTCTCGATGATGAAGTGCGACGCTTCGCGGATCGAGTGATGGGGCGTACTCGGCAGGCGCGGCGACACGCGTTGGCCCTAAACCAGATCGCCCAGCGTTTCTCAGCCGACGATCTCCAGGCGCTTGATGGGGAATCAAGAAATCAGTGGCGCGCAATGATCGGTCAGCATGCCAGAGCCATTCAGCAGGAGTTGGAAGCACTGCGTCGAGAGCTTCAACCAATGTTCCCTTCAGTGTCGAGCGAGGAAGGCGACGCCGGCATTGAGATCGCAGGTGATGCCGATTTCGTGCGCGCGGGAAAACGTCTGTATGAGTTGACTTCAGCGGTGGAGGACGCCGTTGGCAGGTCGTTTTCGATCTACGCCGGCGGCAATGCATCCGCGCCAGTTAAGACCAGTCAGTTCTCGCGCTCACTGCGTAGCGCCACAAGACTTGCCGGTGCAGTAGCCCGACCGTGAGGGAGGGCGTTTTCGGTACCTTGTGCTTAGCCGGAGGATGTTTCGAAGACTTAACGCTTAAGAACTACCAACGAAGGTCCTAAATTGAGGAGATCACTATGAATTGTCGACGCCCCTTAGATACTTACAACTTGCTGCCTACTGCCCGCTGCCTACTGCTTACTGGTCTCTTACTGCTTACTGCCTGCTGCCTACTGCCTACTGTCGCAACGGCCCAGACCACCAACGCCACGCTCAGCGGCGTTGTCGAGGACGAAAACGGAGCGGTTGTTCCCGGCGTCAAGATCAGCGTCACCAACCCGGCGACCGGTCTTGAACGTACCGTCGTCACCGACTCGTCCGGAGCGTACATAGTCCCTCTGCTCCCGCCCGCGACCTATACCGTCACAGCCGAGCAGACCGGTTTTGCGACCGTCAAATTTCCAAATATCACTCTCAATGTCAACGACCAGCGTTCCCTGCAGATCGAGTTAAAGGTTGGTGCCGTCGGCGGCGCAGTGGAAGTACGTGCTGATGCCGTTACGGTAAGCACATCCCCCGCAGTCGCGACCACGGTCGATCGGACATTCGTTGGTAATTTGCCGCTGAGTGGGCGGAGTTTTCAGTCGCTAATATTTCTTACGCCTGGTATCGTCGCAACGCCATCACAGTTTGACAACCCCGGCGAGTTCAGCGTGAACGGACAACGCACCAATGCAAACTATTTTACGGTCGATGGCGTTTCGGCCAACGCGGGAATCAACGCCAATCTTGCGGGTAATGCTGTTGTATCCAATGCATTAGCCGGGCAGTTGCCCGGATTGGGGGCGAGTGGCAGCACTAGCACTCTCGTATCGGTGGACGCATTGGAAGAGTTCAAAATCCAGACCTCTACCTATTCCGCTCAATTCGGCCGACAGCCCGGGGCTCAGGCGCAGCTTTCAACCCGGTCGGGCACGAACGATTTTCACGGCACTCTATTCGAATATATTCGTAACGAGGCTTTCGACGCTCGAAACTATTTCAACAAGGAGCCCGCAAGAAAACCGCCAACACGGCTGAATCAGTTCGGCGGAACATTTAGCGGCCCGATTTATCTGCCGCGATTTGGCGATGGCGGGCCGGGTTGGTACAACGGTAAGGAAAGGACATTCTTTTTCTTTTCGTTTGAAGGGCAGCGTCTGCGATTGCCAGTGCCGCCGAATAAATTCAATACAGTCCCATCTTTGCGGATCCGTCAATTAGCTCCGGCACAATTCAAGCCGATCCTTAACGCCTTTCCGCTCCCGACGGGCGACGAGATTCTAGTGAGTTGCGATCCCGCTACCGCTGGTTGCTCGCCTGCTGGAACTCGTCCTTCGGGGGACGCTCCTTGGTTGGTGGCCTTTTCAGATCCAAAATCGCAGGACGCAACAAGCATCCGAATTGATCATAAAATAAGCGATAGACATTCGTTCTTTGGCAGGTACAATCATGCACCCTCTAATTCCTTATCACGTTTCTGGGCTCAGCTTTGGGGTGATGACTTCGACAGCCATTTGCTGACGTTTGGTTTGACTTCTTCGTTATCGTCTAGAATCTCAAACGAGTTTCGATTTAACCATACACGGAGCAGTGCCGAACAAAAGGGATGGATGGATGATTTTGGCGGCGCTGTTCCTATAGATGTCTCAGTGCTCTTACCCGGCTATTCAGGTGAGCTAAAAAATGTTGAGGGACGCTTCGCTTATCGACCCGCTTTTGGAGGCTCTGATATATTTATCGGCGACAATTCGAAAACCCAGCAGCGCCAGTATAACATTGTGGATAATCTAACCTGGGCCATCGGAAATCATATGGTCAATTTTGGATTTGATTTCCGTCGGCTTGCCCCAGTATACGGGCCACTACAATACCGACAACAGGCGGCCTTTCGCCTCCGAACCTTTGAGCAGGAAACCTCATTTTTAAACGGGAACGTGTTTTCCGTTAGTGTCCAAGGTCAAGGCACGGCTGTACGGCCTCGGTTCGACAACTTTTCAGCCTATATTCAGGACACATGGAAAGTTTCTCGACGCTTAACGTTCGATCTTGGCTTTCGGTGGGA
>DASXQM010000237.1:0-5408 GCA_036507195.1 Pyrinomonadaceae bacterium | reverse complement strand
GGTCCGGCATCGCGAAGGTGTATGTGGATGGCGCCTTCAAAATGCAAGTGGACTGCTATTCGGCATCAGGTCAGGCACAGGTGGTTTTGTATACCGTCACTGGCCTAGCGGCTGACGCTCACACTATTACCGTCGAAGAGACGGGAGCGCGAAACGCGACCTCGAAGAGCGCATGGGTATGGGTGGATGCATTCGAGTACATGCCTTAAGGCGGCCCGTCCCACTTTTGCAGGCGTACACTTGCCGATCGGCTCGGCTGGGCTTTGCACAAAAAGTCCGGTGTGAGCGACCCCCTGCCGCCTACGGCGGCTCTCCCCCTCACGAGCAATGGCATTCGCTTAAGGAAAACGGCGCATTCGTTTAAGGAATTAAGCGTTTGGAGCCAACGATCAAGCGGAGGCGGTGGCAGCTTTTTGAGCATGTTTTTTTTCATTGCTGGAACGCCATTTGGTTTCGGGCCGGAAAGAGCGGCGGATGAATGATCGGTTCGGGCGGACGCGCTGATGACGGCCAAGGATAGTCGTAAAAATCCGTTGAATGACGCTTCGGATGCAGTGGTGGAGCAAGAGAAGTTCTTCAACGCCCCGCGCCAGGACATGAATGCAGTTTTTGAAATTGGTCTGGCGAGGTGAAGCCGAGCCGACAGTTTGGGGAGTGGAGGCCCGGGAGGCTGGCCCGGCATTGAGTTCGATGTCGGCCCGGTTGGCGAAGAGCCGGTTGAGAGTAAGCAAGACAAAGTGGGCGAAGATTTCTTGCTTAACACCGCGTTCGGTCTTGCTGTGAAAGTCTTCGATGACAAAGATCCGCTTGCTCACCTTATAAAGCTCCTCGATGCCCCATCGGCCATGGTAGACGTCGATGAATTCCTGGCGCGGATAGTGCTGGGCTTCGAGCAAAGTAGTCCCCAGGCAAAACAGGGTGTCGCCGATCGTATATTGGAGCAGTCGTAGCTTCAGCGGCACGATTTCCAGATCGGGATACTGGGAGCGGATCTCGGCCCGGATCTTCGGCGAGGGCAGCCAGATGATCTCGGTATCGGTTTGTGGCGTGGCGAAGAATGCCGTGATGGGGCCGGCGCTTTTTTCCTGGAGGCGGAAGATGGCATGAATTCCGGTTTGGACATGCCGGTGGAGCAAGACATAGGAGAAGTATCCTCTGTCGTAAACGACGATGTCGGGGGCTTGGAGAACTTCCAGGTGTCCCAGAGCGCTGACCCGTTCACTGGCATGCGAGGTGAGGTCAAAATCGAAGGGTAATTGAGATTTCAGTTGGTAGAGGCAACTGAGCAGGCCTTGCGGATAGTGGGCGGCTTGGGTGGGAGTGGAATAGCCGCAAGCGAGCAGTTCCCGAGGCAGATTGATCTTGCTGCCATCGACGGCAAAAAGGCGGTGGCCGCGCCACAAGTAACCGGAAGCATCGGCGGCATAGGCGGCGAGGATTTTCTGGTTGGCGGATTTGAAGGCGGTTTCATCGAGCTTCTGCCGGGCGGCACAGAACGAGGAGGGCGCGATGCAGCTTTTTTGCGGCAAGGTTAGATTCAGTCTCTGGCAATGATCCCAGAGATCATCGATCGTCGTGCCGTAGCTTTGTCTGTTTTTGGAAGTGACCAGGCGAAAAATCAGCAGCATGAGCATCAGCGTGTCGATGACTCGTCGGCGCAGACGCCACTTGCGGTCGTAATCGGCGGCCACCTCCTGGAAGATGTGGGCGACGTTCTTCCATAACCCGACGAAGGATTCATCGATCAAACGTGCCTGGCTGGCCTGCAGGTCATTGCGGTAACGTTTCTTCAACTCCACGGCGCGAGGCGCCTGCGTCAGGGATTCCTGCCAGTCCGATTGCAGCGGATAGACAAAGATCTCCTTCTTGCTGGTGTGGCACTGGTGATCGGGCGCCAGGCGCCCACGTCCCTGAGTCAAACCCAGGAACTGCCAATTGGCCGCCCGATAACAGGTTCCCGCAAAGTGTGTGGGATCCACAAAGGTCTCAATCAGCACCGGCCGATAGCCGAAGGCCTTCACCCAATCCTGGGCGATTTGCCCGGCCGCCAGCGAAAGCGCATGGCTGGCCAGATGGGGGACCTCAACCCAGGGAAAAATCAAGAACCGATCGTTACTCAGCACCAGAGGCAGCAGCTTTCTGCGGTGCTGGAGATCCCATCCGATCCACTGGTCGCGCGGCGCCAGAGCCCAGGCTGCCGAGGCAGAAAATAACAAACACCCGAGCCGGATTCCACGCGACTGGGAGACGATAAAGTAGCCCAGATGCGGCCCCACCGGCTGACGGTAGCCTAAATAATGGTAGGTTTGCAGATAGGACTTCCACTGCTCCCGGTCCGGGCCAGACGAACCCACAGCTTCAAGTCGGATTGGTCTGAGCGTGCTCAGCTCAGCGTTCATCGGTGCCTGAAAGGCGTCGTTTTCTAACACCGACACTCGCCGCGGCCTCACCTGTCTGGCCTGCTTGGCCGGAAGACTTACCACGCCCAGGCCCTCCAATTTTTCCAGCAACGTCAAACAGGACTCGACCTTGTACTTTCCGTTCGGCGTCCTCCAGTCAAGGTGTTCACATACCGTGCGGGCCAATTCGGTTCGGCTCAGCTTGGGGAATCGTTCGACCGTTTCCTGCACTTGAGCCAACTGCTTGCGTGTAAATCTGCGCCCGCTAAACGTTGTCTTCGCCAAGGTCTCGACGGATTTCATCAAAGTGTACCTTGCCAAAAACACCCTGAAAGGTCAAGCGGAAAATTTGAAAATCTTGAGCACGCCCAACACCGGTCTCAGATCAGTGCTTTACCGTTTGCCTGCTGACGGAAATGTTCTCTCCGAATCAAAACGAATGCCATTGCTCGTGAGGGGGAGAGCCGCCGTAGGCGGCAGGGGGTCGCTCACACCGGACTCTTTGTGCAAAGCCGGTGTAACCTTATTGGAGCTTGGGACTCTGTACTACGGAGGCTTCCTCAAAACTATGGACGGAATTGCGGCAGAGGTTAAAAATGCGGCGCTTAGTGACGAAGAAGTTGTGAAAAAGGTGATCGCAGGAGAGCCCGCACTCTTTGAAATTATCATGCGGCGTTACAACCAACGGCTGTTCCGTGTGACGCGATCAATTGTCACAAATGACGTAGAAGCCGAAGACATCATTCAGGACGCGTACGTTCGAGCCTACGAACACCTCGGTCAGTTCGAGGGCCGGGCGAAATTCTCCACATGGTTGACAAAGATCGCAATTTACGAGGCTTACGCCCGAGTCCGCCGCATTGACTATCAAAAAGTCGACAGTATTTCCGTTCTGGAGGCACAGGGTCGGGAGGCGAGATCTAAAGGACGAGATCCGGAAGAGCAAATTTACGATAGTGAATTGAAGATGGTTCTCGAAAGAGCCGTTGACTCCCTGACGGATGACTATCGGTCGGTATTCATGCTTCGTGAGATCGAGGGATTGAGCACTGCCGAAACGGCGGAATGCCTGGAGATCACTGAAGAAAACGTGAAAACTCGACTCCATCGCGCCCGTGTGGTCCTTCAGCGCGAGCTCTATGCGCTTTCTCGAGCAAACGGTAGTGTGGCTTTCCAATTCCTAGGGGTTCGCTGCGCCCGGATTGTGGACCGCGTTCTTGAGCGAATCCGCTAGGTTCGTGGGCTGCAACTGCGAATACGATTGAGCACCCTTTCGACGACGCGATCGCATGGGGCGCCCAGAAATTGAAATGCAACGGGCGCCACATTGCCGATCCGGTCGAAAAGTCGTCTGCGTAGCATCTTGCGTGCGCGGAATAGACGCATTCGAACTTTCTCTTCGCCAACGTTGAGACACTCGGCTGTTTCGGACGCGCTGAGTCCTTCCACGTCCCGCAATATCAGAACGGTGCGGTAGTCTTCGGGAAGAGAGTCTACTGCCGATTCAAGCATCGAACGGATTGCGCGGCCAAAAACCTGTCCCTCCGGCAATCGTTCATCAGCTTTCATATTGAACTCCTCAGCTACAGAGCCGTGAACCAGCAAAAGGTTACATGTGTAACGGATCCGTTGTTCTTCACTCTGTACTAGCGAACACAAAAGGAGGATTTTCCGTCATGAAATCAAATCTCAACAGGCTCAACTCGCTGCAGTACATGCTACGGCTGACTTATGGATTAATTCCGCTTGCGGCAGGGCTCGATAAATTCTTCAACATCCTGACAAGATGGGAGCAATACGTTAGTCCCAGTGTTGCCCAATTTCTACCGTTCAGTACGTCAACCTTCATGCACGTTGTTGGCATCATTGAGATGGCTGCCGGTATCGTCGTGCTCTCGCGCTTTACTATCCTGGGAGCGTATGTTGTTTCCGCGTGGCTGACGCTGATCGCGGTGAGCCTCATATTCTCAGGGCATTATCTTGATGTTGCCGTGCGTGACATCGTAATGGCAGTGGGCGCCTACTCTCTCGGTGTTTTGAGCGAAGCACTGGGGGAGCAGAAGGAATTCATTTTGAATGCGGCTAACGCGGCTACTTAAGCTCCAGCGCTCGCGCGCAGGTTTCGTAGGCGTGCCGCGCCCGCTCGAGTTCGCGAGCCGGGATTTCGACTGGCTTTGAGTCTTGGTGGCGGACGATATGGCCGCGGAAAATATTGCCTGAGGGGTCGCCTCGTTTTCCAGTGAACTTCTGAATGCTGTAGTTCTCGCGGAGTTGCCGGTCGAGGCCGAGGAACGATTCCAATCGACGAAGCGTGGTCGACGTGTTGAAGAGGAGATCGTTATATGTCAGCGCCTCGCTCCGGATTCCAGGGCTGGCAGAGTACTCGGCAAGCTCCTCCAGGCGCCGGCAGTAGTAGTCCACGGCTCGTTGGCTGGTCCACGGTGTGTAGAATGTCCGGGTCAGGTCGAGGATGCTTCGTATCGTTTCTTCGGGACCGCGTATGAGAAAGATGCAGCCCACGCGCTCGGCCCGCAACAGTTCGAGATTCGGCGTGATGTGCTCGTGATTGATCTGGTCGACGACGTAACGCACGCGCCGGAGCGGCGCGCGCTGAGCCATGCGGGCGAAGATTTCCAGCTTATCGAAGTCTTCGGGCAAGCTATACGGCGCATTGCGTTCGCCGCACGAGATAATTTCCGGATTAGTCAGCAGAATATGCAGCAACAGCGTGGAGCCGCACCGCATATGTCCCATGATGAACACTGCCGAAGGCGGCTCCGCGCGCAATACGCGTAAGACCCCTCGAGCCAGAAAGAACGAGAGCCGACGATTGATCACTTGCGGTCGAGTGTAACGTAACTATAGTAATGACCGTGCTAAGCCGCGTTTCATTTTTCCTGCTGGCCGCTCTCGTTGCATCGCTTCCTTTCGAGTTCCGCTCTTTTCCGGTAATGAGCAATCTGCAGTGGCAATTTTTTGCTGTTAGCGTGACCGCGTTGCCAATATTGA
>DASXQM010000236.1:0-5116 GCA_036507195.1 Pyrinomonadaceae bacterium | reverse complement strand
GGGCCGCGGGTGAGGTCGCCGTACTCTGCAGTGTTCGATACCGAGTACCGCATATTGCCAATGCCGCCTTCGTAAACCAGATCTACGATTAATTTGAGTTCGTGCAAACATTCGAAATAAGCCATTTCCGGTGCATAACCCGCTTCCACCAGCGTTTCGAAACCTGCTTGAATCAGCGAAGTCAAGCCGCCACACAAGACTGCCTGTTCGCCAAACAGATCAGTTTCAGTTTCCTCTTTGAAGCTGGTTTCGAGAATGCCCGCGCGGCCACCGCCGATTGCGGATGCATACGCCAAAGCTACGTCTCGGGTATCGCCGCTGGGATCCTGATGAACGGCGATCAGGCAAGGCACACCACGTCCTTGCGTGAACTCGTGTCGCTCCAGATGGCCCGGCGCTTTGGGCGCCACCATAAACACATTTACTTTCTCAGGCGCCAGGATCTTCTGAAAATGGATTGAGAAACCGTGCGCGAAGGCGAGATAATTCCCGGTACGAAGATTAGGCTCTATTTCATTCTTATAGACGCCGGGTGCCAGCTCATCGGGAACAAGCATCATTACGACATCAGCAACCATCGCCGCCTCTACGGTGTTGATTACTTCTAACCCCGCAGCCTGGGCTTTATTTCTGGACGGACTGCCGGGCCGCAGTCCAACAACCACATCGCATCCCGAATCTTTTAAGTTGTTCGCTTGCGCATGTCCCTGGCTGCCATAGCCGATGATCGCGATCTTCTTTGTCTTGAGCAGCTCAAGGTCTGCATCCTTGTCGTAATAGACATCCATAAAATTGATTCTCTCCTACTTACGTTTGCTCTCAGCGAACCGCGTACTCACGCACTAAGCTGTCGTTAGCGCTGGCCGCCGGCAGTCTGGGAATTGCCAGCGTTCCCGCGCGCACCATTTCGTGGATACCGAATGGTACCAGCAATCCCAGAAGTGCGTTGACCTTCGGACGGTCTCCGGTCGTTTCAATAGTTAACGCGCGCTCGGAAACATCGATCACCCGGGCGCGAAAGATATCCACCAGATGCATTACCTGTTGCCGTTCGTTTCCGCCTGCAGCGTTAACATGAATCAGTGCCATCTCACGCTCGATGTGATCAAACATCGTCAGGTCAGTCACTGACAGCACTCGAATCTGTTTATTCAACTGCTTGGTGATCTGCTCGACAGTCTGATCATCACCGCTGGTTACGAGTGTCACTCGGGAAATCTGCGGATCGAGCGTCTCGGCCACCGTAAGGCTCTCGATGTTGTATCCGCGAGCGCTAAACAGCCCGACAATACGCGCCAATTCGCCGGAACGATTCTCAACCAGAATGGAAAGTGTGTGTCTCATCAAAGGATCAACAACTCAGGTTCTAAGCGCCAAAGGCGCGGAATGTAATAGTCTGGGCCAGCGAGACTGTGTCAAAACTCGAACCTTGACGCGAATGGAACTCGAGCGGGGGTAAACCACCCTCCCAACCTGCGAGACTTCACACTTGCGTGCACTTCACAATAATTGAAAGCCTCTCGAATGGCAGTTTTCCAAGATGATTAAGCCCTCAAGCCGACGATGTTCGAGCAAGAACCAGAATCTCTCAGGTTGGGAAGGGTGGTTTACCCCCGCTCTTTTCCCGATCTACAACCACACCCATCTGCCCATATAATTTGTCTCACCGAAGCACCATCTCTTTCAGTCCTGCTCCGGGTGGAATCATCGGAAACACGTTCTCCTCGGCGGAGACTACGATGTCCATGACCACGACGCCCTTCGTGGCCAGTCCCTGTTCCAAGACTGCTGTTAGCTGCGCTGGCTTAGTAGCCCTCAGACCGACCGCGCCGTACGCTTCAGCCAGCTTGACGAAATCCGGAGCGCCTTCCATGTCTACGGCCGAATAGGTCTTGTCATAAAAGATTTCCTGCCATTGTCTGACCATGCCTAGGTAGTTGTTGTTCATGACAATAATCTTCGTGTTAGTGCGATATTGAACGGCAGTTGCCAACTCCTGCGCGGTCATCTGAAATCCGCCGTCGCCCACGAAGGCAATCACCTGACGGTCAGGAAATGCGAGTTGAGCGCCCAGCGCCGCGGGAAACCCAAAACCCATCGTCCCCAGACCACCTGAAGTCAGTGACTGTCGCGGCCCTTTGAAGCCGTAGTATTGGGCCAGCCACATCTGGTGCTGGCCGACATCGGTGGCAATGATCGCTTCTCCGCCGGTCAGGCGATGAAGTTCCTGACAAAGAAACTGCGGCTTGATCACTTCAGCGGATTGCTCGTACGCCAGTGGCGCGAATAGCTTCCACTCAGCAATCTGTTTCCACCAAGGCGCAAGTCTCTGCTCCGGGGCAGTAGCCCGACCGTTAGGGAGGGCTTGGATCTGTTCTTCATGAGTCCTCCCTGACGTTCGGGCTACGGCCTTACTCATATCCAGGACCTCAAGCATCTGACGCATCACCGTCTTAGCGTCACCAACAACCGGTAAATGAGCACGCACGTTTTTGCTGACCGAAGAAGGATCCACGTCAACGTGAATAATCTGAGCTAGCGGCGCAAACTTTTCGATGGCGCCAGTAACGCGATCATCGAAGCGCACACCGATGGCGATAATCACGTCCGATTCTGAGATCGCCATGTTGGCCCAGTAAGTGCCATGCATACCGAGCATGCCCAGTGACAAACGATGGCCGGAGGGAAAACAGCCCAGGCCCATGAGCGTTGGCGTTACCGGCAAGTTAAGTCTCGCCGCCAGCTCCAACAATTCATCTGATCCATTTGAATGAATAACACCGCCGCCGACGTAAAGAATCGGTCGTTCCGCCTCGATGATCTTAAGAACGGCCTGTTCAACCTGGGGGACTTCCGCCCGCACGTGGGGACGATAGCCACGCAAACAAACAGTCTGGTCGTGACGCAAGGGCGCAACTTCTGCTGTCACGTCTTTGGGAATGTCGATGACTACGGGGCCCGGTCGACCAGTGCGCGCTATATAGAAGGCCTCATGGACGACTTCAGCAAGTTCGTTCACATCACGTACCAGGTAGTTATGTTTGGTGCACGGCCGGGTGATGCCCACAGTATCAATCTCCTGAAACGCATCGGTGCCTATCAACTTTCGCGGCACCTGACCGGTGATCACCACCAGAGGTGTTGAATCCATGAAAGCGTTGGCAATGCCAGTGACGGCATTGGTAGCTCCCGGTCCAGAAGTCACCAGCACGACGCCCACCTGGCCGGTGGCTTTCGCATACCCTTCCGCCATGTGCACCGCGCCTTGTTCATGCCGCGCCAGAATGTGACGCAACTGATTTGGCATCCGCGCCAGCTCGTCGTAGATATGCAAGACCGCACCGCCGGGATATCCGAAGATGGTGTCCACACCTTCGCGCACTAAACCTTCCAGAAGAATCCGCGCACCACGCACCTGCTCCGCCGCCGGCTCGCTAAATCCTTTTACTATCGCGGTTGATTTCAGTTCTGTTGCCGCTGCTGCTGTTGTCATCGTTTCCACCAAATGAAAGATATGTCAGTACCACCTTCGATAGCGGGTGGGTATCTCCAAATGGAAAATCTGCTACTACTTAGGCCCTCATCCCCCGGCGCTTCTGCCAGCGGGGAGAAAGAGGTTCATAAAACTTGAGGCCGTCATTCCTTTTTTTGGATGACGGCCTCTTTTGACTCTAAGTCGTTAAATCGTGGGCGTCATCCGCTGCTCTCATGCAGAATTAGAGTTACGGTAATAACTACGACCACGAGGTTGAATGACAAAGGCCACGCCCGGCCGGCGTGGCCCACGGGCGCGGTCAGGGAACTCCCTTTTGTTCCCTGACTCGCCATTGATGGTCTGTGGTGACTATTCATAACCAATTGACCTACCGCGGAGAGAAATACCATAGTTCAGAAAACCGAGCAATTTAATTGTGCTTATGCAACGTTAACCCCACGAACCTCTTGGCAGGGCTAAGCGCAAGGCGAACTCTCCTCCGCACACCCGCGCCTAACCGTCCTTTACCCATCTACTACATAGACGCTCAGAACTGCCCTTATCTGAAATTGCAAGACAGGATCAACCAGAATTATTCAATCTGGAAGGTCGTTAGCGTGAGACGTTCGAGAGCCGATGCACGGCAGCGTGCGTTGAGAAGGATTTCATTTTCCATCTCGATTTGTCATCTATCATAAGTTTGTCTAACTCCCTCTCCCTTTGGGAGTGGTTGGGAGAGGGCCCATAGCAGTATTAGTCATAGTTGATACGCATTAATATCAGCGCTGCGCCAATTCAATCTCCAAGAGAGAAAGCAATGACAGCTGGTGAATTCAACTTACAAGTGCAGCAGTGGAATTCGTTTTCGCTCCAGAGGAGCGAGATGTTTATAGCTACGAGCGCACCCGCAAAAGATCTCGCTCCTTTTGGAGCGAAACCCGGCAACGGAACCTGGCAAGGTGGGCAAAGGTGATTGCGCTCCTACGGAGCCTCGGAGTAAAGAAAGAATCGCCAAGGCTATAAACATCTCGCCCCTAATGGGGCGAAGCGAGAAGCAATGTTCTGTTGCACCTCCAAATTGAATTCGCGGCTGAGAAATGACAATTCATATACGGGAAACGAGTTCGCAAGGACTCGTCGCAAATCTAAGTGACCATCATCTACCTAATCACGACTGGTGGCACGATTGAAAAGGTCTTTTCCGAGCGAACCGGATCGGTGCAGAATCTCGACAACAAGATCGATCGCTATCTTAGTCGCTTGCGGTTGCCAGATTCCGAACTGCGCGTAATGCCGCTAATGAACAAGGACAGCCTGGAGATGACCGATGCGGATCGCGCCGTGGTCCTTAAAACAGTGAAAGAGCTTTTGCCTGAGAACGTGCCGATTGTGATCACTCACGGCACGGACACGATGGTCGAGACAGGCCTTTACTTGCAGCGCGCATTAGCCGAACTGAGAGTTCCGATTATTTTGACTGGAGCAATGACACCGCTGGGTTTTGAAGGCAGCGATGGTTTACAGAATCTAACGGAGAGCTTGTTTGCTGCCCGCGTGCTCGATCCAGGAATCTATGTCGTCATCCATAACCAGGCCTTCCCCGTTGATCGAGTGCGCAAAGATCAGCAGCTGGCGCGTTTC
>DASXQM010000235.1:0-8065 GCA_036507195.1 Pyrinomonadaceae bacterium | reverse complement strand
GGCGATGAACTGCACCTTCGGATTGTTCTTGCCCAGCACCTTCGTGATCGCTGCCGTCAACGTCGTCTTGCCGTGATCCACGTGCCCAATCGTCCCGATGTTCACGTGCGGCTTACTGCGGTCGAATTTTTCCTTTGACATTCTAAGTTGGCCTCTTTAATAAATGGTCGCTAATCGTTGCAATAATCTTCAATGGTGCAGGCCACAATAATGGAGCCCGCGATGAGATTTGAACTCATGACCTCCTCCTTACCAAGGAGGCGCTCTACCCCTGAGCTACGCGGGCGCGATTCCTGCCTTCAAAGGTTACTGGAGCGGGCGACGAGATTCGAACTCGCGACCCTCAGCTTGGAAGGCTGATGCTCTACCAACTGAGCTACACCCGCCCAATATTTAAGGATGAAGGAGGAAGGCGGAAGGATGAAACTTGGCGCCCGCAACCAGCGGAATATCTTCATCCTTCATCCTTCATCCTTCCTACTTCATCCTTCCTTCCTGGTGCAGGGGGTAGGATTCGAACCTACGTAAGGCGTTAGCCTGCCGGGTTTACAGCCCGGTGCCATTAACCACTCGACCACCCCTGCGTATCCTGTCAAGTGCTTAGTGGAGCCGGCGAAGGGACTTGAACCCCCGACCCTCTGATTACAAATCAGATGCTCTACCAACTGAGCTACGCCGGCCCGCTATAGAGTACAAATAGCGCATTCCGACAAAATGCGGATACTACCAACCCGCATGAGAAAACGCAAGTCGCACTCAGAATTACAGATATCTTACCACTTGCAACGCGAAAGAACGCGTCTGCTCGGAAGGTGTGGAATAGAACTTAGGTCTTGGGTCTTAGTCCTTTGGTGCTTAGATTTGAGATTTGAGTCCTCAAAAAAGAAGAACCAAAAAACCAAAGACCAAAGACCAACGAAGTACGATTGACCTAATCACGGACCACCGGAATGATCGGCTCCCCCGGCTGCTTGGCAAGGTATTCTGCCCGGCTACTTGAAAGGACAGAGCGATAAAACGATCGGAAATAGCCATACATTGAAAGACAAGACGAGATCACCACTAACCAGAGCATCGCTCGCCCGGCAGTGTAGAGCAGCACCTGCCAATCGCTGGCTGTGGTGGGTTCCTGACCGAACAGATGCTGCCAGGCCGCGCGTAATTCCGGAACCGACCAAAACTCAATTGCGGGGAAGGGTCGGCCGAAGTTTCCTACCGGCGGTTTGCCGGCAACACTTGAAACAATAAGCAGCGCCACGGTCAAGACCTGGACCAGCATCTTAAACTTCCCCATCTTCGAGGCTGAGATTACTACGCCATCCGCAGCCGCAATCGAACGCAAGCCTGTCACGGCAAACTCACGACCGATGATGATTACCACCGCCCACGCCGGGGCCAGTTGATTCTCAACCAGTGAGATTAGCGCGGCGGAAATCAACAATTTATCAGCGATCGGATCGAGCAGTTGGCCCAGACGCGTAACCTGATCCCGGCTGCGAGCGAAGTGTCCGTCCAGATAGTCGGTCAACGCGGCGCCGAGAAACAAAGCCACGCCGAAAATATGGCGTGGCAGACCAAACCAGTTTTCGGAGAACGGCGTGAGCAAGACGACGACGAGAATGGGAACGATGAAGATACGCAGGAGCGTCAGGCTGTTTGGAAGATTCACGCCGGTTAGGCCTCGGAATATAAAGCGCTCGATTTGGAACAGCGAGTGGTAGTTGCAGTGTAGGTCTCGTCTGAAAACAGTGTCAAGGTCATCAAATTTGCCAACTTGCCGCCGATCTTCCAGTGGGCTAGAATGACTGGTTCACCAGCCCTCGATATTTGCAACCGTGGTGAAGAGCGCTGTTTTTCGTTGCAGTCTTAGCCAATGGCACTTGATCGCATTACAGTAAGAGGCGCGCGCCAGCACAACCTCAAGAACATCAACGTAGAGATACCCCGGGATCGATTCACAGTAATCACCGGCCTGTCTGGTTCGGGCAAATCTTCACTTGCATTTGACACGATCTATGCAGAGGGCCAGCGGCGTTATGTTGAATCGCTCTCCGCTTACGCCCGTCAATTTTTGGATCAACTGGAAAAGCCCGACGTCGATTCCGTTGATGGTCTTTCACCGGCTATCTCCATAGAACAAAAGACAGTTTCCCGCAGCCCTCGCTCGACCGTTGGCACGGTAACAGAGATTTACGACTATATGCGCTTGCTGTTTTCTTCAATTGGACAGCCGCATTGTTACAAGTGCGGAGCGGCTATCACGAGGCAAAGCGTCGAACAGATTGTCCAGAATGTTCTCGGCCTCGCGGAAGGCGAACGGGTCATGATTCTAGCGCCGATGGTGCGCGGCCGTAAGGGTGAATTCAAGAAAGAACTCGAAAAACTTGCGAAGGATGGTTTCCTACGTGCTCGCGTCGATGGCGAGTTGTTGTCGCTGGATGAAGAGATCAAGTTAGACAAGCGCCGCAATCATACGATTGAAGCTGTGGTCGACCGGCTGTTGATCAAGCCAGGGATCAAGGAGCGTCTCTCTGAATCAGTTCGGACAGCGTTGAAACTTACGGGCGGCGCGGTGCTCGTTTCTGTCGTCGACGGCGAAGAAAAGCTTTACTCGGAGCGCATGGCTTGCGTCATCTGCGGTATCAACGTGCCGCCGCTCGAGCCCCGTTCGTTCTCTTTCAACTCCGCCTACGGAGCCTGCAAACGTTGTCACGGATTGGGCACAGTCCAGGAAGTCGATCCGGCGAAGCTTATTCCAGACATAAACATTGCTGCCGATAAACTCGTCTTCATGGGGCTGGCTGATAAACAAGGATCGGCGTATCTGAAGAGCGCGCTGCTCGCCGTCGCGAAACATTTCAACGCGGATCCGAAGCTGCCGTTCGCGGAACTGCCGAAGGAAGTAGGTGACGGGTTCCTCCAGGGCGTCAGTGGTCAAATAACTTTTCGCCAGGGTCTTTACTCTTATCAAAGCCCATGGAAGGGAGCCCTCCGTTGGCTTCGTGACCGACTTAACGAAGCGCCTTCCGAGAAAGTCAGGTTTACCCTGGAGGAACTCGTTTCACCGTCAACCTGCCCTGACTGCAAGGGCAGGCGTCTCAGGTCCGACTCGCTCTCGGTGCGTCTGGGTGGCCGCGGAATCGCGGAATACACAGCCCTACCAATTGAAGATTCCGTTTCCGCTTTTGAGGCGATCAAGTTGAATGCTCGCGAGGAGCAGATTGCCGGTCAGATACTTCGTGAAATAAAAAGTCGCCTGCGTTTCCTTGAGAGTGTAGGCCTGGGGTATCTCACGCTTGACCGCCCTTCAGCAACGCTGTCTGGTGGCGAAGGGCAGCGCATTCGTTTGGCCACGCAGATTGGCTCACAGCTTCGTGGCGTCTTGTATGTCCTCGATGAGCCTTCGATTGGACTGCACCCGCGCGATAACCAAAAACTGCTCGACACCTTGACGGCGCTTCGCGATCTCGGCAACACGGTGTTGGTCGTTGAGCATGACGAGGAGACTATTCGCCGCGCAGACTACGTGGTCGATCTCGGACCAGGCGCGGGCGCTCATGGTGGTGAGGTGGTAGCTAGCGGAACGGCTGAAGATGTTGCCAACAATCCCCGTTCAGTTACCGGTCTTTACATCAGCGGCTTGAAAAAGATTGAAGTGCCATCGCAAAGACGTGCTGCGAACGGAAAGTACCTGACCGTTCATGGAGCGCGCGCCAACAACTTAAAGGAGATTGATGTTTCGTTTCCGCTCGGATTGTTGACGGTCATCACCGGAGTTTCGGGTTCAGGGAAATCAACCCTGGTTGCGGACATTCTTTATCCTGCCCTCGCGCGTCATCTCTATGGTTCGCTGGCGGAGCCCGGAGCCTGCGCAGCCATCGAGGGCCTGGAACATGTCGATAAGGTAATCGAGATTGACCAGTCGCCTATTGGCCGCACACCGCGATCTAACCCGGCCACTTACACAGGGCTGTTTACACCCCTGCGAGAGCTTTATGCCATGCTGCCCGAGTCTCGCGAGCGTGGCTATAAACCCGGACGATTTTCCTTCAACGTGAAGGGCGGGCGCTGCGAGGGTTGTGAAGGCGACGGCATGAAGCGCATCGAGATGAACTTCCTGCCCGACGTTTATGTGCTGTGCGATGTCTGTCGGGGTGCACGCTACAATCGCGAGACGCTTTCGGTTAAGTACAAAGGTAAGTCGATTGCAGAGCTGCTCGACACGACCGTTGCAGAGGCGCTGCCCGTGTTGGAAAACGTGCCCCAAATTCAGCAGAAACTACAGACGCTGCTTGATGTGGGCCTCGGTTACTTAAAACTGGGGCAGTCAGCAACCACTCTCTCCGGCGGCGAAGCGCAGCGAATCAAGTTAGCCAAGGAATTATCGAAGCGCGCGACCGGCCGAACCGTCTACATGCTCGACGAGCCAACTACCGGCCTTCATTTTGCCGACGTTCATAAGCTACTCGATGTGCTCCAGCGGCTCGTCTCGATGGGCAACACTATCATCGTGATCGAGCACAATCTCGATGTTATCAAGTCTGCCGACTACATTATTGACCTTGGACCAGAAGGCGGCGAACATGGCGGACGCGTAGTTGCCGTCGGCACGCCGGAAGAAGTCGCCCGCTCGCGACGTTCGCATACGGGCCACGTTCTCCGTCCGCTGCTCAACGGCCGTCTCGTTAAAAACGGCAATGGAAACGCCCGCCGCGAAGATAAGAAGATCGCGTGATACAATTAGTGTCTCCCAATGACAAAGCAATTAGAACGGCATTATGAGAGTTGATATGCCTTATAACTTGTTACAATGCTTGTCGCATGCTTAAGGTAAAAAGAGTCTTCAGATCCTTTTCGGAAGCGGACAAAGTTACCAGGGAATTTTACAAGTCCCTGTCTTCCTCTCAGCGCCTGGATATACTGCTCACGTTGATTAGCCAAAACAAACCTGACGAATCCGATGAAGCTGGAACGGGACTTAAGAGAGTTTATCGAGTTACTAAACGCTCGTGATGTGCGCTACGTGATTGTTGGAGCTTACGCGCTGGCTCATCATGGACGTCCCCGCTACACCGGAGATATTGATTTCTTCGTGGAGGCTTCTGCTCAGAATGCCGATCGGCTTAGCCAGGTTCTTGAGCAATTCGGATTTGCAAATGTTGGAGTCGTCGAGGAAGATTTCACAGCCGCCGACCAAGTCGTTCAACTGGGCGTCGAACCCCATCGGATGGATATCATGACATCAATAACCGACGTCGAGTTTGATGAAGCCTGGAACACGCGCGAGTACGGCGATCTTGATGGCCTGCGAGTTCCGTTTATCTCGAAGGAATTGTTAAAGCGAAACAAGGCTGCCGTGGGGCGGAAACAAGACCTGGCAGATCTCGACTATTTGTAAGGTAAGGAGAACTGTTTGCCTTCAAATTACGGTGAGGATTTGCAGCCGCTTGCGTTGGACAGAGTTTCAACCTATCCGCTTGCTTCCCGCCCAAGCAAAGTCTCACTGGATGACTTTGCAACTCCCGTTAGCGAGGATTTATCGCTGAAGGATTTTCTCGCCAGCCTGCCAAACATTCTCGCAGTTCAAAGTTTAAGAGAACTCACCTCGCGAATGCATCGTGCGCGCGAGTTGCAAAAGCCGATCATCTGGGGAATTGGCGGCCACGTAATTAAGACCGGGCTCGCGCCCCTTGTCATCGATCTGATGAAGCGAGGTTTGGTGACAGCCATCGCGGCAAACGGCTCAGTGCTCGTTCACGACGCTGAGATCGCGATGGTGGGTTCTACGTCCGAAGATGTTGACGCCACGCTTGGTGAAGGAGCTTTCGGTGGCGCCGATGAAACCGGAAAGCTCTTGAACCGCGCTGCACAGGAAGGCGCAAAAGAAGGCATCGGTCTGGGCGAAGCCACTGGTCGCGCACTGCTCCAGCTCAAACCAAAACACGCCAGCTATTCTTTACTTTGTGCCGCCTACCAGGCGCGAGTTCCTTTTACAGCTCATCTAACCATTGGCGGCGACATCGGCCATTTTCACCCTCAGGCGGATGGCGCCGCGCTCGGCGCGACTACTCATACGGATTTCAGATTGCTGGCCGAGCTGGTGCGCCGAATGGACGCTGGCGGAGTTTACTTGAATATTGGTTCGGCAGTTACGCTGCCTGAAGTTTTTTTGAAAGCCGTTACCCTGGTTCGCAATCTCGGCTATCACATGGCGGATATCACCACCGCAAACTTCGACTTCATACAATCCTACCGACCGCTAACTAATGTCGTACGCCGTCCGAACGCCGACGGAGCCGGTCGTGGCTTTTCCATTACCGGCCACCATGAATTGACGCTTCCGCTTCTAGCTGCAGCCTTAATCTGCAGTCCCGAGAAGTGACCCCATTCCCAATTAAACGGGGGATCTTCTTTTCTTAAAGCCCCGGCCGAACCAAACCTTTGAAAAAACCGCGAAGTCCCTTGACAGTTAACTCACCACGGGTATAATCCATGAAATTGAAAATGGTTTTCAATTTCATAAAACGGCTATTTTTAGCTGCGGCTTCACAATTAGGGGGAATACATGGTTCATACAAATCTTTCCGCACGGCTTTTTTGCCTGCTTGGCCTGCTCCTAATCTCCGGCGTCTTCTCAGCTTCGCAGGCAGAGGTGGGTAACGCCCGCTCTTCGCTGCGAGGACGCGTCCTCGATCAGAACCGCGCTGCTATTCCCGGCGCTAAAGTCGTTGCGGAAGCTACAATCGGTTCCAGAAGCGTTTCCGCGATTACCGATCAAAACGGTGAATTCGCACTGATGTTGGAGCCAGGCGAGTATACGGTGCGGGTTACGGTCAACGGGTTTTCGGATGCTGTCCAAACCATTCGCTTGAATCAGGGCAGCAACCCGTTCTTCGAAGTGATACTTCAAGTTTCCGGCCAGTCAGCAGTGTCACTGTCGTTGACGTCGGGGGCTATCAAACTGATGCGATCGGGAGCGCCACTAAGACCCTGACGCCGCTGCGTGATATTCCACAATCGATCACCGTCGTGACGAATGAACAAATCAAGGATCAAATGCTGATGAGCATCAGCGACGTGGTGCGCTATATGCCGGGCATTACGGCCCATCAAGGTGAAAACAACAGAGATGATGTAGTCATTCGAGGAAATAGAAGCAGCGCCGATTTTTTCCTCAACGGCATCCGCGATGACGTGCAGTATTACCGCGATCTATACAACCTTGACCGGGTTGAGACCATGAAAGGCCCGAACGCGATGATCTTTGGCCGCGGAGGTGGCGGCGGCGTTATCAACCGCGTAACCAAAGAAGCCTACTTCGCGCCGTTACGCGAAATATCTCTCCAAGGCGGTTCGTTCTCTAACAAACGCGTTTCGGTAGATTTTGACCAGCCGATCAGCGATAAGTTGGCATTGCGGACCAACGGCTTGTATGAAAACTCCGGCAGCTTCCGCAAATTTGTCGATCTGGAACGTTACGGCATTAATCCTACCTTGACGATTCTGCCTGGTAACCTTACAAGAATAACTTTCGGCTACGAACATTTCCATGACGGACGGACTGCGGATCGCGGTATTACCTCATTTCAGGGAAGACCCGCTGCTGTTCCTATCGACACGTTTTACGGTAACCCTAATGATAGTCGTGTCAGGGCTAATGTGAATCTGCTCTCCGGAACACTCGATCAACAGGTCGGTAAACTGAACATTCGCACCCGCACGCTATTCGGTGATTATGATCGATTCTATCAAAATTACGTACCGGGCGCCGTCAACGCACTCAAGACCCTGGTCACCCTTACGGCCTATAATAATGCCACTCACCGGCGCAGTCTTTTCAACCAAACAGACCTTACCTACCTGGCAACAACCGGGCGAATCCGGCACACACTTGTCGGTGGCCTGGAGTTAGGTCGGCAGCGAGCCAACAATCTTCGCAACACAGGCTTCTTCAACAACACGGCGACCTCAGTTCAAGTAGCCTACGACAACCCGATCCTTTCGATTCCCGTCACTTTCCGCCCTAATGCGACTGACGCAAACAATCGCCTTCGACTCAATCTCG
>DASXQM010000234.1:0-7812 GCA_036507195.1 Pyrinomonadaceae bacterium | reverse complement strand
GAGGAGATTGGTTATCCGGTGCTCGTGCGGCCCAGTTACGTGCTGGGAGGCCGCGCGATGGCCATAGTTTACGACCAGGAGAGCCTCGATGAGTACGTGCGCACCGCCGTCGGTTTCACACCGGACCGGCCGGTTTTGATTGATAAGTTTCTCGAGCGCGCAGCGGAGTTTGATGTCGACGCCCTAGCCGATGACAACACGTGCGTGATCGCAGCGATCCAGGAGCACATTGAAGAAGCAGGAATACATTCGGGTGACTCGTCCTGCGTCTTGCCTCCTATTAAGATTGACCCGGAACACATCGAGACCATGCGCCATTACACGCGCTTGCTGGCGACAGCGTTGTCGGTGCGCGGCTTGATGAACATTCAGTTTGCGATCAAGGACCATCGAGTTTATGTGCTCGAGGTAAACCCACGCGCGTCGCGAACAGTGCCGTTCGTCTCCAAGGCCACCGGCGTTCCGATTGCACGTATCGCAGCCCTGGTAATGGCCGGACAAGCTCTTGCCGAATTTGATCTACCCGAGAATTTGACGGTCAGTCGTTTCTTTATTAAGTCGCCGGTCTTTCCGTTTGCGAAGTTTCCCGGAGTGGATCCAATACTCAGCCCGGAGATGCATTCAACCGGCGAAGTGATGGGAGTCGGCGAAACTTTTGGCGAAGCCTATGGAAAGGCGATGACGGGCGCGGGGCTGTCACTGCCGCAAGCTGGCCGGGCGTTTATCAGTGTGAACGATGCGGATAAAGGCCAGGCTGTGATCATCGCCCGCAAGCTGGTGCGGCTCGGCTTTGAGATTGTGGCTACCTTGGGAACGGCGGATCGTTTGCGAGAGGTTGGCTTGAAGGTCGAGAGCGTCTTTAAGGTAAACGAAGGACGGCCGAACATAGTCGATCATATCAAGCGGGGAGAGATCGCGCTGGTCATAAACACACCGCTGGGCCGCGCTTCCCACTTCGACGAGCAGGCAATTCGTCGGGCGGCTTTGCAGTACAACGTTCCCTGCGTGACGACGATGACCGGCGCACAGGCAATCGTCGAGGCTATTGCTGCGCGCGAGAATGGCGGTGACATCAAGGTTCGCTCGTTACAGGAATTGCATGCGCTAAGCGCAACAGTGCGTTAACCGCAAAAGTCTCGGAAGCCGTTGCGTGTCTAAAGGACACTCAAGGACAAAATCGTATCGGGCTCAGCCCACTGATGTGCGGAAGGTCTCTGACCTTCCGGTCGCCTTTCCCCGATAAATGGGGCTGCGCCCCTGGGCGTAGCCCAAAGGAATTTGAGGAACTGTTCGGTGGGGCGGAGCCTCCACCGCACATCAGACGGCAGAGCCGTAAGATTCCGTTACCAGGAGTCAACCTTTGGACATCAACAGCAACGAGACCATAAAGAAGGTTCTGGAAGACTGTAAAACAATTGCTGTCGTCGGCCTCTCATCTGATCCGGGACGACCTTCTTATGGCGTTGCCTCGTATATGAGACGTCGTGGTTACAAGGTGATCCCCGTCAACCCTAACGAGACGGAAGTGTTTGGCGACAAGGCGTACGCCTCGCTTGCGGAGGTTCCAGGAGAAATCGATCTGGTTGATATTTTCCGCAGACCGAGCGAGGCGGGAAAAGCAGTTGACGAAGCGATTGCGGTCGGTGCTAAGGCGATTTGGTTACAGGAAGGTGTGATCGACCAGGCTGCAGCGCAGCGCGCTCAAGACGCCGGTCTCCTGGTTGTCATGGATCGTTGCTGGCTGAAAGAACACGCCCGCGGGAACAGTAGGCAGTAGATAGAAGCAAGAAAGCAGTAAGCAGAAGGCAGGAGAGACGGCAGGTTGGATCTTCGCCTCGCGGGTTCTGTCAGTACCGCCTGCGGTAGCGGGCGGGTTCTTCAGGCTGAAGATGTGACATATGGTAGCCAGGGGCAAAGCGCAGCGACGCCGCTGGATCAAGTATACCCCCAAATCATCATCGCCCTGAAGGGGCGAACTAACGCGTCAATGCAAACTCCAATTCACGCCGTAGTGATCACTGTTAGCGATGCCTGCTCTCGCGGCGAACGCAAAGACGCATCGGGCGAGCTGCTGATGCAACTATTGGGCGAGCTTGGAGCCGAGATTGTCGCGACAAGGATTCTCTCCGACGATCCAGACCCACTCGCTGATGCATTGCGAGAATTTGCCGACTTGCCCAATGTGAATCTCATCGTCACCACCGGCGGCACTGGCCTCGCGCCACGCGACAATACACCCGAAGCGACACTCGCGGTCATCGAGCGCGAAGCTCCAGGTTTGGCTGAAGCGATGCGCCTCGAAACACTCAAGCAGACGCCAATGGCCATGATTTCACGCAGCGTTTGCGGGATCCGCTCAGGGACCCTGATCGTTAATCTTCCCGGCTCACCCAAAGCCGTTCGCGAAAGCTTCGCCGTCATCGCTCCCGTTCTTTCCCACGCGGTCGCACTTCTCGCCGGCAAGCCCGGCGGCGACTTGCATTGATTGCTGCCTGTTATCGCAGCCAGAATTGGTACTGGTTCAGTTTGAGAAATGAAGAGCAAGATGCAGTGAATGGCGGGAAACTCAAGAAACAATCAATACAGAACCGAGCGCGGTAGCGCCGGATGCTAGAGTCTACTTCAGTGTAAAGTCAATTGGGCTAGGCCTATTGCCAAGTAGCCTCTAGCATCCGGCGCTACCGCGCTCGGTTCTGTAGTGTGAGTCGGTTATTTCTAAAGTTCACTCTAGGACACTGATCTCGGTAACGGCTGTAATAGCTCAATCCATCTCGCCCATCTGCAAACTGAACCACTGCTCCAGACTTTTACTGCGGTGGCTTTTTGGTCTGATGGTGCTAGACTTTTCGTTTTGTTGCACTTGAAATAAAACAGCGCAGCTGCTCTGGAGGAAGCTAAACCGCTGACTATGCGCGATCTGATTCTCCACTTGGACGTGTTATTCAACCGAGGCACTTTCCGGTTCGAGCCGTTGCGTGAATGCGTTACGCAGGAATGGGAGCGAAGACTTCTCGCAGCGATGGAAACCCTTGAATTGCTGCGGGGCTACTCATTCTTTGTTTCAGACCGTGCACCCGATGCTCGGACCTTTGAAAACCTGATGGACGCGGTCAATGGATATTGCCTGGCAATGGCCACCTACTTATTCGAAGAACCTGTCAAAGTGTCGGAAATGCGAGACTATGTAGGTACGAGCGAATTTCTGATCAGGTTGCCGAAGGGTAAGCATTGGCCCAGTGCCAAGGAAATTGATGATGACACCAATAAACGCGTGGATGGCCTGCGGACGCGGTCCGTCAGGCAAATGGACAAACTTCGAAAGGAGTTTCTGAGAGCTCCCGCTCCTACTGAGCTGAACAATGGAAATGTTTAGCGTTGGCTATAAACATTGAGCTGCTGCGGAGCTAAACATCTGGGATTGCCCAAACTCTTCGTTGACATTGATCATCACGACGCTTAATATTTTTGACGAACGCCATAATTTAGAAACGCCCTCTGGGTTAGTGGATTCTTTACGGGTCTAAATGCTGCTCCAGGCAACGACAACGTCCGCGCAGAATATCGGTGCACCGGTTACGGCGTACTGGCCGGTGATGATCTTCTTCGTCGTGGCGATCGTCTTTCCGGTCTTGCCAATTGTTCTGGGACGCTTCCTGAGGCCGGCGGTCTATGGCAAGGGAAAGATGCGGCCGTATGAATGCGGCATCGATCCGACTACAGACGCCCACTCGCGATTCACTGTTCGTTACTATATCGTCGCTATGTTGTTTTTGATCTTTGACGTGGAGACGATCTTTCTTTTGCCGTGGGCCATTATTTTCATGGGCGACGATTTCTCGTTCACTAAGTTCGCTCTCATCGAGATGTTTGTCTTTATTGCGATCCTGGTTGTTGGTTATTACTACGCATGGCGTAAAGGCGCACTGGAATGGGCTTAGACCGAGTTCCGAGTTTCGAGTTTCGAGTTCCGAGTTTCGAGTTAGAAAGCTGTTAATCAAACTCGGAACTCGGAACTCGGAACTCGAAACCCGGAACAGTTAAAACATATGGCAGAGCATGACCAGGGATTTGTCCTTACCAGATTTGATTCGCTGATGAACTCGGTGCGGCGCACTGTAGGCGCCAAAGCCATGGACATCGGCGCCCCAGTGGTGAACTGGGCACGCGCATCGGCGCTGTGGCCCATGACCTTTGGTTTGGCTTGTTGCGCGATCGAGATGATCGCCACCGGGGCCGGACGGTTTGATATCGACCGCTTCGGCGCCGGCGTCTTTCGTCCGAGTCCACGACAAAGCGATTTGATTATCATCGCCGGCACTGTAACTTTGAAGATGGGGCCGGTGGTACGTCGAGTTTACGAGCAGATGCCGGAGCCGAAGTGGGCGATCGCGATGGGCGCCTGCGCCTCGACTGGTGGGCCCTTTGATTCCTACTCCACTATGCAAGGTGTCGATCGCTGCATCCCGGTGGATGTTTACATACCCGGCTGTCCCCCACGTCCCGAAGCATTGCTTTACGGCTTGATGCGTTTGCAAGACATCATCATGCGCGAGGCGCCTTCGGCTTATATCTTTGAATCAGATGGCACTGTGCATCGCCAGCAGGAACTGGGAGATCCCGGTGATCTCACGGCTGATCGTAATCAGGATGCGGAGCCGATTGCGGCCGGCGTCGTTTAATGGCCTCACGAGTATTTCCGTCGGTTTTTATCGGCAGGTTTTTTTGAAGCCCTCGTGTTTAGGTTTACGAAGTTCACTTGAGGCGTACCTTCCAGTGCGCCGCGGAGGTTCAATAATGAAGCTGGGTATGACGAAACGATTGATTTCTCTCATGGTCATCATGGCCATGTTCACACTACCGCTGATAGTTAACGCGCAAACCCGCAGGAAGCCGAGGCTCAGGCGCAGCGTTCGCAAAACGACGGTGGTGGCACCATCAGTTCCGGTTGGCACTAACCTGAAAGTTCGTCTTGAAGACACGCTGTCGAGCAAAGACTCTCGCGTCGGCGATCGTTTCACGGCGACTGTGCTCGATCCGGTTCGCTTTAACGAAGCAACGGTCACTGGCCACGTTAGTTCGATTCAAAAGTCAGGAAAGATTAAAGGCCGGACGAGTATGAACCTGGACTTTGATTCGATCCGGTTTAGCGATGGCCGCAGCGGCACTTTGCATGGCATAGTCACGCGCGTCTATGGCAGCGACTCTGGCGCGGCGGACAATGAAGGCGGTGTCGAGTCTGGCAGCCGCACGAAACAGACAGTTAAGCGCGGAGCAATCGGAGCCGGCGCCGGCGCAGTCCTTGGAGCAATTGTCGGCGGCGGCAAGGGCGCGGCCATTGGTTTAATACTCGGGGGCGCGGGGGGCGCAGGCTCATTGGCGGTGCAGGGAAGCAAAGAATTGAAGCTCGAGTCAGGCACCGAGCTGCTCGTGCGCGTCACGCGGTAAACAAAGCGTCAGGAGACGCAATTTAGGCAAGCGCAAATTACGAGGGCGCAAAGAAACCTTCACTGGTATTCTTTGCGCTTTTGTATTTCCCCGTACTGTCCGTTGAGAAACCAGCGGGGCAAGCCCACCTTCCCAACCATGAGCTTATCGAAATTGAGGTTCAATTCTTCAGTGAAAGTCTTCAAGGCAGGAGTAGTCGAACTAGTCACAGCATCTCTCAGATCGGGAAGGCGGGCTTGCCCCCGCTGCCTGACTAAATTCAAGTTAAAGTTATTGAAGAAAGTTTCACCGTCGACGGTGTTTAGTGGAAGAAAATCGAAGCCTTCTCCGTCTAACGTTTGTTAGGACAAGACGGAGGGCCGGATGGAGCAGCGCCCGGTAATGGTGGAACCAATTGTTGACGCGCGCGTCATCGAAGCCTGTCAGGCGGGCGACCGGGAAGCTTTCCGTCTGCTGTTTGAGACTTACAAGGACCGCGTGTTTTCAATCGCAGTCTATTCATTCGCGGGCGATGAGACGGCGGCAAGCGACGTCTGCCAGCAAATCTTTCTAAAGTTGATGACCAGCATCGGCCAGTTTCGTGGCGACTCGGCCTTTACTACCTGGCTCTATCGACTCGTGGTGAACGCGTGCATTGATGAACAACGAAAGCGCAGACGTTTTCTTCCGTTTGGAGAGTCGACCCCGATGAGCAGCATTGCAGAGAGAAAGCCGCAGGAGAAGCATTACGCCAAGGTAGAGATCGCCGATTCAGTGCAAGCCGCGATCAAGCAACTAAGGCCGAAACTGCGTATGGCAATCCTGCTCAAATACGTCGAGGATCTTTCATATGAAGAAATCGCGAGCGTGCTGGGTTGTACCAAAGGGACGGTCGCGTCGCGCCTAAATCGCGGCCATCAGGTGCTCGCCAGGAAGTTGGTCCATCTCCGGAATGAAGTTGAGTAGGACATAGGACAGGCATTCCTCTCTGTCCCCGACTTGCTCCATCGCACGCGGTTCGTTCCGTTGTTTTGGGAGATTAAAATGTTTTCGAAGCACGTTACCAAAGAGTTGTCGGCCTACTGCCATGGCGAAGTAGCAAACGATCAGTCACGGCAGATTGCCGAACACCTGATCGGCTGCAATCACTGCCGCGGGCAATTTGAAGAGATCAAACTTGGCGTGAAACTCGCCGAACATCTGCCGCAAATCTCAGCGCCTGACTCTCTCTGGCTCAATCTGCAAGCCAGCCTCGCCGCGGAAACCAGGACGAACGAAAATGCAGCTCGTCAGCCAGCTTCATTTTCTTTCAAAATTTGGCAGTCCAGCTTCGCCGGCGTCGCGGCTGGATTACTTATCGTCGCCTTCTTTGCGGGTTTATGGTTCTATTCGCGCGAGTCGCGTCCTTTTTGGGAGGTGGCCCGGCTCAACGGCGCGCCCAGGATTGGTTCTTCGCGCATGGAGGAGAAAGGCCGGCTTGCGGTCGGCCAGTGGTTGGAGACTGACGGCGATTCGCGCGCGCAGATTGAGGTTGGCTCTATTGGTCAGGTGGAGATAGATCCCAACACCCGAGTGCGTCTGGTTGAAACAAAACCAACTGAGCACCGGCTTGAGCTCGCGCAGGGCAAGATGAGTGCGCGGATCTGGGCGCCGCCGCACCTGTTTTTTGTAGACACTCCGGCTGGAGTTGCGGCAGACCTGGGCTGTGCCTACACGCTGGAAGTCAACGACCAGGGCATCGGGCTTTTACACGTGACCTCGGGATGGGTTGCATTGCAGTTGAAGGATCGCGAATCGATGGTGCCGGCGGGAGCTACTTGCGCCACGCAGCCAGGCATTGGGCCGGGCACGCCCTACTTCGACGATGCTTCGGAAAATTTTCGAAAGGCCCTTGCGAAGCTCGATTTTGGTTATGTAGTCGACATTCCAGATCTACACAGTCCGCTGGAGGTGATACTGGATGAATCTCGTCCGCGTGACACGTTGACGCTGTGGCATCTGCTGGCACGCGTGGAAGGAAACGATCGTACGCGCGTTTATGAACGCGCGGCTGCCTTGGTGCCACCTCCCGATGGCGTCACGCGCGAGGGAGTTTTGCAGCTCGATGAGCAGATGCTGGAACTTTGGAAAGAAAGACTGGAAACGACTTGGTAGGGAGACCGTGAGTCGAAGCCTGCGACCCTGAGGGCAAACGCAATGAGAGAGGCGGAATCATGAAAAACTCGATCAACGGCAAGCTCGATCGCAGGAGTTTTCTGACCAGAGCGTCCGTTTTTGCGGTTACCGTGCCCGTCTTTGAGCTGGGCACGCTGGGATTGTTGGGCTGCAATCAGGCGCGGTCGCTGTCTCATTCTGCGCCGGCAGAGCAACCGGCGAATGTGCCGTGGA
>DASXQM010000233.1:0-5915 GCA_036507195.1 Pyrinomonadaceae bacterium | reverse complement strand
ATGCCGGTAGTCAGCGACGCAAGAATCGAAGCAAACGTCCCAGTACCGTCAATAGTGATCGACTTGGTGATCGTGACAGCCCCAAAGCCACCCGGATCAAGCGCGTCGATTTCACCGCAAGCGGCAGTCTTTGAGATTGCGCCCGCAAAAGTCTTACATGGTGCGGTGCGGCTGCAGGGGTTGGCGTCATCGCCAACGCCGGATACCCACGTGCGCGATGCCTGCGCCTGGGCCATAGACGCAAAAGCGAACATGAAGATCGCAATTGCTAAAATCTTAATAGTGAACCGAAACTTGTTCATTTGGAGTCTCCTTTTGGTTTGAAGTTCTGGGGGGCCACCAGTAGAACTCGGATGCGTTCCGTTCACTGTTGCGCCGATTGTCCCCGTTATTAATAAGCAGTAACTGGTTACGAAAACACCTTGAAAAAAATTCTTAAGCATGGCTTCTGGACGTGCCCTCGAAGGAGCGCCCGTTTCGCGCTGCGCTCCTTCGGGGCTTGAATGACCGCGCCGTTACTCACGAGCAGCCAAGGTTAGTACAGCCGATGGTGTTGCGGACGTGGTTGGCCGAGCTGATCCACGCGTCACCCTGCGCCGCCGTCAGACTTCCCTGGTTTATCAGGTTTCCAACGTTGTTAACGAATTCGCTCAACTTATTACACGCGATATTCGTCTGGCCGTTGTCTATGGCGCTAAGCGCGGCATTCAACTTAGCCAGTAAACCGTTCTTCTGCGTACCGGTGAGCGAAGAAGCGTTGACGCTGTTTATCAAGTTCTGGATGACGTTTTGCGGTGTAAGTACCGTCACCGTGAAGCTACACGAAGCCGTATTGCCCGACGCGTCGGTAACCATATGGCTAACTGTAGTTGTTCCGATGGGGAAGACCGAACCACTAGCTAGGCCTGCCGTCCGAGCTGTTGTTGCTCCCGGACAGTTATCCGTGCCGACCGGCGTCGCGTAGGTTGCTATCGCCCCCGACGGACAAGTTGGCTCCAACGTAATGTTGGCCGGGCAACTAATCACCGGGTTCTCCGTGTCATTCACCGTTACCGTAAACGAGCAGGTGCTGGTGTTGCCGGAAGCATCGGTCGCCGTCGCATGTACGGTTGTTGTTCCCTTGGGAAAAGTAGAGCCGGAAGCTATGTCGGTGTTGACTGTGACACCCGCGCAATTATCGCTGGCTGTCACGCTGAAGTTAACAACGGCAGAGCACAGGCCAGCGGCGTTACTAACGATGATGTCGGCCGGACAACTAATTGTTGGCGCCGTGTTGTCGATTACAGTCACCGTCTGCGTTGCCGTGCCCGTGTTATAGCCGTCGTTGGCGGAGTAGGTGATCGTTGTCGTTCCCACCGGGAAGACGTTACCCGCAGGAACTCCGGTACGAGTCACCGAAAGCGAACCAGCACAAGAGTCACTCGCACTGGCTGTCCCCAACGTTGCGTCGCTGACCGTTGTGCCACACGAAGTGGCGCCCTGGCCGGTATTAACGGTGACGTTGGCTGGTGCAGTTACCACCGGCGCCGTGGTGTCCACGACATTTACAGTTCGCGTGACTGGCGCGGCCGCATGGCCGGACGGGTCAGTGGCGTTGTAAGTGATGATGTACTGCCCGACAGTGTCCGGATCAACAGCACCCGAAGGTGTGGCAGCAAAATCACCAGCGCAGGCGTCATGAGCTGTCGCACCTGGATCGGTAAAGCTGGTGTGACACTCGACCGTCATCGGATTGTCCCCGAGAACTTGGATCGTCGGGGCGGTGTTGTCCGCCTCAACCGTCACGATGCGCGTTGCTTCCGCCGTCTGGCCGTTGGCAGTGGCGCTGTAAGTGATCGAGTAAGTTCCGGGTGTGTGTATATCCACGGTTCCCGAGGTGGTCACCGCGATGGAGTTTCCGCAAACGGTGGCCGTCGCGCCCGGATCGGTGAAAGGTGTACCACACTCAATGCTCATTTGATCGTCGCCATTAAGCGTGATCGTCGGGGGTTGATTTGAAGAGGCGGGCTGGTCCACTTCATCTTCGGGGAAATTGCCGACCAGCACGGTTCGCGTGGCTGTGGCCTCATGAGTTCCGTCAGTGGCTGTGTAGGTGACTGTGTAGGTCCCGGCTACGTTCGGATCAACTGATGTTGCTCCGCCCGGCCCAGAGATCGAGCTTGAGACAGGTTTAGAACCGGCGCAGCCGTCAAGAGCAGTGGCGCCCGGATCGACAAACGGTGAGCAGGAGCCCTGTTGAATCTTGTATGGATTCGCCCCGTCAACGGTTATCGCAGGAGCCTCATTGTCCGAGACATTAACCGTGCGCGTGGTTGAAACCGAGTTGGTAATATCATCGGGAGGCGGGTTCGGGTTCGGGGTCGTCTCAGTAGCTGTGTATGTAAGGGTGTAACTGCCGACAGCAGGAGCATCTGGATTGAAGCCCTGGGGTAGTGTAACGCTCCAACAGTTTGTGGGAGACTCCTCGGTACACGCAGGCAAACTCTGACCCGTACCATCGATGGCCGTCGCGCCAGGATCGTTGAAATCCGTGCCGCATTCAACCGATACGGTACTGGCGCCATTGAGTGAAATTGAAAGTGCACCGGGATTGTTAACCGTCACCTGGAAGCTAACAGCGGGACCGGCCTGGGCGACGCAAATCACAGTGGTCGTGCCAGCCGGGAAGAATGAACCGGAGACCGGATTGCAGCTAATCGGCGAAGTCTCGCCAACAGGAGTCGGACCGCAGTCGCCTGTGTAACTGGGAGTAGCATACGTCACCACAGCACCTGATTGCCCCGATTCAGCATCGACGGTGATGTTGTCCGGTGAGGCAATGTTGCATGGTGTAGGTGAGACCGGTAGCTCCGCAGTCGAGCTGTTGTTGTCACTATTTGGATCAGGTGTAGTGCTGGATATGCTCGCCGTGTTTGAAATGACAGGCCCACTCGATACTTCATAGGTGGCGACAAAAGTCGCTACGTCGCCCCGAGCCAAACTTGCAATTGTACAGATCGTGTCGCCGGAGGCGCTGCCGGCCGTTGGGTTGGTGCAATTGAAGGTTGGACCGGAAAGCTGATCAAAGGATACAAAGGTCGTGTTCCCAGGCACGCTGTCCGATAGTTGGACTGTGCTGCCGGCGCTCGGCCCTGCATTCGACACTTGCACTGAAAAGACCACTTGAGAACCAGCCGAGGCACTACTTGAGATTGCGCCCTTGGAAACCGAAAGGTCGGCTTTTGGATTGTCCGCGTCGATCACCGTGAAGGAAGTTACGGCTTGTACAGTGCCACCAAATGGCTCGTAGAGAATGACTCGCCAGTCTCCGAGACTTGAGGTTGACGTAAGCGTGAAGGTACTGGTGCCTGAGCCAACCGCGACATTCTGAACAGCGACATTATTAGCGTTGGACCAAATTATTCGCCAGGTTGATTCCGCACCGGTGACTTTGGCACAGACAGTCAAATCAGTGTCTTGGAGATTGAACAGAGACTTGGGGGTTGTGCAGTCGCCCGCATAAGTCGTAACGCTTACGCCGGCCTGCGGAACTGGGAGCAAAGGGGAAAGACTTCCGGCTCGTAATGACGGCGAGCCGTTAAGCTTTGCCACAGCCAAGGGCGCTGTAACCTCATCTAGAGCAACAGCCGTCTTTTGGTAGGGAGATGCATTTTTGGACGCAGAGGCGGCGGAGCTCCAATAGAGACTACCGGCCAGCAGGCCAGCCAAAACTAAGATCGCGCTAACACGCAGGATTAGACTACGAGATTGAATTTGGATCCTTCGAGTAACCGTAACGGTATGGGCTAAATCGTATTTGGGCGGCAGATTTGTCGGTTTCATTGTAGCTCCTCTGGTTGGTCAAGCGCAGGCTTTTCGCCAGGCGCTGAAAACGATGCTGAAGATGACGAAAACGATGGAAAGATGGTGAAAGGCAAGGGCGCGACTAACCTGGCAAGGTGGGCTCCCAACGCGAAGAGCGAGCAACAGGAATAACAACGGGGGCAGCAGTCGTTCATGGGGGATGTTTCTGTTTAAGCTCCTGTTTCGCTTCCTGAGCTTTACTTGCCGGAGCGCTTAGAACTGGCCGGATCACTTAAAAGTGGCGCTGAACTGCACTAAAACGGAAGAGATTTTGCAAAAACTGGATTCGAGTATTGGGCGTCCACTCAATCGTTGCTAAGCTTCCCCGGTTGAAGAAGTCGTTAGGTGGTTTGTGGTATCAAGCCCGAAATCGCGGGTGAAGGTTTCGTTCAACATCTCAAGATTAGGAGGACACATCTACGAAACTTTCGAACCGGCAAGGTACGGCAATCGGAACCCTAAAAACGAGGACGGTGTAATAGAACATTTCCAATCATAAGTCAACAGAAATGTGCAAAAGTCCTTGCATGAGTTTTCTTGTGTGTGTTCGCTTTGAGAACTGGTGTTTTCTCATTACCATGGGGTTTCGCTGCAATTTTTGCTAATCGAGGTTCAAACAAATTGATCGATACAACTCGTGAAATCTTTATTACTGGTGGCGCCGGATTTATTGGTTCAGCATTCGTCCGGCTGTTGCTGGACGCAACCGCCGACAAAGTCACAAACTTTGACGCTCTGACCTATGCAGGAAATCTTGACAACCTCGAGGGCCTGGATGTGACGCGCCACCGCTTTGTTCATGGCAATATCGCTGAGCCCGAGTCGGTGCTTGCCGCGCTGGGAGAAAACACGCACGCCATTGTTAACTTTGCAGCCGAGTCACACGTGGATCGCAGCATCACAAACGCGGCGGAGTTTTTGCACACGAACATAACCGGGACTCAAGTATTGCTTGATGCCGCGCGCGCGCGAGGTGTCAAGCGTTTCATTCAAGTCTCAACTGATGAAGTGATGGGCAGCTTGCCTGAAAATGAAGATGCCTTCTTCACGGAAGATTCTCCTTTCGCGCCCAATAGTCCCTACGCTGCTTCGAAAGCGGCAGCAGAACATCTCGTTCGCGCCTCTCATCACACTTTCGGTCTCGATACAGTGGTAACACGTTGCGGCAATAACTATGGGCCAAGGCAGTTTCCGGAAAAATTTCTGCCTCTCGTGCTCTCGAATGCACTCAACGATGAACCAATTCCGGTCTACGGTGATGGCCGCAACGTAAGAGACTGGATTTATGTTGAAGACCACTGCCACGCGATACTCCTCGCTATGGAAAAAGGCAGGCCGGGGGCGATTTACAACGTGGGCGCCCGGAATGAACGGCATAACATTGATGTTGTTGAATCGCTACTGGACACTGTTGGTAAGCCTCGTTCACTAATTCGCTTCGTCAAGGATCGTCCGGGACACGATCGCCGTTATGCCATAGACCCCACTCTCATAGAGTCCGAATTAGGTTGGCGCCCACGCGAAACGTGGGAAACGGGATTGCAAAAGACAATTCAGTGGTACCGGGAAAACGGCCGTTGGCTTGAACGAACCCGCAGCGGCGCCTATCAGGACTATTACCGCACACAATATGGGGCGGAGGTAGGAGCAAGTTGAGAGTGCTTGTCACAGGTGCGGGCGGAATGGTTGGACGCGCAGTCTGCGAGTATTGCACCTCCAACGGGGATCTCGTTTTTTCTTACGATCACCGAAGCCTCGATGTTGGAAACACTGATCGTGTGATGCAAACGCTGAAGAACGACAAGCCTGAGGTTGTAATCAACTGCGCCGCCTGGACTGATGTCGATGGCTGCGAGTTGGACCGGGAACGAGCTTTCATCGCGAACACTCGCGGACCCGAAAATCTCGCCAACGCAAGTCGCGAGATAAACGCGGGATTAGTCACGATTTCGACGGATTACGTATTCAAGGGGGACAAAGAAGGGTTCTATACCCAAAGAGACCAACCGGATCCTGAGAGCGTTTACGCAGCTTCAAAACTAGCAGGTGAGCGCGGCGCACAGTTGGCCCAT
>DASXQM010000232.1:0-51159 GCA_036507195.1 Pyrinomonadaceae bacterium | reverse complement strand
GAGGTACGGTGTGAAAAGTCCAGATGAGTTTGCCCGAGCGCACATCATAGGCACGCACATCGCCACCAGGCCCTTTCGAGGGGAACTCAGGCAGGCCCCAACCGATAATCACCAGGTCCTTGTAAATGGCTGCAGGAGAAGTGACCCGCGCGCCCCACGACGGTGGCTGGACCCGCTTGTCCGCGACTCCGGCACGCAAGTCAACCTGGCCACCTTGGCCAAAATCAGTCGAGGGCTGACCTGTATCGGCATTGAGTGCAAAAAGCCGGCCGTCGACCGTCCCGAAAAGTATGCGCCGGTCCCTACCGGTCCCCTTTATTGAGGGGCCTTCCCAGTAGGAAACGCCGCGATGAGAATTGAACTCGCGCTCCTTCTTCCCGGCTTGCGGATCGAACTTCCAGATCTCCTTTCCTGTTTCGGCATCGAGCGCGATCACGCGGCTTGACGGAGTCGATAGATACATCACTCCGTTAACGACAAGAGGCGTGCACGAGAATGAAGCTTTGAATGTAGCCGTTTGCAGACCGAGGTCTAACTCCCCTGTATGATAGACCCAGGCCCTGCGCAACTTAGCGACATTGCTGCGGTTGATTTCCTTGAGAGGCGAATATCGAATGCCCGCCTGATTGCCTCCGTAGAACTGCCACTCAGCGGGTGGAGACTGCGCCAAGCAAAGCATCGAGTCAAAAACTGCGGCCGCGCACAGAAAAAGTGTGTACCTGAGTAAAAGGTTAACTCGGCGCATAGAGGGCATCTCCAACCTAAGCCTTAAAATCGCGAGCTCAAGACGATAGCAAGAATCTCATTCGCAGTCACTCATGCGGCGGACTATGAGGTCATCAGTAAATAACGCTGAAAGCGTTCGCTAATTTAAGCCCAGGGTTTGCTTTGAAACCCTGGGTAAAAAAGGCATATTCATTTTGTCGCAACTCTGAAGGAGTTGCGACGGGATGCAACTCGACGGAAGACGACGCAACCCTTTTCAGGGTTGCGCCTTCAAAAAGATGCGGATGCGTTTTTCGCGGGGTTGCCAAAGCGCGACCCCGGGCTGAAATTAGCGAACGCTTTCAGCGTTATTGTTGCGCTCCAAAGTTGAATCTTTGGCCGGTCGCTACCGCTCGCGGTTCTGATACAGTGAAACACTTTTTGTGCAAAGCCCCACCACTCCGTAGCGCGCCGCTCAGAAGGCGGGTGTCAAGCACTACTTTGTCGAGCAAGACGAAACTCCGGCCTCTCCCTTTGCGAGTATCAAGCTCAGCATGGATCATTTGAAACGGCTTGAATTCTGATCGGACATGATACCGGTCACAATATCGAATCTCTAAACCACCTGTCGCAATAGGTGCGGGCGTTCCGCATGAACCTTTAACACCAACTCGCCGAAGAGAGTGTTCGCCCATGCGAACCACGAGCGTGTGAACTTCTTTGGGTCATCACGTTCAAACGCTTCGTGCATGAAGCCCGTTCCCGCGTGCGTCGTCTTTAGCATCTTGAAGCAGGAACGAATTTCTCGGTCGTCACGGCTGGTCAGCGCGCGCATAATGATTCCCAAAGGCCAGATCATGTTTAATCCGACGTGCGGCCCGCCGATACCTTCGCCCGCTCGCCCGCGAAAGAAGTAAGGGTTGTTGTCGCTCAGCACGAATGCCCGCGTGTTAACATAGGTAGCATCGTCAGCAGCGCAACAGCCGAGGTAAGGCAGCGACAGCAGGCTGGGCACGTTCGCATCGTCCATGAAAAGCTGATTTCCGAAACCGTCAACTTCATAGGCATAAATTGAGTTGTGCTTCGGATGGCGTGCTTTGCCGTAGGCGTCGAGCGCCTCCGTCACTTCGTGCGCCAGGTCCTGACACTCTCGCGCGAACGACTTATCTGGCAGTTCCACCGAAAAGATGTCCGCGAGTTGATTTAGCGCGACCACCGCGAAGAAATTCGAGGGAATGAGGAACGGATATATGCAGGCATCATCCGACGGACGAAAGCCTGAGTGAATCAGCCCGACACTTCGGCTCGGGTTGCCGCGCCCTCCGAATGGCACCGTGTCAATCGGGTTGTCAGTTACTCTTTGAAAAGTGTAAGGACCAGGGGCTTTCTTTCGCTGCTCGTCGCGAAACGTTTGCACGGTGCGCCTGGTCGCTTGTTTCCAGCCGGCGTGAAAACATGAAGCGTCGCCCGTTGTCTTCCAGTAAGCGTGTGCCAGTCGCACCGGATAGCAGAGCGAGTCGATCTCCCACTTGCGCTCGCACAACTCCGCGCGTATCGGGGGCTTGTCGTTCTCGCCCCACGGGCAGGCCTTGGCGCCGAAGTCGAAGGAGTTGGCGTAAGGGTCAATGAGGATACAGCGCGTCTGCCGGTTAATGACCCCGGCAATCATGTCTTTGAGCTTCCTGTCTTCTCGCGCAAGCGGCAGGTAGGGAGTGACTTGCGCGGTCGAGTCGCGCAGCCACATGGCGTTAATGTCTCCCGTGATCACGTAAGTATCCGGCCAGTTCTCGTGCGTGCTGAAAGTGACTGTCGTATCAAGCGTGTTCGGGAAGCAGTTCTCAAACAGCCAGGCGAGTTCGGGGTCAGCAATCGTACGTTTTACTTCGACGATCTTCGCTTCGACCGCGTCGCTCACGAACCTTCGCCGCCCAGTCGCGGGACGCATACTTACAAATTCATTACCTGCTGAAGGGAGCGCACCGCTGAGAACTCTGTCGGTGCGTAGCGCGACGCCCGCGGCAGCACAGGCTAAGCTCTTGATTACCGTCCGGCGTTGGTACATCTCTAGTGTCTCATTCAAGGGTGGTTTCTCAGGTTGACAAAAGTTTTATGGTGTAAAAGCGCGCGCACCTGGAAGATGACGAAAGTTACTGCAGTGCGGTCTCCTTTCGCAACTGACCGCGGCGGGAAAAAGCCTCCACGCGCAAGTTGTCTAACAGCAAGGAGCTGAGTCCAGGAGTTTTCAATTTAGACGCTGCGGCCAAACGCAATCCAACTTCGCATCCAGGCGCACTTTATTTGTCATTGACTGGAAAGACGCAGCAATCTACCATTCGCCGGTGAAAATAATTCCTGCCGTGCGGACCTCGGAATCTTTGCGTCTACTACCTTTCCACTGTGCAGTCTTCCTGCTCGTGGTGCACAGTCACGTTGCGACGGCACACACTGCCACCCGGTTTCAGCCGCGGCAGGCAAAGATCATCGCCGCTATTCCACCGATGGGGTGGAACAGCTGGGATTCCTACGGCAGGACACTCAATGAAGAGAGCATCAAGGCGAACGCCAAGTGGATGGCCCAGCACTTAAAGCGGTTTGGCTGGGAGTATGTCGTCGTGGACGAAGGCTGGTACCTGGCCAACCTCGACGCCAAGGGCAACGTCGATCATATACGCTTCGAGATGGACGGTTACGGTCGCTATGTTCCGGTACCGGCCCGTTTCCCGTCTGCAGGAAAGGATTTCACATTTAAGCCTCTCGCCGATTATCTGCACTCGCTGGGGCTTAAGTTTGGGATCCACATCATCCGTGGCATTCCGAGGGAAGCAGTAGTCAGGAATCTTCCGATCGCGGGCTCTTCTTTTCATGCCGCGGACGCCGCTGATACATCCGACCTATGCCCCTGGAACAAATACAACTACGGCCTTCACCCTGCTCATCCAGCCGCGCAAGCCTACTATGATTCCCTGGCCCGGCAATACGCGGCCTGGACGGTTGACTTCATCAAGGTGGATTGCATCTCGGATCATCCCTACAAAGGCGCCGAGATCCGCATGTTCAGCGAAGCCATTGCCAAGTCAGGCCGCCCCATGGTGTTGAGCCTTTCTCCCGGCCCCACTGCCATCGACAAGCGCGATGAAGTGTTCAAGTTCGCGCAGATGTGGCGCATTTCTGATGACATCTGGGATGTCTGGTATAGCGACAAGGGTTTTCCACAAGGCGTGAAGAACCAGTTTTCACGCGCCGCCCTGTGGGCCGGGGTCGCGCAGCCCGGGCATTGGCCTGATGCAGACATGCTGCCGATCGGCAGTCTGCGACCTGCCGCTGGCTGGGGTGAGCCGCGGGAGACTCGATTGACCCATGACGAGCAGCGCACCATGTTAACCCTTTGGTCCATCTTCCGTTCGCCACTGATCATGGGCGGCAATCTACTGCAGTCCGACGACTGGACCACGTCTCTGCTCACCAACGCCGAGGTCATCGCGGTCGATCAGCACTCCAGGGACAATCATCCGGTCATCACTACTGACAACATTGTGATTTGGATGGCGCGGCCTGAATCCGGCAAAGACTCCTACGTCGCAGTCTTCAACATCAGTGATACAGCACAGACTGTTCATTACGCCTGGCACGATCTCGGTCTTATGGCCCCAAGTTACAGGTTGCGCGACTTGTGGACACACAAGGACATCGGGCCGGCCCCTGCTGTTGAAATCACTGTACCTCCGCATGCCTCTGTTCTTTACCGTGCTGCCCCCAACCAACGGTAAGCGGGTAATCACCGATCAAGAATAACAGGCGGGCGCATAGCTAAACCCGGCGTGGCATGAAAGGTGCACCCAGCTGGGATAAGCGATGTGCGCGGTGTCGCCTGACGCTGATGTGGTGCAAATTGCATCGGCATAATGTCCCATAGCGGGTTCATTGCCTTAGTCCTTCCTCCCCTACCTTCACACTTTAGAAGTCTCAGGAGATTTGGTGAAAGCTGGATTTTGGTTACCGGAATGCCTTTACGTCAATCTCCTGCGACAGCAGCCGATAGCGATTGTCGGACCCTGCTCAACCGGCGAAGTATAAGAACGTCGAAGCCCAAATAATGCGAAACAAAATCGGAACGAAAATCATCGGCGGTTATGTCTTGTTCGTTGTCCTCGTCTTGTTATTTCTGGGAGCGAGCTATCGGTTGACGACTACAGCGGTCAGTCATGCTCAAGACATGTATAACCACACCGAAGAGTTGCGTCTTGAAATGGAAGCGGAAAACATTTTCTGGAGGCAGGTCTCCGCGATGACCAACTACTTGCTCCTGGGCGATGAAGAGTATCTGACGGAGTATAACGAGGGTCAAAGACACTTTTCCAAGCAGATAGACGCGCTTAAAGTCTTCATGGAAGGCAAGCATCCAGAAGAAGAAGAGACGTTCACACACCTCACGAATCAGTACGACATATTTATCGCAAAATTTAACAGAGCGGTAGTGCTCTATCAAGCAGGCAACCGCGCCGAAGCCATGCGAGTTGAAATCGAGGAGGTTGACCCGGCGGAGCATGAAGTGGAACATGCGATGGAACGTCTCGTCAAAACTGAAAAATCAGAGATCGAGGAATCAATCGAAAATGTTCGGGTTGTAAAAAGATACGCCGCTGTGCTCCCTTTTCTATCAACCACAATCGAGAATGCCGAGACAATCCACACCGAGAGCCTGGCTTTACAACATGAGTTGGAAGCCCAGTCAATTGAATGGAAACAGGAAATAACGAAGATGGATTTATTCCTTTTCGATAATACTGAGTACATTGCGGAGTTCGATGAACTTGAGAAGGTGTATCAGGAGATTTTAGAAAGAAAAAAAGGGGTTGCTACAGGGGATGAAGAGACGGCGCTGATAAATGCCATCAAGAACAACCACCAATTGATTGTGGATGGCTTCGCAAGAACGGCGAGACTCTATCAGGCGGGCGACAAGGTAGCGGCTTTAAGTGTGGAAAGGGATGAGATTCATCCACTAGAAGACAAGTTTGAACAACTGCCCGAACAATTTTATCAACTGAATCGAGCGAACCTGAAGAGGTCGCTGGAAAATGTGCGTTTGGTAGATGCCACGGCGTTAGCCGTCATTAAAAATTTCGGCATTTATGTCCTTCTTCTTTTAAGTATTGTTTTGATTGTTGGAACAATTATCGCCCTCAGAATTAGCGGCCCCATCGGTCAGTTGGTCGAAGCAACGCAGCGATTGTCTGCCGGAGACTTTGACGTCAGAGCCAAAGTCCGGAGCCGTGATGAAGTTGGAAATCTGGCAGCTTCCTTCAACAGGATGGCTGAGAATCTTCAAAAGACAACCGTCTCAAAGGACGAGCTAAAATCGACAGTTGATAAACGAACCGCCGAGTTGGAAGATGCTAACGAGGCTTTGCAGGCTGACATCATCAAGCGCAAGCAGGCGGAAGATGCCTTACGCCGGGCGCGGGACGGGATGGAGGCCAAGGTTACAGAGCGCACAGCGGAATTAGCGCAAGCTAACCAGGCCCTACAAACTGATATCACTGAGCGCAAACAACTTGAGAACACGCTCCAGCAGGAACGTATCTTCCTGCGGACGCTCATTAATAATATTCCTGATTCAGTCTATGTGAAGGATCTGGCCGGCCGCAAAGTGATCGCGAATTTAGCCGAAGTGCATTTTGCCGGTCTGCAATCAGAGGCCGAAGTATTAGGTAAGGATGATTTTGCCTTCCACCCGAAGGAGTTGGCGGAAAAATTCTTCGCCGACGACCAAGTGGTTCTTCAAACCGGTCAACCCGTGGTCAATCGGGAGGAGTATGTACTTAGTCAGCAAGGTCAAAAAACCTGGTTACTTACGACCAAGATTCCATTCCGTGATGAGAACGGCCAGATCATCGGCCTAATCGGCCTTGGTCGGAACATCACGGAACGTAAGCGCGCCGAGAAAGAGCGGGACGTAATCTCAGAGGTCATTCAGAGCGTTAACCTGGCTTCAAATCTCGATGAGTTACTCAAACAGGTCCACCAATCGCTAAAGAAAGTTTTTTATGCCGAGAACTGCTGTGTCGCCCTTTTTGACAAGCAGACTGGTTTGTTCGAGGCGCCACTCTTTGTTGATCTGTTCGAAGCGAATCCGTTTCCCATGGCCCTCAGTAAAAACTGCACCGCCAAAGTCTTTAGCAGTGGTCAGCCGCTGCTTATGAATGAAGCGATTTTTGCCGAACTTCTGGACCGGGGTGAAGTCGAGTTGATTGGCAGACCAGCGCCGTCATTCCTCGCCGTGCCGCTGATCACGCCAGTCGAAACGATTGGGGTCATCGCGGTGCAACACTACGAAAATGATAATGTTTACAACCAGGGCGATGTGGAGTTTCTGTCGGCCGTGGCGGCACAACTGGCGCTGGCTATCGAGCGAAAGCGGGCTGAGGAAGCCCTGATCGAGAGCGATCGCCGTTTTCGTGAACTCTTCTATGATGCCCCGGTCGGCTACCATGAATTGGATACCGAGGGACGGATCACCTGTGTCAACACCACGGAACTGTTAATGCTCGGCTATTCCTCAGAAGAGATGATCGGACACCATGTCTGGGAGTTTATTGGAGAGGCAGAGATTGCTCGCAAGACCTTCGGGGAAAAACTTGCTGGAGTAACACACCTGCGCAATGTTGAGCGCTCCTTTCGGCGTAAGGATGGAACGCTTATGGAAGTACAGCTTGACGATCAAATGCTCACTGACCCGAACGGGCGAATTATCGGGATTCGCGCAACCATGCAAGACATCACCGAGCGCAAGCAAATAGATGAAGAACTTAAGATGAATGAAATGCGAATGTGTGAAGCACAGGAAATCGCTCATCTTGGAAATTGGGAATCTGATGCGGTTACGGGCGAGGTGAAGTGGTCGGACGAACTGTGGCGCATCTTTGGTCTTGACCAGCGAGAGTTCGGATTGTCTTTTGAAGAATACCTGGCGATGGTGCATCCAGACGACCACTCTCTCGTGAAACGCATTAATGAAGAGGCGCAACATTCAAAGAAGGACTTCGGCTATGACTATCGCATCATCCAGCCTGACCGGTCGGTGCGGGTATGCCGTGCCAATAGAAGGGTTATTTGTGACGAACATGGTCAAATAGTGAAGATCACGGGCACCGATCAGGACATCACTGAGCAGAAGCGAATCGAAGATGAGTTGAAGCAGACGCGCGACGCGGCGTTGGAATCCACGCGGCTCAAGTCGGAGTTCCTCGCCAACATGAGCCACGAGATTCGCACCCCCATGAATGGTGTCATCGGCATGGCGGGGTTGCTGCTGGATACGAACTTGACCGCAGAGCAACGAGACTTCACCGAGACCATCAACGCCAGCGCCGATTCGCTGATGACCGTCATCAACGACATCCTCGATTTCTCCAAGATCGAAGCGGGCAAGCTCCGTTTCGAGAAACTGGCCTTTGATCTACTCCCAGCCGTCGAAGGACCCCTCGAACTCTTCGCCGAACGCACGCACGCCAAAGGTATCGAGATCGCTTCATTCGTCGAGAGCGACGTGCCGGTCGCTTTACGCGGCGACGCCGGGCGGCTTCGCCAAGTCTTAACCAATCTTGTCGGCAACGCAGTGAAATTCACCGAGGCCGGTGAAGTTGTCCTCCGCGTGACGCGTGAGAGCGAGACTGACACCCACGCGACGTTGCGCTTTGCCATCAGCGACACCGGCATCGGCATCAGTGAAGAAACGCAGCGCAAACTCTTCCAAGCCTTCGTTCAGGCTGACGGCTCGACGACGCGCAAGTATGGCGGCACCGGGCTGGGCTTAGCCATCTCGAAGCAACTCATCGAGTTGATGGGCGGTGAGATCGGCGTCGAGAGCGCCGTGGGCGCAGGCTCGACTTTTTGGTTCACGTCGCCCTTTGAGAAACAGGCTGCCGGAAAAGTTTTCGCTCCGCGCGTGGAAGCGAATCTGAAAGGTATGCGCGTGCTCGTCGTGGACGATAACGAAACCAACCGCCGGATCGTTGAGCGGCAGCTTGCGTCCTGGGGGATGCAGTCCACCTGCGTGCCGGGCGGGACCGAGGCTTTAATAGCCCTGCGCCGCCAGGCAGACGCCGGTACGCCTTTCGAACTGGCGATCATCGATATGCAGATGCCGGAGATGGACGGCATGACGCTGGGCCATACAATCAAGAGTGATCCGAGTATCTGTGGCACGAGGCTGTTGATGCTGACCTCGCTCGGCCTGCATGATGATTGCGAAACGCTGCGCCGGGCCGGAATCGCCAGATGCCTCACCAAGCCCGTCAAACAGTCGCGACTGTTCGACTCGCTGGCGATCATCATGGGGAACGAAGCCGAATCTGCGCACGCGGTCACAACAGTTGCGCGCTCAGGGCTCACACCGAAACCCGCTGCACATCTCGATCAGACGCTTCACGAGCAAGGGCGCAAGCAGTTGCGCATCCTGTTGGCCGAAGACAATGCGGTAAACCAGAAAGTGGCTCTCAGCCAATTGCACAAACTTGGCTACACCGCCGACGCCGTCGTCAATGGTCTCGAAGTCATTGATGCACTTGCGAGCGTTTCGTATGCAATCGTGCTGATGGACTGTCAGATGCCTTTGATGGACGGTTACGAAGCCACCGCCGAGATTCGGCGTCGTGAAGAGGGTTCGCCCCAACGCACCGTTATCATTGCCATGACAGCGCACGCCCTGCAAGGCGAGCGCGAGAAATGTCTGGCGGCGGGTATGGACGACTATCTCAGCAAACCTGTCAAGGCACATGAACTCGCCGAAATTCTGGAGCGATGGAGTGCAACCTCTATCCGAACGCCGCAGCCGCCAGACCTGGTACCGGTATCGCCCGTGGTAGAGGTTGTCGACCGGCAGGCGCTGGAAAGTCTTCGGGACCTGCAACGGGAGGGCGAACCAGACCTGGTCGGCGAACTAATTGATTTGTACCTCAACGACACGCAAGTGCGGCTGGATGAACTGCGCGTGGCGTTGAAGCGAAAGGACACACCGGCGTTAAAGCGCGTTACGCACGGCCTGAAGGGCAGCAGCAGCAACCTCGGCGTCCGGGGGATGGCGTCATTGTGTTCTGAGTTAGAGGAGAAGTTCGACGAGAACGTGTTAATTGAGGGCGGGGCGCTGCTGACTCGACTTGAAGAAGAGTTCGGGCGCGTCGTGGAAGTATTCGCGGCTGAACGAGAAATAGTGAATCAATGAAAGTATTAATTGCAGAACATGATCCCGTTTCGGTCCGCATGCTCCAGGCCACATCAACAATTTCGCTTATCTTGCCGGCCAGCTAATGGTTTCTCGCTGTCGGGTTCGTAGGAGATTTGCACTCGCTGGTGAGAGCGCCCTGCCGGGCGCACAAGCGAAAAGGCGCGACAGTTTTTGGACTGTCGCGCCTAATCTTATGTGGTTACTGTCCTCACCCCAGCAACCACTTGGATGGAAGGATTCACCAACCATCTAGTTGGGCATACTATATCGCGCAATCCTTTCATTGGCAACAGCCAAACCCTCCCTCGTTGCGGTCGGCTGAATTCTGGTTGCCCGTAGCTCAAGCTGATAGATTCAATTAGATCTGCTTATGAACTACGATTTACTGCATCAACTTGCGGCTCGCTTTGAAGTTCACCAAAACGCAATACTTGTTACCCTGTTTAGGGGATGATTTCGATTTCAAGTTCGAAAGCCTCTAGGAACCGGACAAGGCCAGCAGTTCCAAAGCATGTCCGTCCGGATCATCAAAATAGACTGAAACTGAATTCATCCACTCGTGATACACCGGTTCGGAAACGGCAACGCCCTTCTCTTTCAACATGGCTGCGGCCCGCTTGATGTCGGCCTCCCGGACCGTGAAAGCGAAGTGTTGGGTGGGCCATTCTCCCTTGTCCTCCTGCAAAACAACCATTCCAGCGTCACCGCCCGCATACAGGAAGAGCCAGTTTCGACGATCGTCGCGCAGACCTTCAATTAACCCGAGCACATCTTTGTAAAAAGATTCAGCCCGCGCGAGATCCTTCACCCGGATCGCGATTTCATAAAGGCCCTTGATCGGTAACATTGCAACAATACTTCGATGCGGCTTCTTTTGCGTCGTGAGTTTACTCGTCCCCAGTAGAGCAAACAAGGGTCCGCATAGAGCAGGAGGCAGGAGGCAGGAGCAGGATGCAGGAGCCGGAAAAGCCGAGGCCGCTCTTACTACGCCGCAGGCAATTGGAGCGCTTACGACGCGCTCTGCACCGGATCTTGCCGTGAACGGATCTGCCTCCTGCCCCTGCCTCCTGCCCCTGCCTCCTGCTCCTGCCCCTGCCGTGGCCGCAACCTTTCTCCGCTCACGGGCATCCGAGAAACTGCCACTGACCTCTCCCGCTTGCAAAAGCAATCGACTCTTGTAAAACTCGTCAATGAAATTGGCCCGGAGAATCACCATGAAAAACAGTCTGAGAACTTTCGCTTCTTTCGCTCTTGTGCTTGCCCTGTTTGTCCCAGCCATTGCCGACACCATTCGCCTTAAAGACGGCAACGTGATTCGTGGTCAAGTCATCGGTTTTAAAGACCAGCAGTTCACCGTATTGGTTGGCTCCGGGGCTCAGGGCCGCCGCAGCCGAACGCTCATTTACGTGGAAGATGTAGAATCGATCGAGTTTGACTCGGCAACGACAGCGGCTGCGGTCGGGCTGGCGAATGATGATGCCGCCACCTCCAACACGACCAGGGCGCCGGTCGATCAATCGCCGCGAGTGAGCCAGCAGCCGGACAACAACAGGATTCCTCCCCGAACAAACACCACGCCACCTTCGTCGGCGAGTGCGCCAACATTTTTCACTATCAAGGTCGCCGTGCGCGCCGACAATGCGAATAATGGTTGGTCAAACAGCGGGCTGGTAGTGCGCCAGGGCCAGCGTTTGCGAATCAGTGCGACCGGGCGGGTCTCGCTTGGTGGTGGTCGTTTCTCGACGCCGTCGGGCATGGCGGGATCGCCTGACAATGAAAAACTAATGCGCAACGAAGCGACGGGTGCCCTAATCGCGGTCATCGGCGACGACAACGACGATTTTCTGCTGATTGGCACCAGGCGGGACTTTGTTGCTCAGCGGGACGGCGTATTATTCCTTGGGGTTAATGAAGGTAATCTGAACGACAACACCGGAACGTATGATGTGGTGATCGAGGCTGAGGCGGGCGGCAGCGGACCCCGTTAGGCATGGGGTTCAGGCAAACTTCGCATTGTCTTTCAGCATCCCATTGAAACAACCCGGCACTCAATTGAAAGCGCGGATTGGAAATGTCGATCCCTTCCTCCCGTTTTTATGGTTTTCTATTAACAGGTGACTCAATGAAACTCTCTAAGGTCCCGCGTGCGTTCTTTGCTTTAATTGTCTTATCAGGGTTACTTGCCGGCTTAACCTCAAGCTTCGCGGTGGGACAATCGCGCCGCCAGCCTCCCGTCTCTAACGAGAAAAAGAATAAGCGCCCGGGTGAACCCGGACAGCAGGGGCAGAAACCTGAGGAACCACTGCCTCCGGACTTGACCGGGAAACCTCAGGAGGCCGAAAAGCTAACTATCTCGACTCAAATAGTGAATGTAGACACGGTGGTTTACCACAAAAAGAGTGGCCAAATTATTACCGGGTTGAAAAAAGAGAACTTCGCCATTTTTGCCGATGGCGTTCAGCAACCGATCACTAATTTCTCAACGCCTGAGGCGCCAATCACTGTCGCTATGGTTGTCGAGTACAGCAAATGGTCGGAGATATTTGGCTACTATGGCAGCGGCGGTTACGACCCTGGAACATACGAAGTGATCCGGCCGACAGCGATGTTTCTATCGCAGTTCGTCAAACCGCCGGATGACTATGTTTCAGTGGTAGCCTTCGATATGCGTCCGACTCCCCTGACGGATTTTACAAACGATCCGTCTCGAATTAGCCAGGTGATCAATTTGCTTTTGCGAAATAGACCGGCCTTCAGGGAAACCAACTTGTTTGATGCGCTTAAGTTTGTCCTTATCGGCGGACGAGGTGACTCAGTTGTGCTCGAGGATTCCAAGGCAGAGAAATCCGATTACACGGGGTTGGTGAGCGTGCAGGGCCGGCGGCGGGCCGTAATTCTGGTTGCTTCCGGCATCGATACCTTCAGCAAGATTAACTACGGTGACGCGAGAAAGATTACCCAGAATGCCGGTATTCCAATCTACATCATCGGCACCGCTAATATGTTTTTCAAGAAGTATGGCGACCGGCTGGGTGCTTTGGACGATATTGGGGGCGGCCCTGGTAGAATGACGTTTTTGCAGGCCCAGAATACCTTGACTACTTTTGCCAAGGAAACCGGTGGCGCCTATTACCCCTATACCTTCGAAGGCGAAATCCCCACGATTCTCCAGTCGATTAACTCACTGCTGCGCAGCCAGTACAGTCTTGCATTTAATCCAGGCGATGTTCGCGATGGCAAACAGCACAAGCTGAAAGTAAGCGTGGATACCAATGGAGACGGTGTTTACGACGACAAAGAATTGGTTATCCAGGCGCGGCAGTTTTACAATGCGCCGAAACCGGACGGCAGCAAGTAGGAAGCAGAAGTTGGCAGCGGTGTCTGGTCATTATTGACCACACGTCATTGATGACACGACTCTAGCTGGTGAAAAATCGAGCGGCAGCGAACGTCCTTGTTTGCTGCCGCTTTAGTTTGCGCTCTGCCCCCGGAATTAGTCGCGGCTTCAAGTTTTTCTACTCCGGGCAGGCTGGCCCAACAGGCGGTGAGAGTTGGCAGTTTTTAACGCAGACGTGGTTGTCATAGGCGGTGGGGCGGCGGGTCTCTTTTGCGCGATTGAGGCCGGCAAACGCGGCCGCAAGGTCGTAGTGCTCGAACACGCCGAGCGCATTGGAAAAAAGATTGCCATCTCCGGAGGAGGCCGCTGCAATTTCACCAACCTGAATACGACCGCCGACAACTTTATTTCTGACAACCCGCACTTTTGCAAGTCGGCTCTGGCCCGCTACACGCCCGCGGATTTTGTTTCGCTCGTGGAGAAGCATGGCATCCCTTATCACGAGAAAAAGCTGGGGCAGCTTTTCTGTGATGGCAGTTCAGGGCGCATTATTGAAATGCTGTTAACGGAAGCGAGCACGGCGGGCGTGGAAATCCGTTGCGGCTCACTTGTGCGTGGTGTTAAGAAGGCAGAACACTTTGAAGTTGAAACTAACAGCGGAGGTATCACTTCGCAGTCGCTGGTTGTAGCGACGGGAGGCCTGTCGATTCCACCGCTGGGCGCGACCGACTTCGGTTACCGGCTGGCTCGTCAGTTTGGTCTAACAATTCGCGAGCCCTGGCCCGCACTGGTGCCCTTCACTCTTTCGCGTGAAACGCTGCACGAACTGGCGCCACTGAGTGGAGTTTCGCTTGATGCCTCAGTCAGTTGCCAGGGCATGCAGTTTCACGAAGCCATTCTCATCACGCATCGCGGTTTGAGCGGCCCGGCTGTACTGCAGATCTCTTCCTATTGGCTTGCCGGTCACAGCATCACTATTAATCTGTTGCCGAACCACGATGCGCTAAAGCTCCTACGCGAACAGGAAAACAAAGAGCTCACGCTGGCAAACTTCCTTAGTCAGTTTCTTCCGCGACGATTTGCCCTGGCGTGGTGTGGGCTGAATTTTCCCTCGCAACCTCTTAAGCGTTATCCCCCCGGCGAAATGGCAGACATCGCCGAAAAACTCAATCGCTGGGAAATCGTTCCGGCAGGAACTGAAGGGTACAAGAAAGCGGAAGTCACGGCGGGAGGGATTTCAACGGTGGAACTCTCTTCGAAAACAATGGAAGTCAAAAGCATCCCGGGACTCTATTTCATCGGCGAGGTGGTCGATGTCACCGGCCAATTGGGTGGCTATAATTTTCAATGGGCCTGGGCTTCCGGTTACGCTGCGGGGCAGAGCGTTTGACCAAGAGGCAGACGGCAGGAGCAGGAGGCAGACGCTCCGAAATTGTTCTGGGTTTTCAATGAGAAATGAGATATCTCTACTGTCCCAACGTTGATCAATTCAATCATCGTATCTTGTTGGATTTGATCTACTTGACTCCGATGGAGGTTGGAATCGATTTCAATTCATCGAGACGAACCAAAGGCTTCAGCCTGTGTGAAAACAGGCACGGTAGTGACCGCTGCCACACTCAACTTTAGCCGCGCCCTCAACTACAGAACCGTGAGCGGTAGCGACCGGATGCTACACTCAACCGCCGACTCGCTCGAAGAAGTTATGACTGAACAGGACTTAATCAAGGCCGTCAACTATGTTTCTATGACCAAGGCGAACCTTGACCTTGACTGAAGCGGTGAGGTTGAGTGTAGCATCCGGTCGCTACCGCTCACGGTTCTGTAGTTGAGCGCCATCTTGCGAAGTGGAGTGGCAGCGTGTGGTGCTGACAGTTCGTGGTTAGAAGTCGGACCCGAACGGATCCGGGCGACATTCTCCATTTCTCATTTTTCATTGAAAGACCCGAGGCGAGTTTTCCCTCTCTTGCACCTGCCGACTGCTCCTAGATTCCATGCAGCCTTAATCGAAACTCGTCGTTGATTGCGTTCAACTCCGTCCGTCGATTAGAAAAAAGACGACTCGCTCGAAGCAACATCGGAAGGCCACCCTGCGGTAGTTTCAATCCATAAGCAGGGCTTGAAAAAATTGCTGCCAATTGCGGATTCAGGCGCTGCGGCACACCGTAGCGGATTGCTTTTTGCGCGACCGGAGAAAATCCCGCCGTGCGCCGAGCGTTTATGAGTTCAATAGAGTGGTCAAAAATATTCAGCCGCGTTGGCTGATCGCGCAGAGCAAGATCGCGGTGGACAAATAGATTCGAGACCGCCTCGCTCACAGCGCCGCGATGATAGTTTGCGCGCGCAGCGACGGGACTATCCTGAACCTCAGCCGCGGGGAAAGTTCGCGGGCGCGTATCCCACAATTCGCAGTAGCGCGCCACAAATCTCAGAGTTGCCTCATAAAGCGTTAGCAAGTTGCCTACGATGCTAATGCGTTCGATTACTGGAGATTGTAACGAGTCTCCGGCAAATCTGGTTGCAGAGACTGCCGAGCGTGGCAGTAGTTCCTGGACACATTCATCGCGGCCAAAGAGAAGCAGGCCGGCGACGGTCGGCAAGACCTCGCCACCGTGTTCTGTTGCCAACAGCAAATCGCGCTCGAGTACATCCCTGGTCGGATAGCCACTCGCACCGCCGTTGTCAAAGGCATCACCCTCAAACTCACGCAGAAAACTCCAGAGGTGCGCTTCGTCGATGTCGGTAGTCGCAGCCCCAAGCGCCGGCATGTTTTCAAATCCCAGGGGCCGCACTTCATCTAACAAAGATGAGAGTTCCTCGCGCGTGGCCTCGCGCTTGTCGGCGCCAATCCTTAAGTAGAATCGCCCATCGTGAGTGCGGTAGGGACGGCGTTTGCCTTCGATATCAAGCGCAACAACCCGGCGGCCGTTGTCAAAGGCTATGCGATCGATGAAAGGAACCAATGGCGGCTCGATATCCTCGCGACAAATTCGCGCCAATTCCTCCTGAACGCTCTCGGGATTGTCAACGCCTTCGATGCGCATTTGATCATTAACTCCGAAAACCATTACACCGCCGCCGGTGTTGGCGAGGGCAACAATTTCCTGCGCAATTCTTTCGGAGTTTGAGAGCTTTACTTTCAGCTCAAGAAAAGTATCTTCGCCGCCGCGAATCAAGCGCAGCAGTTCAGTCCTGGAGGTTTGCGGCGCGGGCGTTGAGAGATAGTACTCCTGGAAGGAACGCTCGGTGGCGGGTTCGTGTCGCTGGTTACCGCGAAATCTTCTGCGAGCCATTTGTGTATTGACGGGGCCGCTAAACTTGCCCGCCCGGATGTCTAAACCGCGAGACATCGCTGGTGTAATAGGTAGTTTAGAGTACAAGATTTAGCTTGCGCGCTTTGTCAAACTACAACCTAAGGTTGGACTCTAAACATCATTCGTCGCCGGCGCCCGGGTCGTTCACGGCCTCGAGTATCTCCAGTTCCCGCTGCTGCAACGACTGACCCTGAGCATTAATCGTCACCAGATAGAAGCCGATTGAAAGAACTGCCAGCACCGCGAGTGTAGCATACTCAATCAACAAACTCTGCGTGATATAGCCGGCGGCCGTGGCGGCCAGTGGCGGAAGGGCCAAAACTATGATCATCGGTATCAAAAGCAACCCCACAACGCCCGAAAGATTGAGCCGCTTGCCAAACTTCATGCGTTTGGGGAAGCGGACCGAAAACCAGTTCCCCATTACTGACATCAGCGGAACGAAGATCAGAAAGCTGAGCATAACAAAGAGCAGCGCGCCGAGTGTGATGTCCCTGAAGACCAGCTGATTAACTGTTAGCAGACTAACCGAAAAGGCCAACGCTACCGTTGCGAAGGCGATGTTCTTTCCCAGCAGAACGATTTTGCGATCAACCGGTGAAAGTATGAATGTGCGCATTCCGCCGCGTTCGAAAGCAAACTGATTGCAGAATAATCCCGAAAGAATCAGAAAGACATAGAGTATGCCGGCAGTTGCCATCAAGCCTTCACCATACCTGAAGAAGTCAGTGGCAAAAGTACTGCTTTCGGAGCCCGCGTGATCAAAACGCCGTCTATTCATGATTCTTACCGCGATGAGGATCAGCGGCATGAGAGTCATCATTCGCAGCTGAGCGTTGCGCATCACGTAGCGAAGGTCCTTCTCGACAATCGCTGAGAGCGCAGGCGACATCAATGGAATTTCCCATCCGCTATGGACTTGAATAGCGGGTTCCAGCAAGATCTCCCGGCGTCCACGGCGCGTGCGGCCGCCTCCAAGAATGGCGCGGCGCGCCAACCAAAAGGTGATCGAGATGAGAATCGCTGTGTATCCGCTGACTACAGCCAGCGCCAGCGTGAATCCGACTGCCTGCCCCTCGCGCAGACCATGTGTCAACGCGTAGGCAATCGCTCCCGGTGGCGTCCAGCGCAGGGCCGAGATTGAGTCTGCGTGCCGGAAAAGAACGGGCGCGATTTGGCCAAGCAAAGCGCCACCGAGGCCAGCGACCACTCCGAGTAACGCCAGTAGAGTTTCGCCGCGAGTTCGCTTCTTGCGGATCAATGAGCCGACCGAAACTGAGATCCATTTCGATAGCGCGACTCCGAAGACGACGGCAACCATGGCCATCAAAGTCCCACCGGCAAGTTTTCCCTGGGCGAGGCCGGCGCCTACTCCAACCGCGATGATCGCCGGAATGGCAAACACGGATTGAAGACTGGCGATTTCGCTGAGGAAGTCTACGGCGAAGAGCTTCCGTAAACTGATCGGGTAAAGAAGAAGATTCCCCGGATCAAACTGACGGCTGCTACCGATACTTAGCGGCAGCGTCGCCCAAAGCAGGTAAAGCAACGCGAAGATTGAAAAGAAGATGAACTCAGCCGAAGGGATAACTGGATCACCGGCCGTGGTCTTTGGTTGAAAGTTATGCAGGCCTACTTCAGGCGATGTCAAAGCATAGGCGGCAACGCCGAGGCCCAGCGCAATCAACAGAGCCAATGCCAGCGCGGCAAGCATCGCCAATATGGTTGCGATGCGATTGGCGATAGCTTTTGATGACCGTAGTGAATTCCGGAAAAGCGTCCACTTGAGCCAGATTAGTGTGAGCAGTTGAGACAAGACGGTAGTTTGACCTTCTGTGCTTTGTTATTTGTTATTGGTTCTTCAGTCGTCGGGCTTCGGTCCGACAGTATAGAATGAAATGCCGGTAAGCGCGTGCCAGTAGTCCTGACGCTAAACGAAGCAAAAAGAACAAAGAACCAGGTTCGAAATAGACATCTTTGTTATGCCATTCACCTCAAATAGCAATGCCTACATTGGCCTGGGCTCGAACCTGGGCGATCGCGCGGGAAACCTCCTGATGGGGATCCGCGGAATGCTGGACGCCGGGCTCGAGGTTAGTCGACTTTCGCAAATCTACGAAACCGAACCAGTGGAAACTTTCGCGCAACCAACCTTTCTCAATATGGTTGCAGAGTTGCTGGGCGATGCGCTTCCTCCTCCTGAGGAACTGATGGTTCGACTGCTCCAAGTGGAACAGTCTCTCGGACGAACGAGGGACAAGGCGAGGGGCCCCCGCACGATCGATCTCGATCTACTTCTCTATGACAACGTCATATGCGACACGCAAATACTGACGCTGCCTCATCCTCGCCTACATCATCGTCGGTTTGTGCTCGTGCCTTTGTTCGAACTTGCGCCCAAGCTCGTCCACCCCATACTTAATAAAACAATCTCGGAACTGCTTGAAGTGCTTGAGGACAATTCGGCAGTAAAGCCGTGGACTTCCCCGATATCGGGCATTTCACATCGCATCGTTTAGAGAAGGTACTGTGCCCCGCCGCATCGCATCGTTTAGAGAAGGTATTGTGCCCCGCCGCACCGCATCGTTTAGACAGGGCACTTGTGCCCCCCAACGGCGGACAGTCCGCTCTCTAAACAAAACGTATTGCCGGCGGACAAGTCCGCTCTCTAAACGAAACGTTTTAGGGGCACTTGGATAGTCTCTCCATCTCACTTGAATCGTGCCAAACCGCCGCAAACTATCAGTTTCGCGTTACGGCGGCTCCTTTTCCCCTTTTTTTCAATTTGCCGTTATAATGACCCCACTTGCGAACACGCCCTACATATTTCCGAGCCTGGCCGATAATAGGCAGCTGCGAGGTCCCGAGCTGGGCTGCGCCGCTGGGGTGCTAGAATTGGCCGCCGCTGAGCGCGGCCAGAGAGCTGAAATATGCCTTATCTCAAGCCTGAGCGTCCTGAAAAAGTAAACGCGCCGTCGCTGAAGGCAAGCAAACAACGTGGCGAGCGATTGGTCTGTCTAACCGCATACGACTTTCCCACTGCCCGTATTATTGACGAAGCCGGCATCGACATCATTCTCGTGGGCGACAGTCTCGGAAATGTTGTCCTGGGATACGGCAATACGGTGCCGGTAACGCTCGATGAGATTCTGATTCATCTCAAAGCAGTGCGACGGGCGGTGCAGCGTGCCCTGCTGGTGGCCGATATGCCTTATGGTTCGTTTCATACGGGCGCGGACGATGCCGTGAGAAATGCACTGCGGCTGGTAAAAGAGGGCGGCGCTGAAGCTGTGAAACTCGAAGGCGGACACAAACGCGTGCCACTGGTAAAGCGTCTTGTTGACGAAGAGATCGCGGTGATGGGTCACATTGGACTAACGCCGCAGTCGATCAACAAGCTCGGCGCTTATCGTGTGCAAGGTAAGACCGCGGCTGCAGCGCGCCAGTTATTCGATGACGCTCGCGCGTTGGAAGACGCGGGCGCCTTCGCGATTGTGCTGGAGGTTGTGCCGCGCGAGATCGCCAGCTTGATTACTGAAAGCCTCAGTATTCCTACAATTGGCATCGGTGCCGGCGCCGGCTGTGACATTCAGGTCCTGGTGCTGCACGATATGCTGGGCTTGTCATTTGGCAAACTTGCGCGGTTCGTGCGGCCCTACGCGAACCTCAATGAGGTAATGACGGAAGCCGTGACACGCTATGCTGATGATGTGCGCAATGGAACATACCCTTCAAAGGATGAGTCCTATGCGCTGCCCGCGGAAGCCGCAGACGAACTCAAGATCACCACGCCCGCTAAAGAATCGCCAGCTACTGAATCCAGGGTCAGGAAGTCCTGAACTCTCTCCCCAAGTAAACTATGGAGATCATTAATCGCCGTCAGCGCATGAGTTCGGTCGCGCGCAAGATTCGCCGCGAGCAGGATCGGACTATCGGACTGGTGCCAACCATGGGCGCGCTTCATGAAGGTCATCTCAGTCTGGTGCGCGAAGCGCGCCGGATGTGTGACGTCGTGGTGGTCTCAGTCTTTGTGAACCCGACGCAGTTTGGGCCCAGCGAAGATTACGAACACTACCCGCGCGATCTAACTAAAGATACAGCGATCTTAACCGACTACAACGTCGACTACATTTTTGCGCCTTCGGCTGAAGAGATGTATCCAAAGGATTTTTCCACGTACGTAAATGTTGGAGGACTCTCGAAGCCACTCGAAGGCGAAACGCGGCCGGGCCACTTTCGCGGGGTCGCTACCGTGGTCGCAATTCTCCTCAACACGGCGCGTCCGGATTTTGCCTTCTTCGGTCAGAAGGATGCGCAGCAGGCTGTGATTATCAAACGGATGGTCAGGGACCTGGCTTTCGATACCGAGATAGTTGTGCTGCCAACCGTTCGCGAAGATTCCGGCCTTGCGATTTCTTCACGCAACCTTTACCTGAGCGCCAATGAGCAGCAGTCAGCTTCGGTGATTCATCGCGGGCTGATGATGGCCAAGGAAGTTTTTAAGAAGGGCGAGCGACATGCGGCCAAGCTGGAGGAGATCATCCGCACAACGATTGAGTCTGAGCCCCGCGTCCGTGTCGATTATGTGAGCGTGGTGGATGCGGAAACGCTGGAGAAGCTGGATAAACTAGATGAGCGCCCAATACTGATCGCCGTCGCGGCCTATGTCGGCAAAACACGCTTGATCGACAACACGATGCTCAATAAAACGAAGAAAGATGCGGCCACGACCCGGAGTTAACTTGTTCGGACACCTGCGGTTTCCTCACTCCTTTGCTAGAATCGTTCCCGTCAAGTCATGTCCGATCCAAATAAGCAAAAGTCTCACATAACATTCATGCTGAACGGCGAGCCGGCGGAAGTTGCGTTTGCGCCCCACAAGACGCTGCTGGAAGTCTTGCGTGAGGACCTAGGCTTAACTGGAACCAAGCATGGCTGCGAACTTGGCGAGTGTGGCACCTGCACGATATTGGTAAACGGCCGCTCGATTCTTTCCTGTTTGATGTTGGGCCTGGACGCTGAGGGACAGGAAGTGAAAACGATCGAAGGAATGGCTGAAGGCGCACAGCTTCACCCATTGCAGGATACGTTTGCTGACACAGGCGCTGCTCAGTGCGGCTACTGCTCGCCCGGATTTTTGCTGGTTGCTGAAGAGCTTTTGAAAAAGAATGCGAATCCTTCGCGGGAAGTAATCAAGGAAGCTTTGTCAGGCAATCTCTGTCGCTGCACCGGTTACATAAAGATCTACGAAGCCGTAGAACTGGCTGCGGCGCGCATGCGGGGCGAAGAAGCGGAATTGCCGCGCGCGAGTGTCTACGGCTATGAATAAATTTGCCGCGGATTAACGCGGATTCGCGCGGATAAAACAGCTCGATGACTCTTTGGGCAATTTTCTGATTCGTGTATTCGCGTTAATCCGCGGCTGATTCGATTTGGTTATGGCAAAGAACGGAAACAACGGGAAACCGCTGAACGTGGTCGGCAAACCCTTTCGCAAGGTTGACGCGCGCGCAAAGTGCACCGGGCAGACGAAGTTTGCCGACGACATCGTGCTGCCACGCATGCTCTTCTGCAAGATTCTGCGCACTCATCTGCCGCATGCCTTAATCAAGAGCATCGATATTTCGAAGGCGGTAGCGTTGCCTGGCGTGATTGCGGTTATCACCGGCAAAGACCTGCCAATCCCCTACGGCATTCTTCCCGTCAGCCAGGATGAGCACGCGTTGTGCATCGACAAAGTTCGTTTCATCGGCGACCCGGTCGCGGCGGTTGCGGCAATAGATGAAGACACCGCCTTCGACGCGATGAACCTCATCGAGGTTGAATACGAACCGCTGAACACGATCTCCTCGATTGAAGAAGCCATTCTCATCGACGAACCGCGCATCCACGAGTATGGCGACGAAGGGAACATCCATAAGAAAGTTTCGCTGGAATTTGGCAACATCGAGGAAGGTTTCGCCGAAGCGGATCTTATTCGCGAGGACACTTTTTTCTACGAAGGCAACACGCATCTGCCGATGGAGCAACACGCCGCGGTCGGCAATTTCGATCCCGATAACAAGCTGACACTCTGGAGTTCGACGCAAACGCCACACTACGTTCATCGCGCGCTCGCAAAAGTTTTGGAATTGCCTGCCAGCCACATTCGCGTGATCGCTACGCCAAACGGCGGCGGTTTTGGTGGCAAGAGCGATCCCTTCAATCACGAAGTTATAGTCTCCAGGCTCTCAGTGATGACGGGGCGCCCCGTGAAGGTAACGCTTACGCGTGAGGAAGTTTTCTATTGCCACCGCGGCCGCCATCCCGTCTTAATGCACGTCAAGACGGGAGTGAAAAAAGACGGCGCCATAACCGGAATGCATTTCCAGTCGTTCCTCGACGGTGGCGCCTACGGCAGCTATGGCGTTGCCAGCACCTTCTACACCGGGGCACTGCAGACGGTTACTTACGATGTACCGCGTTACAAGTTTCAGGGACTGCGCGCCTTTACAAACAAGCCCCCGTGCGGACCCAAGCGCGGACACGGTACCCCGCAGCCTCGTTATGCTTTGGAAGTTCACCTCGACAAGATCGCGGAGCAACTGAAACTGGATCCGGCCGCGATGCGCCGTGCGAATCTGGTCAAACCCGATACTGTAACGGCGAACTATCTGCGCATCGGCAGCATGGGCCTGGGCCAATGCATCGACCGTGTTGTCGCAGGCGCTGACTGGAAGAACAGGTTTTCTGGTTGGGGTCAAAGCAATCGCAAGCTGCCATACGGCAAAGGGATTGGCATCGCGTGCAGTTCGTACATCTGTGGCGCCGGTCTGCCAATCTACTGGAACAACATGCCGCAGTCGGGCGTGCAGCTGCGGCTCGATCGACAGGGTGGCGTCTGCGTGATGTGTGGTTCGGTCGACATTGGCCAGGGTTCTGATTCGATTCTCGCCTATATCGTCGCCGAAGTCCTTGGCATAGATCCTTTCGACATTCGCGTCGTGACCGCCGACACGGATTTAACGCCCGTCGATTTGGGCAGCTACTCGAGCCGAGTGACTTTGATGACCGGCAATGCGGCTATTCAAGCTGCGGAACGCGCGCGGGAGCTTCTGGTGATGGCAGTAGCTGAAAAACTGGGCGTGCCAATTGAGAATATCTCGCTTGGCGAACGTAGGGTATTCGATGTTGAGAATCCGGAAGTGGGTGTTTCATTCGCTGAGGCTGTCGTGCTGGCTGAATCAAAGTTCGGAACCATCGGCACGGTCGGCTCCTACTCGCCACCACGCTCGCCCGGTCGCTACAAAGGCGCCGGTGTGGGGCCGTCGCCCGCCTACAGTTATTCTGCGGCAATCGCCGAGGTCGATGTTGATCCTGACACGGGTATTGTGGTCGTCGAGCGGATTTGGATCGCGCATGACATCGGTAAGTCGATTAATCCGATGCTGGTGATGGGCCAGGTTGAAGGCAGCGTATACATGGGCCTCGGCGAGATTCTAATGGAAGAGATGGCCTACCGGGCAAACCGGAATGTGGTGCACAAGTTTCCGTCGATGCTGGAATACAAGAGCCCAACGACGATGGAAATGTGCGACGTCAAGACATACCTGATTGAAGATCCCGATCCAAACGGACCGTATGGCGCTAAGGAAGTGGGGCAGGGGCCGCTGTTGCCGGTGCCGCCAGCTGTAGCGAATGCCGTTTACGATGCCGTCGGCGTGCGCATTGACGAAGTGCCAATCACCCCGGAGAAGGTCTTGAAAGCACTTCGCGAAAGAGCAAAAGGCCGTGATGGGCGCCATGGGCCAACTACCGTCCCGTCAGTTGATTGGCCAGAGCCTTTGCGTGTGCTGACGCCTGACGAAGGCGGCGATGGGCGAGAGATGCCGCGCGTGGCAGTGCACTCCTAGTTATTTGCCGGAAAACTTGCATGGGAAAGAAAATCACATCAGGAGAAGACGAATTGCATTCCCAATACTACCTCCGCACAATCCGTGTCGCTGCGCGGAGTGACAGGACTGCGCTGTCGGCAAATGACAGCCGTGAGGGGAACGTACTAATGGGAGAGGTAAGAATAAGTGTTAGGCTCACGAATGCAGGCGATGAAGTCATGGTTAGGCGAGGACTGCTAACTGCGGATCAGATTCGCAGCTACGAGGCTGATGCACTGGTTGACACAGGCGCAGTTCGATCCGTTCTGCCGATTCATGTCGTTCAACTCCTTGGTTTGGCTATCGTCGATAAAGCAAGAGCCACCTATGCCAATAACGCGGCAGACGTCGACGTCACTGAAATGGTCGGCATTACATTACTTGGCCGTCGCACAACTGAAGAAACGCTGGTGCTGGGCTCCGAAGTGTTGATCGGACAAACCGTACTTGAAAGTTTGGACCTTCACGTTGATTGCACCAATCACCGCGTGATACCAAACCCCGCGCATCCCGATCAGCCGGTGATAAAGATTAAGATGAATTTGCCGAGCAGAAGGGCTGTGATGAACAAGAGATGAGAAATCTGAGCCTCCGCCCGTAGAGGTCAAACTTGTAGTCACGCAGAAGGATTATGAGGCAGGCTTAAAGCGAGTTGGACGGACGATGACATGCTCAAACCCGGCCGGTACAAGATGAAGCGTGGCGGGTTTCTTAAGCGTCATCCGGAATTGACGCTTGAGGAAAAGAAGCGAGCCTGACAGCACTCTATTGTCGAGGAGTTACGAATGAGTCGAGCGAAGACGCTAACAGGTCAAAAAGGAGCGGAGGCCATAATTGTCGAACTTACAACTCGAGGCTACGTCGTAAGGGGCATGCCCAATCACAACAAGGGTTTTGATGTTGACTGTCAATCTCCGAAGGGATGTAAGTTTCGAGTCGAAGTAAAGACTTCGAGCTCAAAGGACACTCAAATACCAATCCAACTTCATCATGTAGAAGGCAATCCAAACCCGGACGTGTTCTATGTCCTGGTTAAAAAACTCGACGTTGCTCCATTTTTCGATTATTACGTCTTGACCCACGAAGAACTAAAGGCTGCGCGGATACTGATGCCGAAACAAGTGATGAATGAGCGGCCCTACGTCATCACGGCATCGAGAGCTCACATCGATTGGCGTCTCGTGGAACTCCAACGAAACCGCTGGTACAAACTGCCAAAGTAATTCCCATGATGCGATTGCCCAAATTTGACTATCGTACCCCGCGAGAAATCGCGGAGGCGGTGAAGATCATGGCCGGCTCGGGGCCGGAGGGGCAGTTTGTGGCCGGCGGTACAGACCTCTATCCAAACATGAAGCGCCGCCAGCAGACTCCGCGCACGGTTATTTCCGTGATGCGTCTTCCAGAGTTGACTCAGATTACAGGTGACGGAAAGTCAGGTATTCATATCGGTGCGTCGGTAACACTGACTGACATCTGTGAACATCCGCTAATCAACCGCGACTATCCTGTTGTCGCCCACGCAGCGCGCACAATTTCCACGCCAATTCTGCGAAACATGGGAACCATCGGCGGCAACCTGCTGCTCGACACACGTTGCAACTACTACGATCAGAACTACGAATGGCGCAAAGGGATCAACTTTTGTTTGAAGAAGGATGGCGACATTTGCTGGGTGGCGCCAGGTAGCTTGAAGTGCTGGGCAGTGCAATCGTCGGACCTCGTGCCGGTGATGGTGGCTATCGGCGCGAAGTTTCGTTTGGCATCAACCTTGGGTGAACGAATAATCGATGCGGCCGGGTTCTACAACGACGACGGCATCGACTATTTGAAGAAGCGGCCTGATGAGTTGCTAGTGGACATTCACCTCCCTCCGCTCAATGGCTGGCGCGCTTCATATCAAAAACTGCGCCGCCGTGGCGCGTTTGATTTTCCTGTGTTGGGAGTCGCTGCTTATGTTCGCCTGGATGAACCTAACAAAACCGGGAGCGCCAGCGACCGGGTCGTGGGGGCCGCTAAGATAGTCTTAGGAGGAATCGCGCCATCACCCGTGGAGGTTGAAGAGGCTGCATCGGCGCTCATCGGACATCCACTGGATAACGATCACATCCACGCTGCGGCTGAGGCTGCTTACATTAAGGCTCGTCCGCTCGACAACACAGACTTCGTCATGAACTGGCGCAAACAAATGACGCGGCAGTACACGCTTCGCGCACTCCAGGAATTAGCTGTTCCGGAATGATCTGGTCTTTGGTCTTAGGCCTTTGGACTTTGGTCTTGGCGCGCAACCGACCATAATTCCAAACCTGATGACAAAGACCCAAGACCCAAAACCAAAGACCAACAATGTCGCCGCCATTATCCTCGCCGCCGGGCACTCCAAGCGCATGGGCGCGTTCAAACCTTTGCTTCCATTCGGTCCAAGAACCGTAATCGAAACCGGCATCGATAGCCTACGCGGTGGTGGTGTTGAGACTATTGTGGTAGTTCTGGGTCAGGGTGAGCGAGCGGAAGATCTGAAAGAACATCTCAAGGATGCCCACGTCATTCTCGCTATCAATCCCGATCCAGCCAGTGAGATGAGCGATTCTATAGCTTGCGGTGTTCGCCAACTCCCCAAAGGGACGAAAGCTGTGATCATCAACCCCGTCGACCATGCGGCAGTTCCTGCCGAAGTAGTTGAGATGCTGGTCAGAGAATGGAAGGAGGGCGCGCTACTGGTAAAGCCCACCTGGAATGAACGCGGGGGACATCCGGTATTAGTCGATCTCGGCTTTCGCCATGAGCTAGTCCGCCTCGACCCTAAAGGTGGCCTGAAGGCCTTCTTTAGTGTTCATCAGGACCAGGTCAGACGCGTGCCGGTTGATTCGAATTATATTGCGCGAGACATGGACACATGGGATGATTACCGCGTTTTGCACCAGGAGGTCTTTGGAGTTCCACCGCCGGAACAAATCCCTCTGGAGTGAGGGTAGGACCCAGCTAACTCAGGCACAAACGCACTGTTTGCTTTACATTCACCGGACTGTCAGAGTGACCAACTAAAAGGCTGTACCACTCATCTAATGCATTGCCCAACCCTGAACATGGGCAAAGGAGATTTAATGTTTCTGATTAATCGAAAGTCCCTATTGGCTCTGTTCTCCCTGGTTTTGCTGGCCTCTTCGCTCGGGCTCGCTCAGAACCGCGCACCAGTCGAATTCTCGTTGCACTCGGTTGACGGCCAGACGATTACCTCCGAGAGTCTGCGCGGCGAAGTTGTAGTGCTGGCCTTCGGCGCCTCATGGCTGCCACTGTCGAAAGCACAGTTGCAGGGCATTAGAAAACTTGCGGATGAATACAGCGACCGCGGTGTGGTTGTCTATTGGGTAAGCACTGAGTCGGTGGATCCGAAGTCGAAGAACTTCGCGAGCGATGAACAACTGCGCGCGTTTGCCCAGAAGTATGGTCTGAAGGTTACCGTGCTGCGCGATCCCGATGCTGCGGTGTCGAAGAAGTTAGGTATCGACCAATTGCCTTCGATTGTCATTCTCGACAAGCAGGGCAATCCCAGCGAGCCGATTGGCGGACTCGATCCAAACGGCAACCTCGCCACCCAACTCGCCGAGCGGCTCGACAAGGTTCTCTAAACAAACTGTTTTGAATAGAAATATTTCAGGCCGCTTTCAGAGAAAGCGGCCTTTTCTTTTGTCCGTAAGGGTGCCAACCGCCAGGACACCAGGTGCGCGAGGATTGCGAAAGCCGCGCAGGCAAATATCCGCAACGTGTCGTTGCGGAGATTTTTTTTCGTTTTGGCGGTCTCGGTGTCTTGGCGTGTATGTTGAGTAGCGATCCTGGATAAGGATTTGACCTTGCCCCTGCTGAGAGAATCTAATAACTTGCTCAGGTTGTTTTGTCCCAGCTCACTTCTATGACTTTCAAGCTGATCAACCCCGAATTGCTCGGCCCGCCGCGAGGCTATTCCAACGGCGTTTTGACCGACGCAGGTGGCAGGTTGCTATTCGTCGCCGGCCAGGTTGGCTGCGATAAAGACCAAAGGATCGTCAGCGACAACTTCGTGGAACAATTCGATCGCGCCCTCGGGAATGTTATCGCGGTCGTCACCAAAGCCGGTGGCAGTCCTAATCAGATCGCGAGGCTGGTTCTTTATGTGACCACCAGGCAAGAATATCAGGAACAACTCAAGGAGGTTGGCGAATCTTATCGCGCGCACATGGGTAAACATTTTCCCGCGATGGTGCTCGTCGAAGTGAAGGGTTTGCTTGCAGAAAAAGCGAAAGTGGAAATTGAAGCAGTTGCGGTTTTAGAACCGTAAGCCTGGGCTTGTAACTGATGTTTATTCCGAAGACTTTTCTTTACGAAATGAGCGCGAATAGCGTGGCCACGATCACGCTCAATCGCCCCCAGCGCTTAAACGCCTTGACCTTCGAAGTTTATCGCGAACTTAGCGACACCTTTGCTGCGTTAAGAACGGAGGCGAACGTGCGCGTGGTTGTGATCACGGGCGCGGGCCGAGCATTCTGCTCCGGCGGGGATGTGCATGACATCATTGGCGAGCTCTTCAATCGCGACATGGAGGGTTTGCTGGAGTTTACCAGAATGACTTGCGAGCTCGTGCGAAACATTCGCGCGCTAGGCAAGCCAGTTATCGCTAGTCTCAACGGAACAACCGCCGGCGCCGGCGCCTGTATCGCCCTCGCGTCGGACATACGCATCGCCAGCGAAGAAGCGAAGATTGCTTTTCTGTTTGTGAAGGTTGGGCTTTCAGGCGCAGACATGGGCGCGGCATACTTGCTGCCGCGGGTGGTAGGACTGGCTAAGGCCACCGAACTGCTGTACACGGGTGACTTCATTTCCGCTCAGGAGGCTGAACGAATAGGACTATACAATCGCGTCGTGCCGGGCGATCAACTGGCGGCGACCACGCGCGAACTTGCCGAGCGTCTGGCGCGAGGTCCGGCGTTCGCGCTCGCTAAAACCAAAGAATTACTTGACCGCGAAGCGAATATGAATCTGGAGACTGCGCTCGAGTGTGAGGCACAAGCCCAGGCTATCTGCATGCAGCATCCGGACTATCGCGAAGCGTATGAAGCCTTCGTAGTTAAGCGGGATCCGAAGTTTGAGTAAATGGGGGAATGGGTCCAGGGGAAACGGGGATGCGATCGTCTTACCCTTTCCACTTTCCCCTTTTTACCCAAGGCTTTGACATATGGACAAGTTTATCGATCAACTTCCCTTTTTCACGCCCGAGCATCGCACTCTGGCCGCCAACATGGAGTCGTTTGTCGAGCTCGAGATTGAGTCGCGTGCCGTGGAGGAACGTGACATAGATACTCGCTTGCGCGAATACGTTGCCGTGCTGGCGAGAGCAGGCGCGTTGCGTTATGCAGTGCCCTCACCCGGAACGAAGCTGGACGTGCGCGCGCTATGTTTGATTCGCGAGGCGCTCGCTTACTCTTCCGCCCTTGCTGATCTCGCTTTCGTCATGCAGGGCCTGGGTACCTATGCCATCAGCCAGGCCGCGCCGGAACACGTGCGCGATTTTTGGATTGCCCGCGCAGTCGAAGGAAAAGCGATCGCGGCGTTTGCTCTAACAGAGCCTGACGCCGGTTCCGACGTCGCCGCGATCAAAACAACAGCGCGGCGCGATGGCGATGCTTATGAGATCAACGGCCGTAAGCGTTTTATCTCCAACGCCGGGGTTGCCGATTTTTACACCGTGTTTGCGAGAACGGGAACGGACGAAAATGGCCGCGCCGCGTTGTCCGCCTTCGTCGTCGGCGCCCGGATGCCCGGCTTCAGCGTTGTCGAGCGCATCGCGATGATCGCGGCCCACCCGATTGGAGAGATTGAACTCAAAGGTTGTCGCGTGCCGGCGGAAGATATGGTGGGAGCGGAAGGCGATGGATTCCTGTTGGCTATGCGCACCATGGACACTTTTCGCGCTAGTGTGGGCGCCGCGGCTTGCGGCATGGCACGGCGGGCGCTCGATGAAGCGGTACTTTACGCAACTACGCGCAAACAATTCGGCCGTCTGCTCGCCGAGCATCAACTGATTCAGGAGAAACTCGCGGACATGGTGACGGAGCTCGACGCGGCGCGACTGTTGGTCTACCGCGCCGCTCATCTGAAAGACACGGGAGCGGCGCGCGTTACTCGTGAAGCAAGCGAGGCCAAGCTTTATGCAACCGAGGCGGCCTGCCGGATCGTCGATAGTGCGGTGCAGATTCACGGGGGCGCGGGACTCGTGCGCGGCAGTGTGGTTGAGCGGCTCTACAGAGACGTTCGCGCCTTGAGGATTTACGAAGGGACTTCGGAGATACAAAAACTGATAATTGCGAGCCAGTTGTTAAAGGAATAGTAAGACAAACATTACTGTCTGTCTGCTAGCGGAATTTACCAAAGACTGCCGATGAAACCTTTGTCGCCAGATACAACACCCGAAGCTCAGCGGATGCACTTTGAGCTAATGCGCCAGCTTCCCGGTTGGAAGCGCCTCACGCTGGCCTTCGAGCTTACTCATGCTACGCGCCAGCTCGTCCTCGCCGATATTCGTCAACGCTTTGCTGGAGCCAGCGACGAAGAGATTCGCCGACGCTTCATTGCTCGTGTTCTTCCACGCGAGGACGTGATCCGTGCTTACGGTTTCGATCCGAAGCAAGAAGGCTACTGAGCAGATCTGATGGAGAACCCGTTCACTGTATTGTCCCTCGTTGCGAGCTTGCTGGAGGAACAAGGGATTACTTATGTTCTGGTCGGCTCCCTCGCCAGCTCGATGCACGGTATGTATCGCTCCACCGCCGATATCGATATAGTCGCCGACGTGCAGGCCAAGCAGGTTATTCCCCTGCTTACCGCATTGCAAGAGAAGTTCTATGTCGACGAGCATGCTGTACGTGAGGCCATTGACCGCCGGCAGTCGTTCAACGCAATCCACTTCGACTCGGTTTTTAAGGTCGACATTTTTATTCCCAAGTCCGATGAGTTCTCAAGAAAGCAGCTCGAGCGGCGCGAACTGAGAAAGCTGGCGCCCGAAATCGAGCAGATGGTCTATGTCGCTACCGCGGAAGACACTATCTTGGCAAAGCTACGCTGGTATAACGCCGGCGGGAGAGTCTCCAATACTCAGTGGACTGACGTTGTCGGCATCATCGGTGGGTCTTCATCAATGCTCGATCTAGACTACTTGCGCGAGTGGTCTGAAACACTCGGTGTAACTGAGTTGCTTGAGCAGGCGTTTCAGGAAGCGCAGGGCGAGGATAGCGGTAGTTCAGTTAAATGAAAATCAACATCATCGGCGGCCGTAGGACAGACATTCTTGTCTGTCCTTACTATTATGGAAAGCAGACAGGCAGGAATGCCTGTTCCACTAAATGAAAATCAGCATCATCGGCGGCGGGCCGGCTGGGATGTACTTTGCCATCCTGATGAAGAAGGCCGACCCTGCACACGAGATCACTGTTTACGAGCGGAACGGACCGGACGACACGTTTGGCTGGGGCGTGGTGTTTTCGGGAAAGACGCTGGCAAATTTGCGCGCGGCTGACGCGGAATCACATGCCGAAATCACACGCGCGTTTGAGGCCTGGGACAACGTTGATGTTATCCATCACGACAGTAAGATCTCAATCCACGGCAATAGTTTTTCGGGCATTGCCCGCCTGCAGCTGCTTAAAATCCTGCAGCGACGCTGCGAACGACTAGGAGTCAAACTGCTGTTCCGGACCGAAGTCCCCGATGTCGATTCACTGCGCGCCGGCTGCGATCTCCTGGTAGCGGCCGATGGTGTCAATAGCACTGCCAGAAAACAATACTCGGAATGTTTCGTTCCCAGTTTGGATGTGCGACCGAATCGTTACATCTGGTACGGCACTAAGAGATTGTTTCATGGACTGACGTTAACCTTCCGCGGGGATGAAGCTGGTGTTTTCGCGGCCCACTCGTACAAGTTCAACAAAACTACCAGCACGTTCATTATCGAATGCGACCAGAAAACATGGGACACTGCTGGCTTTTCCGCAATGAGCGACGACGAGACGCGCGGTTACCTCGAGAGAGTGTTTGCAAAAGACCTGGACGGCGAGTCTCTGTTATCAAACAATTCAAAATGGATCAATTTCCTGTTGGTAAAAAACCAGAAATGGTCCTTTGAGAATGTTGTGCTGATTGGCGATGCGCTGCACACCGCACACTTTTCTATCGGATCGGGCACGAAGCTTGCGCTCGAAGACGCCATAGCACTCTTCGAACGTTTTACAGCGACAGAAAGTGTCGCTGCTGCGCTTGGAGATTTCGAGTCCACACGCAAGCCGGTAATTGAAGAGTATCAAGCGGCTGCTTATGAGAGCATGCGCTGGTTTGAAAACGCGCGAGCTTACATGGACCTGAGGCCGATCGAACTGGCCTATGCTGTGATGATACGTAGCGGGCGAGTAAGTTATGAGGACTTGAAAAAGAGGGATCCAGAGTTTATTGCGCGCTATGAGGGAGAAAAAGCAGTAGGCAGTAAGCAGTAAGCAGTAAGCAGTAAGCAGAAGGCAGTAGGAACGAAGCATCAGACGGTTTCTGCCTCCTGCCTTCTGCCTACTGCCTACTGCCCTTTGCCTTCTGCCCACTCTCCGCGTTCCACTCCGGCGCGAGCAATCGCCGACGCCCATCATCAACCGTCGCAATCCCTGGTTCATCCAGCTCAAAGCGATCCCAGAGCTTGCAGGTAACGGGTCGATGCGCCTGGTCGAGCGCTTCGCAGTAATTTGTGTAAGTGCAGCGTCTGATTTCATCGCCGCGTCCCAGCTTCACTTTAACAAACCAATCCGGATCGGCGAGCGCCTGGCGAGCGAGACCGGCGATATCTGCCTGGCCCTTTTGCAGAATCGTTTCGGCTTGTTCGAAAGTGCCAATACCTCCGGTTGCTACAATCGGCGTTTTGAATCGTGCCTCATTGACTGCGCGCTTGACGGCAGCCACCAAGGGAACGCTGCGACCGAAAGGTCCTGCCTCATCGGAAAGAACCGTCGGCATGCACTCGTAGCCGCTCTGCCCGGTGTAGGGGTAGACCGCCTGTCCGACTTTCGGCTGCTGCGCATCTTCAAACTTCCCGCCTTTTGACAACGAAAGAAAATCAAAACCTGCACGTGCAAACTCAACTCCGAAATAGATCGCATCCTCAACCCGGTTGCCACCGGCGATTACTTCATCGCCCAAAAAGCGCACGCCGACGACATAATCACTTCCCACCTTTTGCCGCACCGTTTGAAAAACTTCGAGCGGCAAACGTATGCGATTCTCGCGCGAACCGCCGTAGCCGTCAGCGCGATTATTAAGCGCACTCAGAAAGCCCGCCATCGTGTAGGCGTGGGCATAGTGGAGCTCGACACCATCAAAACCAGCTTCGCGCGCCCGGCGAGCAGCGTCCGCAAAAATGTCCGGGAGGACCTCGGGTAAGTCCCGGATGTGCGGCAGATGCGTGTCAGTGACACGTTCGCGATAACCGAAGCGGAGTGACTCCAACTCGCGCTCGTCCAGTATCCGTTCAAGTACGTCATCCGGAGCGGTCTTAAGAAATTCCCGCACTCTTGCTTCGACTGCATCAAGCCATTCCGAGTCGGCTGTTGCTTCGGCCAACGCCCGGCGATGTTGGTCAGTCACTCGCAAAAAACGATCAATGTACTTTGCTTTTTCAGGGCGTCGCTTAACGGCGAGAAAGTCGATTATTTGGATCAAGAGCCTGGTATGGCCGGCGCTCGCATCTTTGACAGTTTCAACCAGTTTGCGGAGTCCCGGGATGAACCGATCGTGACCAATGCGGAGCAGCGGACCACTGGGAATGTCCCGAACGCCAGTTGCTTCAACTACCAGCACCCCCGGCCGTCCCTTCGCAAAACGTTGATACCAGTCGAGGTTCTCCTTAGTCACGAAGCCGCCTTCGGTGGCGCGCCAGGGCACCATCGCCGGCACCCATGTACGGTTCTCAGCCTCTATTGGCCCGATTCTGATTGGTTTGTAAAGCAAAGACAGTGCTGCCTCCGCGGCTGTGGGCCAGCGCGTCTCCGGAATTGAATGGCGAATTGGATTCTTAAACTTCCACATGAAGACGAAGACACTTTAACATGGCACGCCTTCGTCAAGCGCGAAGCCTGGGCTTCTCTAATCTGGGCGGAAGGCGAGAGACCTATCAGAACCGGGAGCGGTTCGACCGGCCCGACACTCAACCATCAGATCCGGGAACGGTAGCGACTGGGATCCAGTAACAATAAGCTCATTTCTAACGGTCACGAACCAGGTCGCCACTGCTCCCCGTTCCGTATTCGTCGACCCACGATGCTGGAGTTTTGCTCCCGCGCCTTTGTCTTCAGGAGGAAGCGAGCTGCAGCGCCAAAACAAATACAGAACCAGGAGCGGTAGCGACTGGGTCCAGTAACAATAAGCTCATTTCTAACGGTCACGAACCAGGTCGCTACTGCTCCCCGTTCCGTATTCGTCGACCCATGATGCCAGACTGTTTGCTAACCTCCTTTGTCTTCAGCAGGAAAGCGAGCTGCAGCGCCAAACAAATACAGAACCGGAAGCGACCGGCCCGACACTCAACCCTCAGATCCGGGAACGGCAGCAAGCGGCACCGAAAACCATCCGAAGCAGGAGTAGTGGAAACAAGATGCCAATATTCGACTTGCCTCAATGGCCAGTCGCTACCGCTCCTGGTTCTGATAGTGGGTGGTCGGAGACCTTCCGCACATTAGAACGCGCAGCCGCAAACGAGGAAGATCGTTAGCGGTTATGATAGATTAAACCTATCGAAGAATTGACCGGAGAACACTTTGACTGACGAGCTTCTGAAATGGCGACTTCACTTTCCTATTCTGGGAAATACGGTCTATTTGATCTCCCACAGTCTCGGGGCGATGCCGAAAGAGGTCTTCTCGCGGCTTACTGACTACGCTGAAACCTGGGCAACGCGCGGTGTACGGGCCTGGGCGGAAGGTTGGTGGGAACTGCCTGTAACCACCGGCAACGAGGTGGCGCGCATCATTGGCGCTGACCCTGGCACTGTCGTCATGCATCAGAACGTATCGATCTGCCAGTCGCTTATTCTTTCCTGTTTTGAACCAACGCCTAAAAGAAACAAGATTGTCTATTCGGAACTGAATTTTCCCTCGGTCATGTACGTCTATGAAGCCCATGCGCGCAATGACAAGCTGAGAATTCAGACTGTCAAGTCGGACGACGGCATCACTATTCCACTCGAACGTTTTCTCGATGCCATTGACGAAGAAACGCTGTTGGTACCCTTCTCACACGTGCTCTTCAAGAGTGGCTTCCTGCAAAACGCCAAAGCGATCACCGAACGCGCTCATGAGGTGGGCGCAATGGTCGTGCTCGATACTTATCAGTCTGCTGGCACTGTTCCATTCAGCGTTAAAGAGCTCAACGTGGATTTCGCAACCGGAGGCTCGGTGAAGTGGCTCTGCGGTGGCCCGGGCGCCGGATATCTTTACGTGCGTCCCGACCTGCAACGGAAGCTCGAGCCAAAGACGACTGGCTGGATGGCGCATGAGGCGCCCTTTGCGTTTGATACCGAGCTTCGTTACGCGCCGGGCATCGCGCGATTTCTCCATGGCTCACCGGCGATTCCGGCATTGTATGCCGCACAGGCGGGGTATCGAATAATCAATGAGATTGGTGTGAAGAAGATTCGCGAAAAGAGTGTGCGGCAAACTACGCGCTTGATTGGACTGGCGGAGGAAGCAGGATTTAGAGTGACGAGTCCGAAAGAAGCAGCCGATCGAGGGGGCACTGTCACAGTGGGTCATGAAGATGCGGCTGCAATCACCAGAGAACTAATTCGTCGCGAGTTCATTGTCGATTTTCGTCCTGGCGCAGGAGTACGAATCTCACCGCATTTCTACACAAGTGATGAGGAACTCGAACTCGTAGTTCACGAAATGAAAGAGATCCGGGACACGCGCGCGTACACGATGCACGAAGCTGCCGGCGCGGCATTTTGAAAATTGGCCAGTAGTCAGATGTCCGTGGTCAGTAGCTAATACCAAATCACTAACTACGGACTACCGACCACTGACCACTGACCACTAACTAATGAGTAACGATTACGGTAGCAACGCTCCGCTTTCATATAACAAATACCTGCGTGTGGCCGACTTGATCAATTTGCAGGATTGCCTTTCCGATCCGCAACATCACGACGAGCTTCTTTTCATTACCATTCACCAGGCCTATGAGCTCTGGTTCAAACAAATACTCCACGAAATCGATGCCGCGATTATTATGATGAGCGAGGATCGGCTCGCCGCGGCGGCGCGCACTATTCGGCGCGTGGTGGAAATAGAAAAGCTGTTGGTGACTCAGATTCACATTCTGGAAACGATGTCACCCATCAACTTTCTCGCGTTTCGCGATCAACTCAATCCGGCCAGCGGGTTTCAATCAATGCAGTTTCGCGAGATTGAGTTTGCCTCGGGGCAGAAGCACGAGAGTCTGTTGCATGAGTTTCGCGACGATGAATTTGCTTACGGCCGTTTGCAAAAACGTTTTGCGGCGGTTTCGCTCGGGGACGCGTTTTTTGCGGTCCTGCGAAGGCGGGGCCTGGATGCGCCGCAGGATGGAACAGCAGACAAAATGCAGAATCAGGAAGAGCGAAAGAAGGGGTACGAGAAACGAACCAGGGCTGTATTGGAGGTACTCACTCATTTCGAGGAGCGCTACGAAGAGTTTCAACTCGCCGAAGCTCTGTTGGAGCATGACGAATACTTCTCTCTGTGGCGCTCGCATCACATCAAAATGGTGGAACGCATGGTCGGCACAAAACGCGGTACCGGTGGTTCAGAAGGTGTCGGCTATCTGAGAACCACGCTCGATAAGAAGTTTTTCCCTGAACTTTGGGAAGCGCGCACTTATCTGGACATTAAACACGGCGCAGGCGGTTGCCCTTTCGCGAAAGAGTAATCTTTCAAACTGAGCGACCTTGGCCTGGCTGGCCCAAGTCAGGCTAAAATAACTCTATCTACGATGCCAAAAGAACGCAGACGGGCGCCTCGGCCCCCGATGGGAAGGGAACGCAGACGAGCGCCTCGCGCCCAAGTGAACCTTCGAGCACGTTGGGAAGGTAACCTCGGTCAACAAGAGGCGAATGTCACCAGCTTGAGCACAATCGGTTGCTTTGTGCTCAGTGGCGGTAAGGTCGAACCAAAGGAACTGATCCGCCTGGAAATCATGTTCCCCGATGATGAGCCAATCTACCTGTGGGCTGAGGTTGTAGAAGAAGCAGAGGAGATAGGGTTTGCGATGCAATTCACATCGCTGGAAGACGCAGACCAGTTGCGGCTCGGTCAATTCCTCCAACCGTATCTAACTGCCCAAAGGTGATGGCTCGGACTATCTATCGCCTTCCCTCCGATCGCGCAATCAGTCTGGTTCTCGCCTGGTCCAACAGCTATCGCTGGCCGAAGATCGATTGAATTCTCGAAAGCAAGTGTTAGCGCGATGAACCTGGAATTTCCCGAACGCTTCAACATGGCGAACTACTTCCTCTACCACAACCTGGAGGAAGGACGGGAAAACAAAACCTGCCTTTACTTCGAGGACCAGACATTCACCTACGGTGAGGCGGTTCGGATGTCGAATCGCGCCGGAAACGCCCTGCGAGAGTTTGGGCTCGACAACGAAGATCGAGTTCTAATCGTTCTGCCCGACTGTCCGGAATTTGTTTGGACATGGTTTGGTGCGGCGCGGATCGGCGCGGTAATCACGATGATTAACCCGCTCCTGCCGGTGGACGACTACAAATACTACCTGGACTACACGCGCGCGCGCGTGGCCGTCATTCATGAGTCGCTGCTGAAAACATTTAACGAGGCCGTGGCCGAAGCGTATTACCTGCGCGCTGTTTTGGTGGTAGGTGACCGGGAACACGATCATAACCTCGATTTCACCAACGACCGGCTCGTGTGGTCGTCCTTTAGTGGGGCAGTTCTCTCCGCCGATGATGAATGCACTCCGGCCGACACGCACCGTGACGACATCGCGATTTGGTTGTTCACCTCCGGTTCGACGGGACATCCCAAGGGCGCCGTTCACTTGCAACATGACCTGCCCTTTAACACTGAAGTCTTTGCAAAACGCACGATGGGAGTGAATGAAACCGATTTGACGGTTTCAGTTCCCAAACTCTTCTTTGGTTACGCAACTGGCACGAACCTCTTGTTTCCCTTCGCCGTCGGCGGTGCAACTGCACTCTTTTCCGAACGCTCGACTGCGGAAAAACTCTTCGAAGTCATCGAACGTTATCGTCCCACAATCCTTACCACCGTGCCGACCATGATCAATTCGATGCTGAATGCAACGGATGCGAGCAGCCGCGATTTATCGAGCCTGCGTTTCTGTTATTCAGCAGGCGAGGCTTTACCGGTTGAGCTTTACGAGCGTTGGCAAAAGGGTTTGGGCGTGGAGATTTGTGACGGCATCGGATCCGCGGAGATGTTTCATATCTACATCACTAATCGGCCCGGCGACGTTAAGCCCGGAAGCCTGGGCAGGGTTGTCGAGGGCTACGAAGCAAAGATCGTTGATGCTGAAGGCCTCGAAACTGCCACCGGTGAAATGGGCACGTTGAAGATTAAAGGCGACTCGGCCGCGCTCTGTTATTGGAATGCCCACGAGAAATCCAAAGAGACTTTTGCCGGCGACTGGTGCACAACTGGAGACCAATTCCACGTAGATAGCGAAGGGTATTATTGGTATCACGGCCGCACCGACGAGATGCTGAAGGTTTCGGGCATCTTTGTCGCGCCGGCGGAAATTGAGAACTGCTTGCTGCAACACGAAGCTGTTCTGGAGTGTGCCGTAATCGGTAATGACGCAGGTGATGGCCTGGTCAAACCGAAAGCCTTCATCGTGCTTCGTGAAGACATCAGAAGCTGGAGCAGACCGGGGCTCCCGGCCGGGCAGCCCGGCGGGAGTGGTAGTAGCGACCGCGTAGCCGGGGCCATTAGCCCGACGGTTAGGGAGGGCTTATCAACCCCCGCGCGGAATGCGCTTGCCGAAGAATTGAAAGAGTTCGTCAGGTCGCACCTGGCAGCCTATAAGTATCCTCGCTGGATCGAATTCGTTTCTTCACTGCCCAAAAACGATCGTGGCAAAATCGATCGCAAGAAACTGAAACAGGTTTAACGAAGGCCCTGGTTGGCATTTCAGTGCTTGCTCCTGACCGTTTGTATTCGTAGAACCATTCTTCAGTCTGCTGCGTATACTCTTTCCATTTCTAACTGACCTGATTAGGAGTGTTCTCAACCATTCCGGCGTTCGAGGTTGTAGTCACGAAGGCGGCGATAGAGAGTTGAAGGAGAGATGCCGAGGATTTCGGCGGTCTTGCCGCGGTGCCAGCCGGTTTGTTCGAGTGCGGCGAGAATTTGTTGGCGCTCCACGTCGCGCAAGGACGTGGGCGACGAACCGGCGCTGGAACCAAACGAGCTTGGTGAACTGAAGTCGCCGGCACCGGGCTGCGAAGCGGGAGCAGTAAATGCAGCAGCCGGCACTGTAGGTCGCACCACCTCCGGCGGCAATTCGTTAATGGTGATGCGGCCATTGTTGGAAAGAATCACTGCCCGCTCGAGACAATTCTTTAACTGGCGCACATTCCCCGGCCAACTGTAGGCGCGCAACGCATCGAGCGCCTCTGGTTCAAGCTCTGGTGGCGTGGTTCCTCCCATATCGTTTAACAGATGGCGTGCCAGCGGCTCGATGTCTTCAGATCTTTCACGTAGTGGCGCGAGGTCAATCTGAAAACCATTGATGCGATAGAGAAGATCGGAACGAAACGATTCATTGGCCACAACTGACTCGAGATTGCGATTCGTCGCGGCAACAATACGCACGTTGACTTCCACTTTGCGCACTCCACCCACGCGGAAAAATGTTCTCGTTTCGATCGCCCGCAAGAGCTTTGCCTGAAGTTGCGCGGGCAGTTCGGTTACTTCATCGAGAAACAGCGTGCCGCCGTCGGCGAGCTCAATCAGTCCCAGCTTGCGCCCTTTTGCACCTGAGAACGCGCCAGCCTCATAACCGAAGAGTTCTGATTCAAGCAACGACTCCTGAATCGCAGCGCAGTTGATATCAATAAAAGATCCTTCGGCACGAGACGACAAACGATGAATGGCGTGGGCGATAAGCTCTTTACCCGTGCCTGACTCGCCCGTTATCAAAACTGATGCCTCAGAAGGAGCAACGCGCTCCACGAGCCTGACCGCCTCAGTCATTGCCTCGGAAACGGAGACAATCTCAGGCAGCCCTGACTGGCGCGCCAGTTGTTCGCGCAAGCGCAGATTGTCCACGCGCAAGCGGCGCTTCTCGGCCGCCTGCTTCACCCGCACGTCGAGTTCCGTGATGCTGTAAGGCTTGGTGAGATAATCGTAGGCACCGAGCTTCATGGCTTCGATTGCAGTTTCCACCGTTGCCTGCCCCGTAAGCATGATCACCTCGGGCGGGTTTGGCCGCTCATGAACGCGCCGGAGAACCTCCATGCCATCGATCTTCGGCATGTTGATGTCGCAGAGCAACACATCGACATTGCTCTCTTCAAGCTTGCGCAACGCTGCATCGCCGTCTGGCGCGGCCTGTACGCGATAGCCAAGCCGCTCCAACTCCTTCTGCAACACCATGCGAAGATTTGCTTCGTCTTCGGCGATCAGAATTCGTGCTGCTTTTTGCTCGTTCAAGCCTACGGTTCTCCGTCGTTATTGATTGCCGGGAGTGAAATTGTGAAAGTAGTGCCGACGCCCACTGTAGATTGCACGTCCAGACTGCCGCCGTGCTCCGTTAAGATACCATAACAAACCGCCAGGCCAAGACCTGTGCCTTTACCAATCTCTTTGGTGGTGAAGAAGGGCTCAAAGATTTTTGTAATATTTTCCGGAGGAATCCCCACCCCGGTATCACTGACCTCTACCAGCACCTTGTTTCCATTTCTTTTGCTCGCGATTCTTAGCACGCCCCCGTCAGGCATTGCGTCGATTGCGTTTGCTGCCAGGGCAATCACTGCCTGCTGCAACTGCCCAGCGTCACCGGAAATGGGCGGTAATACCTCAGCGGTATCGATTTGAAATTCTACTTTCTCGCCACGCTGCTGATGCGACAGCAGGCGTGCGGCTGAAGATATGACGTCCGCGAGGTTAACAAGCTCGTGTTCTGTCGTCCGTGTCCGACTAAAGTCCAATAACCCGTTGGTAATCATCTTGCAACGAAAAGCCTCACCGCGAATCAAACCAAGATACTCGCGAAGGTCATCAAGCGCGGCTGACTCTTTAAACTCACCTTCGCTAACGCGGGACTCCAGGGCTTCGGCGCAAGCAGAGATGGTGGCGAGCGGATTGTTTATTTCGTGAACCACACCCGAGGCCAATCTTCCGATTGCTGCCAGCTTCTCAGCCCGGGCAACGGCGCGGTTTGCTTCGACACGGTCAGTGATCTCCTCGCCTATCGTGATGACGTGCGATACTCCGCCCTTTAGATCGGTCCACATCGGAATCTTGCTTATTACCCAATGTTTCATTTCGCCATTTGCGTTAGCGGTTGCATGTTCGATACGGTGGATGTCTCCGCTTGCAAACACACTGGCGAATTCGCTCTCAAGCAGCTCCTTTTTCTGGCGAGTAAGGACTTTGAAGATATTTTTCCCGAGCACTGAGCCACGCGGTATGCCAAGGTCGCCCAGCTCGCGGTTGCGGTTCCAGGCAACAATCTCGTAATTGCGATCGATTGCGTAAAGCGAAAGCGGTAGGCTATCGATAATTGCCTCGATGAAGCGTCGCTGAGCTTGCACTTCCGCAGTGCGTCGCTCAACTTCAATCGTGAGATTGGCCGATGCATCACGGGCGGCCTGATATAGACTTGAAATATGCGCAGCCAGCGCGGCCTGTTGCGCGGCCGCATCAACCAGCCGACAGACGGTGTCGTCGCAATCTTCACGCTTGTCAAAGGCTACAATCAACGCGCCCTTGCTGCGGCCGCCAAAGCTGAGTGGCACCGCGTATTCGACCTCATGCGCTTCGTCGCGCAGGAAAAATTTGCCCTGGTCACCGATAACTAACGGCACGGCGCTTGACGATGTTGATGAAGTCAGCCAACTCTTTAAGCGATCAACTTGCAACAGCGCAGAATCTTCAGCGCTACCCTCACGATCAAACACACAGGCAGCCTCGCTCTTGTCGCCCAGACTCACAAAGGCGGCACACATCGCGGCGCTGGTACCCTCGTATGTTGCTCCAGCCACACGACGCACCAATTGATCTGGCTCCAAAGTCCGCAATAACCCGCGACCCAGATCAGCCAGGAATCGCAGCTCGCGATTACTTCCGATGAGTGCCCATTCTCTCTGGGCGGCTCGCAGGTGAGTCCCGCAGCGGGAAATGATTTCGGCTGTAGCAGACTTGGCAATGTAGTCGTCGGCTCCCGCAGCGAAGGCCTCCTGCTTTTGGCTCTCAACTTCGTTATTAGAGAGAGCAATCAAAAGCAAGTTGCTGGTTGATGGTTGCGCGCGAAGAATCTTGCAAAGTGCAAGACCGTCGACTCCGGACAAGGCGAGGTCGATCACGACAAGATCGCACGGTGTTTTCTGAAGTGAGCGCAGTGCTGCCGTGGCGTCACCAACGGCGGACGCACGATAGCCGGCTTTTTCGAAGGCAAGGCACAGTTGTTCGCGCGCGTCGATATCGTCGTCAACCACGAGAACGTCGGCAATTTGATCGGGGTTAGTGGCAGAAGGCATGCTTGCAATCCTGAGACGAGGGGCCGGTCCCGGGTAACCCCTGGGCGCCGGAAAGCGCCTTAGGCTTCGCTTACGCGACTCCGGAGTACGCCTCTCTAACAGTGATTGAAAGCGATGAAGATAGGAATGTCAAGACTTGTAATTTGAAACTATTAGTTGACTGAAACTGAAGCGAGGTTCTCGTTCTCGAGTTCAGCGAGGTCACCGTCTTTGAACTCGATGATTTCTGCAGATGGCAGGGCCTTCTTCGAGATTTTATCCAGCTTATGACTGGACTTGGCGCGGTACATAGCCTGGTCGGCGGCTACCAGCAATTGATCCAAAGTTTCGCCGTCGACCCCATACGTCGCGGTGCCCACGCTTATTCCCACCACGGCCTGGCCGCGACCGCGAACGGGTAGTGAAAACTCGGAAACAGCGGTTTCGATCCGACTTCTTAAGTCATCAACCTGAATTCCTACCAGCTCCTGAACGATGGCAACAAACTCGTCGCCGGCGTAACGCGCCAGAAAATCGTACTCGCGAAGCTGTGCCTGAATGATTCGCCCCATCTCACGCAACACCTTGTCGCCAACTTTGTGTCCAAAGGTGTCGTTGACAATCTTGAAGTCATCGAGATCAAGCATCACCACCTGGAAAGGCCGCGCGTTGCGCCGGGCTCGAGACGCTTCCTCATCAAAGCGGAGAGTCATATAGCGCGCGTTTGGTAAACCTGTCAATGGGTCGGTTAGCGCATTAGATTCCGCTTCGGCGTGATGCACTGCGTTTGACAGTGCGTCCGAAGCCAATCTCGTTACCGTTTCCAGCAAACGCATGTGGTCATCTGTGTATTGCTCCAGCTCGACGGAATAAACTGACAACGCGCCCAACAACATTTCCTCTTTGAACAAGGGCAGCGAGGCCATCGAGCGGTATTCGCGTTCAATATCGAGGCCGGCGAAATCAAGACTCGGATGAAGTTGATTGATCGGACTGCGATTCGCCAGGGCAAATCCCGTCACTCCTTCACCCGGCGCGACACACTTTGTCGCCAGGAGCTGTGCGTTTCTTCCCGCCACGTGAGCCGGAGTTGCATAGCCCTTCACTTCGTCGTGAAGATACACCACACAAGTATCAAACGGGACTACGTGTCCAACCTTGTCAACTAAAACCTCCACAGTATTGCGCACGTCCAGAGACGATCCGAAGGTTCGCGCTATCTCGTACAGGGCATAGACCTCCTGGTGCGCGCTCTTGATCTGATCGTAAGCCATGTAGCAACCACGTTCCCTCGTCTGGGCCATATCCACTTCTGTCAAGGCAAAAGGTTCGCCCACTTCTTTGGTCGGCAGTTGTTGTGGCAGACCAGCGGTGGCAATTTGCGATTCGAACCGCGGCAGATGTTTCATGAACAACTCAACTACCCGCGGATCGAAATGGTTGCCTGAACCTCGTAACAACAATGCAATGGCCTCATCGCGAGTCATGCCGCGACGGAAAGGACGATCCTCTCTGACCGAGTCAAAGCAATCGACAACTGAAATAATTCGCGCGGTGATCGGTATCTGTTCTGCTTTGAGCCCGTCGGGATAGCCAAGCCCATCCCACTGTTCGTGATGATGCCGCACGATCGGCGTTACCGGATAAGGAAAGTCAACCCGGCTTAGTATTTGCGCGCCGACGGTAGTGTGGATTTTCATCTTATCAAACTCGGCGGCAGTCAATCTGCCGGGTTTGTTGATGATGTGCGCGGGCACTGCAAGTTTCCCAATGTCATGCAGCAACGCTCCTGCTCTCAAGGCCGCAATTTCTCCCTTTGAAAGGCCCAGGACTTCACCCAATCCCACGGCGTAAATTTGCAACCGACGCACATGGCAGTGGGTAGTTTGATCCTTGGCGTCAATCGCAGTTGCCAATGCCTCGGCTGTGGCCAGGTGTATTCGGCTGAGTTCTTCCGTTTCACGCGTCTTGGCAGTAAGACGAGACCAGGCAAGATAAACTACCTGGAGGCCAGCCAAGATAGTGATGGTCAGCAAGGCAAGTGAGGACACCTGTTGAATTGCCCAGGCAGCTATAAAAGCGATACCGGCAAGAATAAAAAAGCGGTAACGGCCCAGCGAGAACTCTGGGCTGTAATCAGTCACGTCGGCCTGCTTCATCCAAGCTCCTCAAACTCACGAGGCACTTAACAAAAACCACAAAAACCGTAAAAGACCCTCAGTTCCCTTTTGCCGCGCAACTGACCAGGTGGTCGTAGTCAGTTTAGAGGCCGGAAGCAAAGCTGGGAACAATTCAGCCTTGCTTCCGGCCATCGAGCGGGCAAGCGGGCAAGCCTCCGAGCTTGCCTTGCTGGGTGAGCGTCTTGTCAAAATCGAGTGTCAGTCACATTCTGAACTACCGATTTTAGAAATCAGCGGCTCGGACTCCGTGCGGAGAGCCCGTGAAGCCTGTGGACTTCTCTCAGCCGCGCAATTCCTTTCTCAATTGTTGTGCCGCACGCTAGAGACTGGTCATGGTTATCAAACAGACGGACTTACTGAGTACTTTACGAAGCTCTCTTCAATGCGGAAATTCAATCAACCCCGCCGAAATCACTTTGGTGTCAGATTGAATGGTCAGATTGAAAACCTCAGTCAGTTTGAGCAATTGATGGGCAATTGATGAGTTGACAACATTCATTTCTCCGTGCACCCTTCGTCTTCGCGTCAAAACGACAGACCATTCGCGGGTGGGTTGCAGTAGGGTTTTGCGTACTCCACACTCATTACTCATCACTTCCCTGAGTAAACTAAAGTGACAGGTTTAAGCACACCGGTAGAAACAACCCGACCAGCCGGTTACATCGAGTTGATTCGGGGCAATCGTAGTTTTCGCCAGGTCTGGCTCGGCCAGGTCGTAAGTCAGATGGGCGATTGGTTTGATACGATCGCTCTTTACACGATCATTCTCCATCTGACTGGTTCGGGCCGGGCTGTTGGACTCTTGTTGGTAGCTCGGTTCCTTCCGAGTTTTGTATTCGGTTCGCTTTCAGGTGTTGTTGCTGATCGATTCAGTCGCCGCTCGATCATGATCGTTTCCGATCTGCTCCGGGCGGTGGTTGTTTTGGGCTTTCTTTTTGTCCGCCGCGCAGATCAGTTGTGGATCGTCTATTTCCTCACGGTACTGCAACTGGGGCTTTCTACGTTTTTCGAACCTGCCAAAACCGCGGTTATTCCTTCGATTGTTTCTGACCGCGAGCTCGTTGCTGCAAACGCGATCTCTTCCGTAACCTGGTCCGCGATGTTGACGCTTGGGGCAGCTATCGGCGGTGTGGTCACTGGATGGTTTGGCACCGACGTCGCCTTCATCCTGGACGCTCTGACATATCTGCTTTCGGCGGCGCTGATCGCGAGCGTGCGCTTGCCCAAGCGTCCGCCTCGTGAGAAGAGTAAGCTCACCATCAGCCGGGCGCTGGGCATCCTCGAGACCATCGAAGGAGTGCGATACGTAAAACACCGGCCACGTGTGTTGGCTCTGCTGCTGGTGAAACCGGCCTGGGGGTTGGGTGGGGGAATATTGACGCTGCTGGCAGTCTTTGGCGAGAAAATATTTCCCGTTGGTAAAAGCGCGGCTACGGGCATCGGTGTTCTCTTTGCAGCTCGTGGAATCGGCACCGCGGTAGGGCCGATCGTTGCTCGCCGGATTTCTGGTGAAGGCAAGAAGGGCATGCAGGTCTCAATCGGAATAGCTTTTCTGATCGGCGGGGCGTTTTACATGGCTTTCGGCGTTGCGACCAGTTTTGTTGTTGCCCTCATCGTTCTGGGCCTAGCACATACTGGGGGGAGCATCCTTTGGGTGTTCTCTACTGTGCTGCTCCAGCGCAGCGTCGAGGACAACTTTCGCGGGCGCGTATTTGCCGCCGAATTGGCTTTGCTTACCCTTACAATGGCAGTCTCAAACTATGCGACCGGCGAACTGCTGGATCGTTTCGGGCTTTCGCCGCGGGCGGTTGCCGTCGGAATCGGTGCGTTTTTCCTGCTTCCCGGCGTCGCCTGGTTTGCCACGGAAAGATGGTGGGACAAGGATCAGGACGAGCGGACGGAAGAACCTGTTCCGGGAGTCGTTACAAACAATAGAGCTTCCGATTAGGACTAATATGGAACCGACAAGTGAACAACACGCGAATGCTGAGCGGCCCCGAGAAGTCTCTAGAGCGGTCCAATTTCTTATTTCATCGTTAGCGATTGGATTGATGGCCTCAATATTTCATCTGGCACAAAGATTGTCAGGGGTCCCCATGTTTTTCGCGCTGCTCATAGTCATTGCGGTTTTCGCTGTTGGTTTCCTTTTGGTTAACAGAATATCGGCGCGAAGAAATTGGGCGCGAATTGTTTGGCTGGTGCTGGTTCTTTTTGGACTTCCTTTCGCGATTCCAGCCAATCTGCAAGAGGTAAGGAGAAATGTTTTATCCGGGACACTTAGCGTCATCATTACGATCTTGCAGCTGATTGGAACCTATCTTCTCTTTACAAGGAATTCTAATCCTTGGTTTCGAACACGCAAATGAGTATTGCAGTCGGTGTAATGGGTTCAGCCGGAGATGGATCACCAGCAGGCCACAAAGAAGCGCTGGGGGATAAAGCCAGTGGTCTGGCTAAAGTTATCGCAACGCGTGATCTGGTGCTTTTGACTGGGGCAACGACGGGAATAGTCTACGTTGTAGGCAAAACTGCGCATGATGAGGGAGTTTTCCATTTGGGAATTTCCCCTGCCTGCGACAGCCGGGAGCACGTGGAAAAATATGAACTACCCTTGGACGCATGCGATGTAATCGTCTACACCGGTTTCGGGTTGAAAGGACGAAATGTGGTGCTGGTACGTTCCTGCGAGATTGTGCTTTTTATAGCCGGCGCAATGGGCTCGCTCAACGAATTTACGATTGCTCATGATGAAGGAAAAGTTATCGGCTGTTTGACGGGCACGGGCGGCGTCGCCGATGAGGTGGATTACCTCCTCAAGAAGTTTTCGAAAAATACCGGCGCCCGCGTCTTTCAGAACGACGAGCCGGCGAAACTGCTCGACGCTTGTCTTACGGCCTTGAAGTAGCGTTCGCAAATATGCTTCTGGAGACAAGTTCATGGACCTGGGAATAAAAGACCGCGTTGCGCTTGTCGCAGCTGCCAGCAAAGGGATTGGTTTCGCTGCCGCACGCGAACTGGCGCGCGAAGGTGTGTGGGTCTTCATATGCTCACGGGATCAAGCGCGGGCAAGCGAAGCAGCGCAAAAGATCCATGACGAAACAGGCGCCAGAGTTGCCGGGGTAGGCGCTGACGTCACCGACGATCAGGCAATGGAACGTTTCGTCAGCCTCTCGCGAGAACGCGCCGGACGCATCGATATCCTTGTTACCAACGCCGGCGGGCCACCCGCATCCAGTTTTGCTCAGGCACAGTTGAAAACGTTTCGCCAGGCGTTTGAGCTTAATGCGCTCTCGGCGATTCGTTTGGCGAAACTAGTTCTACCGGGAATGCAGGCGCAGAAGTGGGGCCGCATCGTTAACATCACTTCGGTTTCCGTGAAGCAGCCGATTGATGGACTGCTATTCTCCAACACGGTGCGTGCCGCGCTCACCGGATGGGCCAAGACCGTTTCCAATGAAGTCGCGCCTGACAACGTTACCGTAAACAACGTGGCGCCGGGCTACACCCTGACCGAGAGACAGGAAGAGGTCGCCGAAGCGCGGGCGTTGGCGTTGGGCAAACCGAAAGAGGAAATTATCGCGGCGTGGGCCACGCAGGGACCGATGGGCCGGATTGGGAAACCTGAAGAGATCGCAGCCGCCGTAGCCTTCCTGGCTTCCGAACGTGCGTCCTACATCACGGGTGTCACACTTCAAGTCGATGGTGGCTGGGTGAAGAGTCTTTTCTAATGGTCCAGGAACGCACAATCACCGCACAGTATTCTGAGCTAAGCCTTAGTGCCAACGAATTCGATCATCCCGCCTGGAATGGAGCCCAGGCGATTCAGATAACTCAGAAGTGGTCGGGAGAAGAGGCGCCAGCGTCGCGGCATACTGAAGCACGAATTATCTGGTCAGAAGAATCATTAATCGTGCGCTTTGTTTGCCGGCAGAATGAGCCATTAATAATCAATCCCGATCCGCAACTCGACAAAAAGACAATTGGGCTATGGGATAGAGATGTATGTGAAATTTTTATCGCGCCCAATCTAAATATGCCGGAACGTTATTTCGAATTTGAGGCTGCGCCAACCGGTGAGTGGGTTGACTTGGGGATTCACTTGACAATGGGCGGCCGCGAGACTGATTGGGAGTTTTGTTCAGGAATGACTACCGCCGCGCGCATGGCCGGGGAGGAGTTAACAATCATTATCCTTATTCCCTGGAGCGCCTCAATTCCCAAACCACAACGGGGCGATGTCTGGCGTTGCAATTTATTCCGTTGCATCGGGACAGGAAACGAGCGGTATCTGGCGTGGCAACCGACTCATACACCAGAGCCTTACTTTCACGTGCCTGAAGTTTTCGGTCGGCTCGATTTTGCTTAGTTTCACTTCGCAGGCTACCGAATAAGTCATCGCTTTCGGCCTGGCAGGGCCACAACATAGTCAGCATACTTCCCGCGATCTTGATCAGACATTCCAACGATCTTCGATCCAATCAGGTATCCCGTCTCGGTCTCGTGGTCTTCCAGGCTTTCATAACGAATCGGCAGCACCTGCATTTCGACTGGGCCCTCTGGCAATTCAAGCTTCACATTCAAGGGGCGGTTTTCCCCCACCAGATGATGTTCGCCGAGCGTGATCTTGGGAATAATGAGCGACAGTCCGTTCGGACTCACGTCTAACGTGTGGCCCTCCATGCTGGTAACTCGTCTCTTCCCGTTGAGACTTCTAGCCGGCGAGTCCAGGGAAAGGCTAAAAGGCAGGCATACCTTTTGCCGCTTCTGATGGCGGCGGTCACCGAGATACTGCCGCACGCGTGATACGATTGATCGAGTTAATTCCGCCATGGTTTCCTACTAACTCCGTACGTTTCAGACAGGAGCCCTGCGTTACCATCCAACCCCAGCGCGGCTGCCGCGTCAGGGACCCCGGGTTCGGGCTGACTAGACACTCCGGGGCTGCCGCAGTGTCTTTGCTCGAATTTGATGAGGTGGCAGAACCAGGAAGACGCTCGGAGGCGTCGCAAAATCCATTCTAGTTAGCCCGCAGCCTGGGCGCAATAGAAAGATTCAAGGGTGACAGATTGATACTGTTTTACCGGCTGGCTCATTGCGAGCGAAATCGAGCCTAGCTTAATTCTTCACCACTGGTGCCAGAGGTTTCCCGCCCACATCGCTACTCCTTACTCCGCTTGCGTCCAGGTAAAAGGAGAGCCGGCCCGTGCGGCCATATTGGGCCGGTTCGGCCGCCGCGTTCCATGCTTTGCCGCCGGCGGGCGCGTTAACATGGAAGCGATAACCGGTCGACTCCGTGCCTTCTAAATCCTTTGGCAGCAACCCCAGCGAAATCAGAGTAGGTAAATCCGCAAACAGGCCACCGTGTTGTTGGCTATAAAGGAGCTGAGCCAGGGAAACTCGCGTCAACATGGCTTGCACCTCGTCGTGGTGAGTATTGATGCGGGCGTTAAAGAAAAACTGTTTGCCGGCTTTTTTTACAATCGCCTGATTCTCTTTGTCGCCAATAATCCACGCGCCATCGACCAGGATTAGCGTAATGGGCTCAGCTTGTTCCGGCTTATCTTCCTCTTTCACCTTCACAAACACTGTCGCGATGTCGCGGCTCACCTGTTCGCCACCGATATTAACTTGTTCAGGAATTACCGCCGCCATCCTTTCAAAGTCTGGTCGTAGATCTTCAAACTCCTTCGGCTTCAACGGGTCGATCGCCGGCTTATAGATCGTCAG